>JAHJCM010000178.1 GCA_018812945.1 Gammaproteobacteria bacterium | reverse complement strand
TTTCCTGATTACCGACAGTAAAACTCTCACAAGGCGGAACTTTCGCCGAACTTTTAAATGAACACACCATTGTCGGAGAATGTACTGTGGCTAACATCACTGGAATTATCAAAAGCGTGTTGGGAGAGGTTTCTGTAACCCGTCCCGACGGTGAACAAGTCCTTCTGAAGGAAGGTGACATTATTTCTGCAGGTGACACAGTTACCACCAGTGCAGAAGGATCTGCTTACATCGAATTTCCTGGCGCCGAAGGTCAAAAAGCCACAGAAGGTATTCTGCAATCCAACGCGGTAGCCACGCTGAAAGAAGGTGAGAATGGCGCTGAGTTTGAAGTGGCCGAAGGCGAATTCGAATTGCTGACTGAAGGCGAAACCGTAGCCGTAACGGGCGCAGGTGGTATGTTTGGCTTGTTTGGCGCAGGTTTGGCCGCGGGCGGTTTGGCTGGTCCATTGGCCGCTGCAGCCGGTGCAGCATTTGTGCTGGGCAGTGATGACAGCGACGGTGGTTCTGGCGGTGGCTCTTCAGGTGGCGGTTCCGGCGAGGCGACTGCAGGTACTCTGGAGCCTGTGACCGATGCAGCCGGCCCGGCCTCTCCAGCAGTGGATCAAACTCTAGATGCGTTAGCTCCGGTAACAACCGTTGTTGACGCTCCGGTTGGCGCGTTGGCACCTGTGACTGAAGCATTGGATCCAGTTCTGGAAGAAACAGCGCCGATTACGGATGCACTCGAGCCAGCGCTTACACCTGTGAACGACACCTTGAGCGATGCACTGACAGGCTTGGCCCCAGTGACCGACTCGCTCGATCAAAACGTAACGCCCATCACCGAAGCGGTTGAGACTGCGCTTTCTCCCGTTGTGGATGTGATTGCCGGCAATGAAGACGGTATGGTGACTGCCGCAGCTGACACGCTTCCAGTCAACCTACGTGTGGTCGCAGAACAACTGGGTGGTGGCTTGAGCATGGTGACCCCACAGTTGGCGGACGGTGTAGCTCAGGTGGTTGGTCAACTGGATCCAGTTCTTTCCCCTTTGAACGACGGTCTGACCCAAGGTTTTGACGCGGCGGCCCCATTGTTTGATGGCTTGGCGACGGCAACTGATGCACTGCCCATGGTCTCTCAGCCTTTGGCCGATGGCCTGAACCAGGCTTTCGACGCACTGACCCCTGTGACCGATCCTCTAATTGCAGCGCTGTCCGGTGGCTTGCCACTGCCAGGTGGTGATGGAGGTGGTGCGGCTGGCCCCACAGGCACACCGTTGGATGCAGTGCTTGGCCCAGTCACTGACGCCTTGGGTGGCGCAGGTGGTGGCGGCTTGCCAAGTTTCCCTGAAACAGGCACGCCATTGGATCAGGTTACTGCATTGCTCGACCCAAGCATTCTGACTGACGCACTGGCTGGTGGCGGTGGCGGTGGCTTGCCAAGCTTCCCCTCTACAGGTACTCCTCTGGATTCAGTGACATCCATGCTTGATCCAGCCATTCTGACCGATGCGCTGGCTGGCGCCGGCGGCGGTGGATCCGACGGCCCCACAGGTACACCCCTGGACGCGGTTTTGGGTCCATTGGCCGATGCCGCTGCAGGTGGCGGTGCGGGTGGCGGTTTGCCCGGCATCCCCGAAACAGGCACGCCCTTGGATATGGTCACGTCACTGCTGGACCCCAGCGTACTGACTGACCTGGCAGCAGGTGGCGGTGCAGGTGGTGGCTTGCCAAGCTTCCCCTCCACTGGCACGCCCCTGGATACACTGACCAGCATGCTGGACCCCTCCAGCCTGCCAATCTCCTCTGGCGCAAGTCCACTGGACGCATTGACCAGCGCGCTGCCCACAGACAGCCTGCCCATCTAAGCTTTGTAGTATTGCATGGGGCTCCGACCCCCTTGCAAAGTGAAAAGGCACCCTTCGGGGTGCCTTTTTGCGTTTCCATGCTCATCAAATCTGGAACCAATCACCTGTGATTGCAACTCAAAACTTGCAGTCAGGTAACCACCCCTGTTCGACAATCCGAATCGATCCTCAAGGAAGACACGGTGAGCACAACCACAACCAATCTTATCCAGCTAATTCCACCCGCCGCAGTGATGGTGCTCTTGTGCTTGTCCTGCTTCAATTTCTACAAACAATATGTACTTAAGTCCAAAGAGCTGGCTGATCTCATCTCCAAAATTGGCAGTACCGTGCGCTCAATGTCTGAGGGTGATGACTTCATGCGCAAAGACGGTGTTGCCCGAATTTTTCAGGGAACCATGCTTGAAAAAGCCTGGAAAGATTTCGCCAAAACCCTACACCCACAAACCGGCATGATCAACGGCGTCAAACGAAACCGGAAATTTCGCCTGACTGTGCCTGTGTCTACCCACTTCTCAGCCTCCACCGTCATAGACCGTCCCTTGGGCGTCGAGTACTTCAAACATCTCCCGGGTATTCTTACCGGCATTGGCATCATTGGCACATTTTCGGGTCTTTTGTTTGGTTTGAGCAGTTTTGATGCCTCCAGTGTCGAAAACATGAATGAAAGTATCACCTTGTTGATCGGGGGGGTTCGCGATGCGTTTTACGCTTCCGCTGCCGCCATCTGCGCTGCCATGGTCATCACACACTGGGAAAAATCGCTTTACCGCAAAAATCTGGCAGCACTTGATGACTTGGTTGATGCCATGAACGGATTGTTTGAGCCGGGTGTCGGCGAAGAATACTTGGCAACGCTTGTACAACACTCATCCAGCGCCAGCAACTTGACCCGAGACCTGAAAGACGACTTGCTGCAAGCCATGTTGCCGGTAATCAAACAACTTGAATCAGTTCAAGGCCAAAGAGACGACGGTCTAAGTCAAGCCCTAGAGAAAGCGCTCAACGAATCCAACAAACGGTTAGTCAATCAACTTGAAACTGCATTGGCACGGCAGGTCAAACAACCCATCGAAGACATGGGTGCGCGTCTGGACAATCGACTAAGTCATATTAAAAGCACACCTCAGGATTTGGCCATGAAAGTAATTCGCGCCAGACAACAAGAAAGCCACGACGACACCGCATCATCCTCGGTGCAATCATGAGTTTGATGACGTCTTACACGCCTGCGCACCGAAGTGATGAAGGCGAGAAACCTTTTTGGATTTCTTACGCAGATTTGATGACAGCCTTGATGATTCTGTTCTTGGTCATCATGGTTGCCGCATTGTCAGCAATTTCCAGGCAAGCCCAGGAACTGGTTGAAAAAGCTCAAAAAGGAGATCTTGAAAAACCAGAAGTGATCATACGCACCAAAGATCCTGAACTAACTCAGACTGAACTTCGGTTTCAAGAAATTAATGCAATCTGCGAGACCCTCTCCCAAAAGGCCGAACAGGTCAACCCCGATTTGAATGTAGATTGCAAGCTAAACCGGATCAATTTCGGTGCACAGGGACAATTCGACACCGATGAATACAAGTTAGGCGAGGCCGGTCAGGCTGCGCTGGCCGATGTGGTGCCAGTCATTCTTGAAACGGCCAACACGCCGATGGGTCAGAAGTGGCTCAAACAAGTAGTTATTGAAGGGTATACCGACACCGACGGCTCTTACCTGTACAACCTGAATCTCAGTCTAAAACGCTCAGAATGGGTCATGTGCACCTTGCTGCAATCCAGCAACAATAGCCCAATCCAGTTCAACTCAGATCAACGAATCCAGATTAAAAAGCTCTTTCTGGCCGGCGGCGTGGCTTTCAACAATCTCCAACAATCCAAAGACGCGAGCCGACGAATCGAGCTTCGCCTCCAGTTTTACGGGCATGAATCCGAGAAATCGAACTCCTCGGAATATGAGCTTAAATTTCATGACAACAACCAGGAACGTTGCATGTTATAGGCGAAGAGGCCCTTCGTGGAACTTTATCAGCAAGGGCAATACTCAGAATGCGCAGGACAAGAGAGGTACACAATGCAGAAGATCGACATCAATCCAGTATTAAACTTCACGCAATTAAAACCTGCCCAACTCATCGCGCCTGCGCAAAACGTTGAACACTTTCAACAATTGCTTACCGGCTTAAAAGAAACTTTTAAGACTTCATCCAGCGCGCTTGATACCAAAATCACTTCACCCGGCTCAGACCAAGCAGCACCATCGCTTCTTGCCAAGTCAGCTGTTGAACTAAATAAAGCAGAGTTTTATATCAGCCGCCTGCAACGTCACCTAATGGGTGGCATTCAACAGCTAGAAGGCGGACACACCACGGATGGTAACTTTGCCAAAGCTGTCATCCAACAGCAATTTTCCTCAGCCTACTACTTTCTAGGTGTCAGCCGGGTAGGCAACACTGCCGAAGACGTCTCCGAAGAAGTCGCCTCTGTTACTCGGAGAAGATAAATTGAGCAAGCCACTCCGCTTCATTCAGCGATACCTTGGCGCCTTCACCTTGGCGCTGATTCTCACAGGCTGTTCTGACAGAGCCATGCTCTTTAATGGATTGTCCGAGCCAGAAGCCAATGAAATTTACTCACACCTTTTGGCTGCAGGAATACCTGCAGAGAAAACAAGAACAAAAGAGGGTTCTGCGATTTCTGTACCCGAAAATCTCTCGGCCAACGCGTTGAGTATTACCCAAGCCAATGGCTTACCCCGTGACAAAAAATCTTCAATCGGACAGGTGTTCAAAAAAGAGAACATGATCAGTTCGCCGCTGGAAGAACGGGCCCGCTATCTATATGCCTTGTCGCAAGAACTCGAAGATACACTTATGCGTATCGATGGCGTGCTCTCCGCCAAAGTGCACATCGTCTTGCCCGAACGTGCCAATCCAGGAGAACCGCTTAGCCCATCGTCTGCCGCTGTATTCGTCAAGTACAGTGAACAAGCCCAGTTCCCAGCGTACATTCCAAAGGTACGTGAAATGGTCTTTAAAAGCATTCCCGGTATCGCTGGCGATGCTCAATCCAATGTCACCGTTACTGCCATACCGTCAGAACTAAAAATCGACGAGTGCGTACCATTGGTGTGGTACGGCCCGATTGCGCTGAGTGCTGCAGACAAAGGCTACTTCCTGGCAATCGTGTACATCATTCTTTTCATGTGGATGCTTTCAATCGGCCTGACTTGGCTACAAGCCAAGGGTATCGATCAGTGGCCAGCCGTGTTGCAATCAATTCGCTCGAGATTCTTCAAATGAGTCTGCCCAAAACACTTCAAGTTGAATGGTGGCGTTGGTGGAGTAATCCACTGATCGGTCTCAATAGCGATCATCAGCACCGCATGCCATATGCACTGGGTACAGCGGGTAAATCATCGGTTGATTACTTCCAGCTTTTGCAAACACGAAGTGTGCTGGAACTTGACGACCATCCCGATCAAGATCTACTGCATTTTCCAGAACTGATTTCCATCTCCTTGTCGACGCAGAAACAACTCGAAATGCACCTGATAAAAGTGGCGTCACTCACACTGGATTCCAGCATCATCCATTCGCGCCCCCAGGAATGGGATCAAAAGTTCAATGTCAAATCAGCAGATGAAATTCGAAAAATCATTGAATTTTATCGAAGCATACCGGTCCGTCTGAACCGGTGGCAGTATCAATGTGCCAACGCGATCAATCATGATGATCGCCTCGTGATCTCGATTCAGACGCGCATAGAAATAGGACTGGGCGTGGTTCTAAAAAGCTATTTTCCATCGTTTTTCAAACGGTGGGCGCTGAATGTACCCCATCAAGTCGTTCGTCTAGTAGATACCATCGATCCAATAGAGCAGGGCTTGTGGAAAGAGGTGCATGAATGGATAGCTTCGGAAGTCCAGGCATTGTTTGACGAAATCAATCAACAACATCAAGAACCAAAACTGGAAATTGAAAATGATTTGCTTCTGGATGACGACTACACAACTGTAGATGTCGATCAGCTATACGGAGGAGCGAATGCTTAATCTCCTGCGCAAAATACGCTTTCCAGCTGATGTTCAGATTCACGATCATCTCATTCCTGCTCGCACATTAAAGTTCGCACAAAACCACCATGACATCGTTGCATACCCTCGATGACATAGCGTCGACCATAACGGCTGAGGGTAATCAAAGAATCGGGGATCTCTGGATCACAAAGAAAAATATCTGCCCTTGCTGAACCACCCAATGTGACAAATGATTTGCTCAGGTTCCAGACCGCCCCGGCATGCAGACCCGATTTGGCTTTGACTTGTAGTTGCATCATATTCCTTCGTGTCCCATTCAGCGATTAAAGGACTGTGATTCGGTGATTGCGATATTTCCCAAAACCTGGATTTCAAGATTCGACGAAACCTCTTGGTGGGATAACACGGGTACACAAAACAATGTCGGTTCAATTATTTGTCGGACATGGGTTCGACAATCCATGGAACAAACGATTGCGGGAGGGTATTCCTCATGCAGATAAGGACTGATTTGTTTTTCAACCATGGTGACCATCGTATTGATCGAGCTTGAATCAATATCCAGATAGCTATTACTCCCCTGGCTTCGAACCGACTCCCGAATAACCTGTTCGAACTCAACATCCAGAAGTACGATTCGCATGGTTTTGGACTGTGAGTACTGGTGGCAGATTTGTTCATGCAGTGCGCGACGTACTTGCTCTGTAATAACATCCACATCTCTTTCTCGTTGCCCCCATTCAATCAAGGAATTAAATATCGTTCGCAGGTTCTTGATGGAAACCCGTTCACGCATTAATTTTTGAAGTACTTCGACTACCTTGGTGGTGGGTAAAACGCGTTCCAGTTCTTTAAGTTGCTCAGCAAAACGATCACCCAACGACGACAGGTGTCGCTGATACTCATTGAGAGTAAACATTTGGTGAATCTTGTTCACCAGCAATGTTTCGATTTGCTCAAGCAGACGGGACTCGTAGGTTTTGTAGGTCAAGCCGTGCTGATCCAGTTTGGGTTTGAAGGTTGGCTCACAAAGATGGTGATAGCGCCCAGTCGTTTTATCTTTCTCAGTGATAAATTCGAGTTCAATTCCCAAAGCTTGAATTTTCTCAATTGGCTCAAGAATGCTGATTCGCTTTTCAGACAAATTCAGGCTAAGTGCCGGTACACCAAACACATAGATTTCTGCATAGTCTTCCCTGTGCTGCGTTAAATCGAATAGGGGCAACACAACACCAAGATGTTCCACCTGACGGTTTCTGGCGATCCTGCAAATATTCTGGATTTGATTGGTACTGGTAGGCTCCGCGGTGGCGGGAACTCGAATTTGTAAAGGAGCGTAGGTATCCGTAGTGGTTACATCTTCCAGAGATTTTTTATGGTCTGGCCCCAGCAAATCAGAGAATTGCCTTTCGATATTAATTGGCTCCGGTTTATCATTTTTCGCGGTCATGAAGTACCATGCTGCAAACAGCACCCCTGCTGTGACAACAAATACCGGGGCAGGCATCCCCGGTACGAATGCAAACATCAAGCAAAACACGCCACTGATTTGCAAGGCATTTGAGTTACGCGAAAGATCTTTAAACATATCGGCCGCTGTACTGGAGCCGTCACCTTCGCCTTTGGTAACCCGTGTAACGATCAAGCCTGCTGCGACCGATATCAACAGAGATGGAATAATGGCCACCAGGCCATCACCGACAGACAGAATTGAATAAATACTGGCCGCTTGAGAAAAGCTCATGTCCTTTTGCAACATGCCTACAGCCAAACCGCCTAACAAATTGACCACCGTGATCACCAAACCAGCGATTGCATCGTTTTTCACAAACTTGATGGCACCGTCCATGGCACCAAATAACTGAGATTCCTTTTCTAGCGTTGCACGCCTTTGCTTGGCAGTACTTTGATTGATAAGACCAGCGCGAAGATCACTGTCAATCGACATTTGTTTACCGGGCATGCCATCGAGAGAAAAACGGGCGGCTACTTCTGCCACGCGCTCAGAGCCTTTGGTGACCACCAGAAAATTGACGACCGAAATGATGATGAAGATGGTTAGGCCTACAGCAATATTGCCGCCCACCACAAATTCACCAAAAGTTTGAACAATATGCCCGGCATCCGCTTCGAGCAAAATTTGGCGTGTGGTGGAAATGGTGAGTGACAACCGGAAAAGGGTAGTCATCAATAGAATGGCGGGAAAAGAAGAAAATGCCAGAGGCGTTTCAATGAGTACCGCGCTGATGGCCAGCAAGATTGAAACCGAGATGTTGATCGCCAAAAGTACATCCAGCATCATCGGTGATAGAGGCATCACCATCATCACAACCATCAGTATGACGAGAGAGGCTCCAACCACTTCAGAGCGCGCGGAGGCAAGTCGCGCAAATTTGTTTAATGTTTCTATCACACTGACACCTTTGGTTTTTATAAAACTACTGGTGTTACTTGTGTGACAAAGAATTCGCTTTAGTTCATTGTAAGGAATGCTTTTGAAGAAGAATTCGAGTGAATCTCGCCCATAGTTAACTTGGGATTGATTTTGGTCATTCGAATGAGGTCATCGGGTACAAGAACTTCATGCTCTGCAAAACCCATGTTCAGGTATAGGCGATGCGCCACACGGTTATTGGAAACACAGAACAACGTGACGATCAAAGAACTTGTGTAGGCCCGCTCACAAGCCCAATCAACCAGTTGGCGGCCAATACCATGACCGCGATATTGGGGGTGACACAACACCCGGGCAATTACCCTGCCGAATGAGTTGAAATGCAGTTCGGTATACCCAACCGCAGCACCGTCGAGCCAAGCGACATAAACTTCTTCCGGTTTCTTGCCAAGATGGAATTCTGAAATGGAGTGACCAAAACGATATTCGGCTCCACTCCAAAGGATGAACTCCTCTTCGCTTTGAACCCACGTGGCCGCGTTGGCCAGGGTCATTAGCATGTGATCAGAGTCAGTGATAGTTTGAATTTCAAGCATGAAAAGGATCCTCCCGTTAGTGAGTACCCTTTTCACACTCAATGGTTCAAACACCGTTCCTCTTGCTCAACCCAGAATGGGAACCAAGGCTCGTTTCAAATCGTCTTCATTCCGACCTGAGTATTCCAGCAAGGCTTTGAACTGGTCTTGCCCGATCGTACCCACATTGAAGTAATCACTCTCGGGGTTGGCGAAATAAAAACCTGAAACACTGGCCGCCGGATTCATGGCCAGGCTTTCGGTCAGAGTCATGCCGATTTCTTCGCACTGCATTACTTCGAACATATTGCGCTTGATGGTGTGTTCCGGGCAGGCGGGGTAACCCGGTGCGGGACGAATACCCTGATACTTCTCCGCAATCAGTTCTTCATTGCTCAGAGTTTCATCGGCGACATAGCCCCACAGGTCTTTGCGAACGCGCTGGTGCAGGCATTCTGCGAAGGCCTCTGCCATGCGGTCTGCAATCGCCTTGAACATGATGCTGCTGTAGTCATCGTGCGCCGCCTGGAATTCCTTTTCTTTCTTTTCCACGCCCAAACCAGCGGTGACCGCAAACATGCCAATGTAGTCAGCACCCTCACCTTTGGGTGCGATGAAGTCGGCCAATGATTTGTTCGGAATACCTTCGCGTTTTTCACCCTGTTGCCGCAAGGGACTGTACGTGAACAGCACTTGGCTGCGGCTATCGTCGGCATACACTTCGATGTGGTCGTCACCCACCGTGTTGGCCGGGTAAAACGCCACCGCCGCATTGGCTTGCAACCAGCGGCCTTCAATGCATTTTTTCAACATGGCTTGGCCGTCTTCAAACACTTTGCGGGCGGCTTCGCCCACCAGTTCGTCTTCCAGCACTCGGGGATAGCCGCCATGCAAATCCCAGGTTTGGAAAAACGGCGTCCAGTCAATGTACTGGGCAATGTCGGCCAAATCGTAATTCTTGAAGTAACGCTTGCCAATGAATTTCGGTTTTGGCGGTGTGTAATTGGTCCAGTCGATTTTCTGTTTGTTGGCCCGTGCAGCCTCAATACTGATGAGCGGTTGGGCCTTTTTGTTGGCGTGCTGTTCGCGTACGCGTTCGTATTCGGTTTTCAGCTCGGCTTTGAACGTGTCGGCCGATTCATCGGACAACAAATTCGAGGCCACGCCCACCGAACGGCTTGCATCGGAAACGTACACGGTGGGTCCATCGTAATGCGGTGCAATTTTCACCGCGGTGTGCACGCGGCTGGTGGTGGCGCCACCGATGAGCAAGGGAATACCACGGTCGCGGAAATAGGGGTCGCGTTGCATCTCGCTAGCAACGTAAGCCATTTCTTCCAGCGAAGGTGTAATTAAGCCCGACAGCCCAATGATGTCGGCATTGATTTCTTTGGCTTTGGCGAGAATTTGCTCGGCAGGCACCATCACGCCCATGTTTTCGACTTCAAAGTTGTTGCACTGAAGAACAACGGTCACGATGTTTTTGCCGATGTCGTGCACATCGCCTTTCACGGTGGCAATCAAAATTTTGCCCTTGGCCTTGGCATCACCACCCGCAGCGATCAGTTGCTTTTTCTCTTCCTCGATGTAGGGAATGAGATGAGCTACAGCCTGCTTCATGACACGGGCGCTTTTTACAACTTGCGGCAGGAACATTTTGCCTGCACCAAACAGGTCGCCGACCACGTTCATGCCGTCCATCAAGGGGCCTTCAATCACATTGATTGGGCGACCACCATTGGCTGCAATTTCGGCACGACATTCTTCGGTGTCTTCAACAATGAAGTTGGTAATGCCATGCACCAGTGCGTGGGCCAAGCGCTTTTGCACGGGCTGGTTGCGCCACTCCAGGTTTTCTTCCAGCTTCTTGCCACCCGCCTTTAAAGTGCCGGCGAATTCGATCATTCGCTCGGTGGCTGATTTGCCAAAGTCGGGATCATTGGCTGGCAGGTTGGGCTGACGATTCAGCACAATGTCTTCCACGCGGGATTTCAGTTCGGGTTCCAGTTCATCGTAAACGCCCATCATGCCGGCGTTCACAATGCCCATGGTCATGCCGTTTTTAATGGCGTGATACAGGAACACAGTGTGAATGGCTTCGCGAGCAGGCTCGTTGCCTCGGAAACTGAAGGACACGTTGGACACGCCGCCGGAAATTTTGGCGTGTGGCAAATTTTTCTTGATCCAGCCTGTGGCTTCGATGAAGTCATTGCCGTAGTTGTCGTGTTCCTCAATACCAGTGGCGATTGCAAAAATGTTGGGGTCGAAAATAATGTCTTCGGCCGGAAAATCAACTTCGTTCACGAGGATGTTGTATGCGCGTTCGCAAATTTCAATTTTGCGGGCGTAGGTGTCGGCTTGGCCTTTTTCATCAAAAGCCATCACGATGACTGCAGCACCATAGCGCTTGCACAACTTGGCCTGGCGTTTGAATTCCTCAACACCTTCTTTCATGGAGATGGAGTTGACCACCGCCTTGCCCTGCACGCATTTCAAGCCTGCTTCGATCACTTCCCATTTCGAGGAGTCGATCATCACAGGTACGCGTGAAATATCGGGCTCGGAAGCCATGAGGTTCAGGAACTTGACCATGGCGGCCTTGGAGTCGAGCATGGCTTCGTCCATGTTCACATCCACGATTTGTGCGCCGTTCTCAACCTGCTGACGGGCTACGCTGAGGGCTTCGTCGTATTGCTCGTTCAAAATCATGCGAGCGAATGCTTTGGAACCGGTCACGTTGGTTCGCTCGCCCACGTTGATGAACAGGCTGTTGTCATCGATGTTCAGCGGTTCAAGGCCAGACAAGCGGCACTTTGGCTCGACTGTGGGAATGGTGCGCGGCTTTTGGTTTTCCAGTGCTTTGGCAATGGCCGCGATGTGATCGGGCGTGGTGCCACAGCAACCACCGGCCACGTTCAAAAAGCCTGCTTGCGCAAATTCCTTCACGAGGCTGGAGGTGATTTCGGGTGTTTCGTCGAAACCCGTGTCGCTCATCGGGTTGGGCAAACCGGCGTTGGGGTACACGCAAATGGGCACGTCGCAAATTTTGGAAAGTTCAGCCACATAGGGGCGCATCAGCGAGGCACCCAGCGCACAGTTCAAGCCGATGGTAATCGGCTTGGCATGCCGCACGGAATTCCAGAAAGCCTCGACAGTTTGACCAGACAACACGCGACCAGAAGCATCGGTCACTGTGCCGGAAATCATGATGGGCAATTTGTTGCCCGAATCTTCGAAATACTGGTCAATCGCAAACAACGCGGCTTTGGCATTCAGCGTGTCGAAAATGGTTTCAACCAGCAACAGGTCAACGCCGCCTTCTACCAGGCCTTTGGTTTGTTGGTAGTAAGTAGCTACCAGCTCATCAAATGTAATGTTGCGCGCACCGGGGTCGTTCACATCGGGGCTAATCGACGCGGTTTTGGGTGTGGGACCCAAGGCGCCCGCTGCAAAACGGGGTTTATCCGGTGTGGAATATTTCACACAGGCTGCTTTGCATAGGCGGGCGGCTTCGCGGTTCATCTCGTCCACGAGGTGTTCCATCTCGTAGTCCGCCTGCGCCACGGTGGTGGCACCGAAGGTGTTGGTTTCCAGAATGTCGGCACCTGCAGCCAGATACTGCTCATGAATTTCGGTCATGATGGCGGGCTGGGTGAGCACCAACAGTTCGTTGTTGCCCTTGATATCGTGGTGAAAATCAGCGAAACGCTCGCCCCGGTACTGGGCTTCCGTGAGCTTGTATTGCTGAATCATGGTGCCGGTTGCACCGTCCAGAATCAGGATGCGTTTTTGAAGGAGTTCACGGAGTTGGGCTTCGACTGCAGCGCCGTTGACAACAAGGCTGTTGTGCTCGGCAGGCGAAGAAGCGGGGCGCGTGTTCATCGCGGGGCCTCTATATGATGCAAGGGTTTGAAAACAGGCTGCATTTTAGCAGGG
>JAHJCM010000177.1 GCA_018812945.1 Gammaproteobacteria bacterium | reverse complement strand
TGACTACCGCGATACCGTCCTGACCGAGTTCAAATTTCACTGCACTCATTGTTGTTTCTCCTTCGGCCAATTAAATGCGTTCGATGATGGTGGCAATACCCATGCCGCCGCCCACACACAGTGTGGCCAGGCCCAGGGTTTTGTCTTGCCGCTCAAGTTCATCGAGCAAAGTGCCCAAAATAATTGCGCCAGTTGCGCCCAGTGGGTGGCCCATCGCGATCGATCCGCCGTTCACGTTCACGCGGTCCAGGCTAACGCCCAGGTTGCGCGCGGTTTGCATGGGTACCACAGCGAATGCCTCGTTGATTTCCCACAAATCGATGTCAGAAGCTTTCAAGCCAGCTTTTTGCAGCGCCTTCAAACAGGCTGGCGTTGGGCCAGTCAGCATGATGGTGGGCTCGGAACCGATGACAGCGGCCGCGCGAATGCGGGCGCGTGGCTTCAAACCAGCCTTGCGCCCGGCTTCTTCACTACCCACCAATACCAAGGCAGCGCCGTCTACGATGCCTGACGAGTTACCCGCATGGTGAATGTGGTTGATGCTCTCAACGGTGGTGTACTTGCGCAACGCGGTGGCGTTAAAGCCCATGCTGCCCATCATTGCAAATGAGGGCTGCAAAGTGGCCAGGCTTTCTACAGTGGCGTTGCCACGAATGAATTCGTCGTGGTCCAGCATGATCAAACCGTTCAAGTCTTTGACTGGAACACGGCTTTTGTTGAACCGGCCTTCGGCTTGCGCTTTGGCTGCACGGCGCTGGCTTTCAACAGCATAGGTGTCTACATCGGTGCGGCTAAAGCCTTCCAACGTACCGATCAAATCGGCAGAAATGCCTTGGGGAATAAAGCCAAGTTTGTCGTTGATGCGGGGGTCCATGAACCACGCGCCGCCATCACTGCCCATGGTCCAGCGGCTCATGCTTTCTACGCCACCCGCAACCACCATGTCTTCCAGACCGCTGCCCACCTTGGCTGCTGCCAGGTTGACTGATTCCAAACCGGAAGCGCAGAAACGCGATTGGGTTACACCCGCAACAGTTTCAGCCCAACCAGCATCCAGTACTGCAGTGCGCGCAATGTCAGCGCCCTGCTCGCCCACTGGGGTTACGCAACCCAGCACCACGTCGTCAACCAGGCTGGTGTCCAGATCATTGCGTTGCTGCAAAGCGGTCAGCAGGTTATTCAACAACCAAACTGGTGTGGCCTGGTGCAGGCTGCCGTCTTTCTTACCTTTGCCCCGTGGGGTTCTTACTGCGTCAAATATCAGTGCCGATGGCATCTGTGCCTCCTGGATTTTCTGGATTCGGTAATGAAAATTACCGAAGGTATCGTGAATTCTTCACGGTCCAGAATGGCGATGTGCAAACGCACAATCAACCCAAGAAGTTACTTTAGAGTGTCACCTCTATGCATATGGTAATTTGGCTTACCGTTTTTCATCCCCTGTGTAGCGGCGCGCTGAATCATGCATGAAAAACCGGTCTTGAATCGGCGGCTGCAAGCCCAATTCCTTTACGACGCGCAACAATGGAATGTCGCGAGTCCAAAGCGTAGTCCCCGGCGACAACAGCACGGAGGCCAACAGGTGCGTGTCCACATAACCCAGGCCCTGTGCATGCAATTTGCGCAACTCGATCAGTTCAAGCACCTCTGCTGACGAAGCAGGCACAGAGGGCTGCAGATCGGCCATCCAGTTCAAGATTCGATCACGGTCTTGAAGGTTGGCCAGTGCCATTTCACCCAGCACAAAAGGGTGACCCAACACACAGCCCTCGTTCAGCAGGCGAACAAGTTGGGGCTCGGACTGATGAAAATGATCCACCCACACGGTGGTGTCGACGAGTACTTTCACAACTGCCACTGCCTGCGAGGAATGTTTTGTAATTCGGGTTTGCTACCGCCCAACAGGGCAAGCCTGCGTGCGCTTTCTCGCTGTATCAGTGCGCGCAGGGCCTCGCGCAGCAGTTCATTTCGCTCGCCAAGACCGGAAAGCTGCTGGGCTTTGGTTAATAATTCATCATCAAGATTAACGGTTGTTCTCATGGTGTTGGGTGCTCATGGTTGACTGCACCAACATTAGCACCAGATGATTCGACTTTTGATTCACCCCATTGAACCCACCGCAAGTGGGTCCGGTCACTATGAACGCAAGCGCAAGCAACAACAAAATCGATGTGAACGCCAACCCCGCCAACATGCGAAAGGCCACGCTGGACCGAATTGAAAACGCTGTGCTGGAGCTGTTTACCAACCATGACTTCAACAGCGTGCCTCTGATAGAGGTGGCCCGCACCGCCAATGTTTCCCTGCAAACCATTTACAAATACTTTGGCAGCAAGGAACAATTGGTGGCCTATGTGCTGGACGCCACATTGAGCAGGCTGGCCAACCGCATGATCGACCACCTTGAAGGCATTGAAGACTACCGGGAACGCCTGCGCAAAACCCTCTGGGTGATGCTGGATTACTTTGACAAGCACCCCAAGGTGATATTGCTGTTGACCGTCTCCATCCCGGCCAGCCGCTATCAAGACCTACCCGTGTATGAAAGCCCGGAGTTAATGGGGGCCTTTCTGGGCATGCTGAAAGAAGGTCAGCACAAGGGCGTATTTAACGACACCGTTTCAAGCAAGATGCTGCTGGACGTGTTCATGGGCGTATTCGGCCGCGTGGCTCAAATGCACTTTTTGCGCAAGGAAAGCCACAAACTGATTGACCAGTTTGACGACCTGTTTGGAATTTTATGGGGCGCACTGAAAGCGAACTGAAAGCGAACTGACATGGAACCTTGATCGCTGGTTGGGCACACAATATAAATCAAGCCACCACAATCTGCATGTCGAGTTCTGTCGAAGGTTTCACTGCCGCGGGCTGGAGTCAGCTCGCAACGCAGGCTGCAAAAACCATGCCCACTGATGCGGGTGGCACCGATTTGCCCGCAATCGCACCCGGCAGTGCAGCCTGGGCAGCTTTCAAGCAATCTCCCGAATCACGCTCAGTCTACACTGCACAACTGAACACCACCATCAAGAATATTCAGCAGTTTTTGGGGCAACACGCGAGCATGGGTGCGCAACGGCAACAGGCGATCGGTAATTTGAATCACTTTCTTCAAACCCGGGTCAATTGCAATGCCGACAAGCTTTCTCCGTTAGTCATCAACGAAAGCCGGCGCAACTTGAACCTGTTTGCACAACAACTGAGAAACCCGAACATTCCGGCAGACAAAAAACTGTCTTGCGCACTGGCCTTGGCACAAGGATTGGGTGTGTGCAATGAAGGCGAAACGCTGAACATTCTTGAAAACACCAGAGACCTGTGCAGCCAGCAAACAGGCTTGGCCGGGGTGTTGACCCGCGCCAAAAACAAGCTTGTCGAGCAACACCTTCAACAATTGGTAAGGCATGAAGACAAGCCACGTTTAAATGACAAACTTGCCCTGCAACTTGAAATTCACCATATTCAAGCCTTGAAGAATCATGTGGCAGGGCAATGGGGACTGGAAGTGGTTGAGGACCAGTACGCAACACGGGCTTACCAAAACCAGGCGGGCCCAATGGCGGAAGAATTACTTCGGCAAACCATCACGCCCGCCGTGCTGGCCAATACAGTTGCCGAACAAATTGCCCAAACCTTTTGCAACCACACCCAGAGTGAATTAAGTAGCGGCATCCCGACAGAACAACTGAAAACCGAGCCTTTGCGCCGGGCCATTCAGGCCGAATTCGGATCGGAAATTGAACTGGAAAACTGCCTTGAATTCAATGCTGACTACACCCAAGTGAAATTAAAGCCACTGGCCGAAATTTCACTGCATGTCATTGAAAAATGCCAAGACTTGGGCTTGATACACCCACACGCCAATCCCGTTGGTGTGCTGAAACAAAGCACCCCCGATCTTCAAGCCTGTATCAAGCAGGTGGGCTTCTTGCGCGGCGCACCTGCAAACAACCCTGTGTATTCGCCCATGTTGTGTAACTTTTGGGCAGGCTACACAAAAATTGCGGTGTCCGATTCCGAGAAAAAACGACATCACAAAGAAAACTCTCCCGCCGACCTGGTCCACATCCTGAGAAAGCTTGATATCCAAGCCTGACTGAAGTTGCACCAGTACGGTGCAAAAACCGCCTAAAAAGCGGGCATCGTTTTTGCAACTAATGCCCCACTTTTAACCAAAAACCTGAAAATTCACCAAAATGGAACAAATTACTCTCGCACTGGACACTCTTTTTGTGCTTCTAGGCGCCATCATGGTGCTTGCAATGCACGCCGGTTTTGCATTTCTGGAAGTGGGCACGGTGCGCCACAAAAACCAGGTTAATGCCCTTGTCAAAATTCTGGCTGATTTTTCTGTCAGCACCATCAGCTACTTCTTCATTGGTTACGCCATTGCTTATGGCGTGGGTTTTTACGAACCCGCCACCGTGCTTAATGAAGGCAACGGCTATTCGCTGGTGAAGTTTTTCTTCCTGCTCACCTTCGCGGCCGCCATTCCTGCCATTGTGTCGGGTGGCATTGCCGAACGCGCGCGCTTTGTGCCCCAATTGGTGGCCACCGCGGCTTTGGTAGGTTTGGTTTACCCCGTGTTTGAAGGCATGGTCTGGAACGGCAACTATGGCTTTCAGGAATGGCTGACTGCCAGCTTTGGCGCCCCCTTCATGGATTTCGCGGGCAGCGTGGTGGTTCACGCCGTGGGTGGCTGGATCGCTTTGGCTGCCGTGTTGCTGCTGGGCTCACGCCGTGGCCGCTACACCAAAGACGGACGCATCAGCTCGCACCCGCCGTCATCCATCCCCTTCCTTGCACTGGGCAGCTGGGTGCTGGGAGTAGGTTGGTTCGGTTTTAACGTGATGAGCGCCCAGAAAATTGAAGGCATTTCGGGCCTGGTGGCGGTCAACAGCCTGATGGCGATGGTGGGCGGCACTTTGGGTGCCCTGGCTGCAGGCCGCAACGACCCAGGCTTTGCCTACAACGGCCCCCTGGCTGGCTTGGTGGCCGTGTGTGCAGGCAGCAACATCATGCACCCGCTGGGATCGCTGGCTGTGGGCTCCATCGCAGGCGTGCTGTTTGTGTACATGTTCACTTTCACGCAAAACCGCTTGAAAATTGACGATGTATTGGGTGTATGGCCATTGCATGGCATTTGCGGCGCCTTCGGCGGAATCGCGGCAGGCGTATTTGGCCAGCAAGCCCTGGGCGGCATGGGCGGAGTGTCGTTCATGAGCCAGTTGATCGGCACTGTGGCCGGCGTGGCATTGGCTTTGCTGGGTGGCTTCGTGGTGTATGGCGTGCTGAAAATGACAGTGGGTATTCGCCTGAATGAAGAAGAGGAATTCAACGGTGCCGACCTGACCATTCACAAGGTCAGCGCCAGCCCCGAACGCGAAACCAGCAGCTGGTAATTCACGATTAATTTTTATTTCGACATGATCTCCAGGGCTTCTGAATAGAAGTCCCTGCGGATCAACACAAACACAATCAACGCACTAAAGGCCATCAGCAAACCGGGATGAATCATCCAGGTGACCGAGGCAATACCGAAATAATAACTGCGCAAGCCGCGGTTGAATTCATCACCGGCCAGGCTGTTAATACGCGCCATGCGCGACACATAGGCCTGGTTGTAATTTTGATCGGGGTTGCCATCGGGTGCAGCACCTACCAAAATGGTCAGCAGGTTGAACTGGCGCAAACTCCAGGTGAATTTAAAGTAAGCCACCACAAACACAGTGAGAACCAACAGCACCTTGATTTCCATCAAACCGCGGCTAACCTCCCGGCTAAACGGCAAGTCGCTGGTAATGTTGACCAACTGATCGAGCGTACCCAACAGGGCGAACAAACCGGCAATGATATAAATCGTTGTGTTGGCATAAAAAGTAACACTGTTGACCAGGTTACCGATCAACGCGGTGTC
>JAHJCM010000003.1 GCA_018812945.1 Gammaproteobacteria bacterium | reverse complement strand
TGTGAGCGATTTTGAGTACGAGTTTCAAATGGCGGGCATGAATCGCTATTTGCTGCCCGATGTGGAAACCATGTTCCTGACGCCTTCGGATCAGTACCAGTTCATTTCCGGCACCATTGTGCGTGAAATTGCCTCACTGGGTGGCGACGTTAGCAAGTTTGTGTTTCCTTCGGTTGAACATTGGTTGAACCAGAAGCTGGGGCTGACCCCGCCGCAGGTGATCAACAAGTAAAGTGAACTTATGGCTTTAATCATCACCGATGAGTGTATTAATTGCGACGTGTGCGAGCCCGAGTGCCCGAACGGCGCGATCAGCATGGGTGAAGAAATTTATGAAATAGACCCTGGCAAGTGTACCGAGTGCGTGGGGCATTTCGATGAGCCACAATGCGTGGTGGTGTGCCCGGTTGAATGCATTCCCAAAGACCCGGCCCACCCCGACACCCGGCAGCAATTGCTGGGCAAGTTTTTCAAACTGCACCCTGACAAAACACCTTATTTACCTGCGGGTTCTGCGGAAGGTGATTCTGCGGTGGCATCCAAACCAGCCCCCACCGAAGGTTGTTGAACTGGGCAAAGTACCAGGCCTGAGTTTTCTTGTGGGTGTTCGTTCAGTACTCTGAACCAGCCTTCTTGCCAGGCCCAGTAAGGCTTGTCTTCGCGTATGGCAGTTTCAGCCGCATTGCAATTCAATTCACGCACCTGTGCTTCAGCGGGAATGCCTTCGCTGCCTTTTATGGTCTCGGGTTGTAATTCAAGCAAACCTTCCGATGCCGTGTAGTTCATGTTGAAGGTCCAGGCTTGGGCATCCTCGTGGGTGTAGGTCCATTCGGCTTTGTTCAGGGTCCAGTTTTGCGCGGGCAGGCCACCCTCAAATTGTTGGGCAGAAAATGCAGCCTGGTGTGTTTCAGGCAAGTCATCTCGACGCACATAGGTGCGAAGGTTTTCGCCATGCAACTTGATAAAAGGTGCACCTTCCCCGTTGTTAGCCTGCGCAAGGCGCAATACCAGCAGGTCTTGCTCGGCAGTGCCGGTCCACGGAAAACCGTTCCATTGACCGTCAATGTTGACTTTCAATTGTTTGAGTGAAACTTCGCGCATGGGGCCCGCCTCGGTTTGCGCGTTCATGGCGATGTACAGTTGCTTGTTTTCCTGCGGGGTTTTAATACCCAGGCGCCAACCCAGGTTGAACTGATTGTCTGGAGTGCGGCTGCCCACTTTAAACTTGAACTGCTCCAGTTTGCCGCTCAGCTCTTGTTGGGCTTCAGTGTTGTTCACCGTGAACTGTGCCTGTTCAAGTTCCAGTGAATTCAAAGCAAGTTCGGGTGTAAAAAAACGGGGGTTGGCCACCTGTGTACTTTGCCAGGTCCGTGCGGCCAGCGCCACAGGCAGCACGGGTGTGCAGTTCAAGCTAGGTTGGCTGCAGTCGGAATCTTTCTCGGCCCGAGCCGCCAGGCCTTTGATGGTCAGTGACTCCACTTGAATTCGGCCCAGCTTGATCGACTCGAAGGCGTTCATGCCCAGTTTGATCAAGGCCAGTTGCAGGTTTTCCTTGCGGGTGGGGTCATCCACTTCTATTTCAGAAATGATCAATTGCGGTTTCAGGGAAAGCGCAAGCACCACGCGTTTTACATCAATACGCTGGTCGGGGTACTGATTGCGAACACTGTTCAGCTTGGGTTCCCAGATGAAGCGCGGCACTACAACGCCATGAGAAAAAATAACGCCGGTAAGAACGATCACAAAGGCAAGAATTGACCACTTCAGGGCTTTGGACATGGTTGGTGCAGCGAGTGAATACTGACATTACCGTAGCACAAAAAGACGACAAGCAAAAAACAAGGCCCCGAAGGGCCTTTGTTTTAAACCAGGCTCGCAGCCTGTTTAAACATTGAACAGGAAGTTCAGCACGTCGCCGTCTTTCACCACATACTCTTTGCCTTCCGCTCGCATTTTTCCAGCTTCCTTGGCACCGTTTTCGCCTTTGAACTGAATGTAGTCATCGAACGCAATGGTTTGGGCGCGAATAAAACCGCGCTCAAAATCGGTATGAATGACGCCAGCTGCTTTGGGCGCGGTGTCTCCGATATGAATAGTCCACGCACGCACTTCCTTTGGGCCTGCGGTGAAGTAGGTTTGCAGACCCAGCAGCTTGAAGCCCGCACGAATGACGCGGTTCAAGCCAGGTTCAGTCATGCCCATGTCGGCCAAAAATTCCATTTTGTCGGCGTCTTCCAGGTCGGCAATTTCAGCTTCAATGGCGGCGCATACGGCAACCACCGGGGCATTCTGTTTGGCTGCGTATTCCTGCAAACGCTCAAGGAACGGGTTGTTCTCGAAACCAGTCTCGGCCACGTTGGCCACGTACATGGCCGGCTTCGCAGTGATCAAGCCAAAGCTTTTGATTGCAAAAAGTTCTTCTGTATCCAGGCCCAATGCACGCACGGGTTTGGCTTCGTTCAGTTGCGCCTCACAACGCTGCAAAATGGCCAGAATTTTTGCTGCTTCTTTGTCATTTGCGCGCGCCTGTTTGGCATAGCGGTGCACTGCCTTTTCAACGGTGCCCATGTCAGCCAAACACAATTCGGTTTCAATGGTTTCAATGTCGGAAAGCGGGTCAACCCGGCCATTGACGTGAATGACGTTGTCGTCTTCAAAACAGCGAACCACGTTCACAATGGCATCGGTTTCGCGAATGTGAGCGAGAAACTGGTTGCCCAAACCTTCGCCTTTGGATGCACCTGCCACCAGGCCCGCAATGTCCACAAATTCAACGGTGGCGGGCAAAATACGCTCGGGCTTCACGATATCGGCCAACTGTTGCAAGCGAGCGTCGGGTACCTCAACCATGCCCACATTGGGTTCGATTGTACAGAATGGATAATTTTCTGCAGCAATGCCAGCCTTGGTGAGCGCGTTGAACAGGGTGGATTTACCGACGTTGGGAAGGCCAACGATGCCGCATTTGAGAGTCATGAGAATTCGCTAAGTGCTTAATTGAATGGGGTGAATTGTACCTTGTTCACCCCACCCTGTTCACTTTTGAAGTCTGAATTTGGTTGCAGCCTGTTCCAGTTGGTGGGCAACTTCCAGAATGGATTGCGTGCTTTCCAGGTTCTTGTTCAGTGCTTTCTCGCTGGTGTCCATCAGCGCCACGATTCTATTCAGGTTTTTGGAAACCAGATCGGACGCCTTGGCTTGCTCATTCACGCCCTGAGCAATCGTGTTGACTTCAGCCAGAGAGCGCTGCGCCTGTTGTTCTGTTTGCACGATCGCACTGACTGCGAGATCGGCATAGCCTCTTGAACTGGTGATCGAGCTAAGCCCGTCGCCCACCGCGCCTTCCACCACTTGGGCCAGGCTATTAAGTTCTGCGGTGGTTTCGGAAATTTTCACGGCAGAGCAGGAACTCATTTCAGCGAGTTTGCGCACTTCATCGGCCACCACCGCGAATCCGCGTCCTTGTTCTCCGGCTCGGGCTGCCTCAATTGCAGCATTCAGTGCCAGCAAGTTGGTTTGGTCTGCGATCTGTTTGATTTCATCGGTCATGGTGGTAATTTTGCGAGTCGCATGGATAAAAGCGCTCACGCTGTCGGACATATGCTGGACAGCATTTTCAATCTTGCCAATTTCTCCTACAAGCACGGTAATTCGGGTTTTACTTTCCTCGGTCTGTTCAAGGCTTTGTTGTACGTTGCCCAACACTTGCCCCGCCGATTCTGACACGGAGCCCATGCTGCTGCCCAATTGTTCTACAGCACATGAAGTGTTGTTAGTGGACTCCGATACTTCACAAGATGAGTGCTTCAAGACTTTGGATGAGGAGTTCAGCATTTCAGTGGCGGATTGAAGCTGGTGTGTGCCGTTGATCATCGCTGACACGGTCTCGCGAAGACCGTTGCTCATGTTGCTCAGATTCTTCAGAAGCGTACCGGTTTCATCTTCTCCCGCATGGCTGATATTCTGAGTCAGGTCACCGCTTTCAATTGCTTTACTGATTTCAATGGCCTGATCAAGTGATTTACGCATGTGCGTGATGGTCCGCAACGCAATGATTGAAGCAAGGCATATCGACAACAACGCCATGATACTGGCTGTCAGGGTGAATGAGTCGGTAGTCTGGATATCCTGATCAATGGTGCCTTCAAGTTCCAGTTGCTGTAGGTCAGCAAACTGATTAAAGCCGCTCACGGCGTTCTTTGCGGCAATGTAGCAATCGGTCAGCATGAGCTCAATGGCCAGGTCAAAGTTTCGATCCAAAGTCGCGCGCTCAATTTTCCCGACGACTACTTTCAGTTCTTCCCAGCCGGCAGTGCCTTCCTTGAGAAACTCGCTGGCCTTGGGGGACAATTTGCGTTTACCCAGGGTGAGTATTAGTTCATCTACTTTCTTGGCCAAACCCTGATAGGCACTTCGATACGCATTGATTTTTTCCTGTGGCGCATTTGCTTGTGATGCGAAAAGTGCATCACGCAAGTTGACCCTGGCCAGTTGAATGAAGTTAAGAACATTGGCCACGTCAATCAAGGGGGCGACATTGTTTTCAATCGCGTTCTGTGTGTTGCTGGATTGGTCTTTAAGTTGTAGCGCAAAAACACTCAGGATTGAAACCGACAGGGCGATTAGAATCGCCATTGAAACTGTAAGTTTTCTCGCAATCGTCCAAGACTTCATGATGGCACCACCCTTTGGCAAATAATTTGTCAAACAATGGTATGCCCTAGACAAACAGTTGGATCCCCCCGCAAAGCTTGACCTGTATGAGGGATATATTGGATGGTTCTGGAATTGTTGTACTAGGCAAACTCCTGGAGTTGCTTACCTGGTATTCAGCGTGTTGAGCCATTTCGAGAAATCGTCGGCCATGCGTTCACTTTCTCGAATTGCTGCTTGCCACAGCGGTATGCGAATACGGTGATCAAAGTTGTAGCGCTTGAAATCACTGCGGTCTGGAATTTTCTTCGCGGGCAAACGCTTTACAAATTCTGGCGAGGGGCACACCAGAATCACATTGCTCATCCAATCCGGGTTGGCTTTGCGCAGCTTTAAAAACTTGTCCAGCCAGCCAGGTGTAACCGTGGGGGCGAAGTGCGGATACAGCACCAAACCATCCAGCCGGTGATAGGGCAGGGCCAGGTGATAATCGGTCAACCCGCCATCCCAGAATGGGCCCTCGTGGTGTTTCACTTCTGGGTGATCTTCGCGCAGGGCATGGGCAATTTTATGAACCGGGTTCAGTACAAACGGAATACTGCCGCTGGCCAACAAGGCATCGTGAATGTTCAATGCATCCAGATCTTCGATTCTGGTGGGAATACGATCAAAGGGCTGCTTGAGCCAATCGGTGTGGGCTCTCGGGCTTTGGAATACCCAACGCTCGAAATAACTGGAAAGGCGGTTGCGGTTTACGCTGTTGGCCAACACTGCGCTTGCAAAACCACGCTTGCGGGCGCGCTGCTGTTGCGCATGGTGCAGTGGCGTTAAGCCTTTATTCACCCACACCAGCAATTCTTTGCCCACAGGTTTCACCATATGCTGTGCTTCATCGGCCACCACGGCCTGCACCATGTTTTTGCATACACGGCTAATCTCGAATCTGTCCACGCCTTTGTCGTAGTTTTGCGCTTCCACATATTGTTGGGCAAGTCGCTTGAGTGTGGCTTCGGGGTTGCTGCTGGCAGCCGCTGCCATGCGCCATGCACCGATAGATGCACCAATTAATTGCAATGGTTTTACGCCATTTGCGGCACGGCTTTCCAAGTGCGCTGCGCCCAGCCAGTCGTTGAACAAATACTGATCCAGCCCTTGCAAAATCAAACCTTTCGGACCACCCGCGGCAGCGGGGATGGCGCAAATGTCTTCCGGCTTTAGGCCCTTGTTGGCAATGTGCGCTTTGGCGCGATCGCCCAAAATAATCTGTATGCTGCTTCTCATGCGCACTCCGTGTGAATGTGCGTGGTGGCCTGGCCAATTTGTCCCTTCAATATTAACTCGGTGTGTTTCAGCAGCACATCGATTGACTTGTCGATGATTTGCTGTTGCTCGTTGCTGGGGCGGTGCAATACAAAGTCGGCCACACCTTGTTGCAGGTTCAGGCTGCGAGGGTGACCAATACCGATGCGTGCGCGCCAGAATTCGTTGCTGCCCATGTGGGCATGAATGTCTTTCAACCCGTTGTGGCCGGCATGGCCGCCACCTTTTTTCATTTTGATTTGACCGGGCAGCAAGTCCAGTTCATCGTGCGCGACCAGAATTTCCTCAGGCTTGATCTTAAAGAATTTTGCCAAAGTGCCAACAGCCTGACCAGAGCGGTTCATGAAGGTGGTGGGGAACAGCAACCACACGTCTTCACCTGCAAATTTAATGCGCGCCATGTCACCGAAAAAACGCTTGTCGCTTTGCAAAAACACATTGTGTTTGCGCGCCAATGCTTCCAGATACCAAACGCCCGCGTTGTGGCGTGTGTCTGCATACTGCGGGCCAGGGTTGCCGAGGCCAACGATCAGCTTGATGGGGGTGTTGCTGGACATGAAGAAAAACAGCCCTGTGAATCACAAGGCTGTATTTTCGCTGATAGTTCGGCTGATTCCAAACAATGGCAGTGATTATTTCAATTCGACGGGCATGGGCGCTTCAACCCTGCGCCATGCACTGACCAGCGCCATCAAGCTGGCGGTGGTGATGTTGTCGTGAAAGCCCACGCCAAACTTGCTGCCGGGCATGTTGGGTACGCTCACTTCAATAATCGCCATGGCCTTTGATTTTGCGCCTTGCCCAACACTGCGTTCCTCGAACCCCACGATGTCCATGGGCACACCGAGGGCTTGCACCGCGGCATCCAGCGGGCCATTGCCCACGCCTTCAAGGCGCACAATTTCGCCGTGTTGCTGTACGGTAATTTCAATGCCTTGGCCACCTTCGGTATCAAAAACTTTGTGGCTGATGTAGCGCGGCTGGCTTTCATCATTTTGTAAATAGGTTTGCTCGAACAGCGCCCACAGGGCGGGCGACGTCATTTCCGCAGCGGTGCTGTCGCTGACCTTTTGCACCACGCTTGAGAATTCCACTTGCATGCGGCGTGGCATGACCACGCCATGTTCACGTTCCAGAATGTAGGCAATGCCACCTTTGCCCGACTGGCTGTTCACGCGAATTACGCTGTCGTAAGTGCGTCCCACATCGACCGGGTCGATGGGCAAATAAGGTACTTCCCAAATGGCGTCTGGCTTTTGAATGTCGAAACCTTTCTTGATCGCATCCTGGTGCGAACCCGAAAACGCGGTGTACACCAAATCGCCCACATACGGATGGCGGGGGTGAATTGGCAGTTGGGTGCAACTTTCCACCACGCGGGCCACAGCATTGATGTCAGAAAAATCAAGGTTGGGGTGCACGCCTTGGGTGTACATGTTCAAGGCCAAAGTCACAATGTCGACATTGCCACAGCGCTCACCATTGCCGAACAGGCAACCTTCAACACGTTGCGCACCAGCCATCATGGCCAGTTCGGCGGTGGCCACGCCTGTGCCGCGGTCATTGTGGGGGTGCACGGAAAGCACCACATGCTCGCGACGATTCAGGCGCCTGTTCATCCACTCAATTTGATCGGCAAACACATTCGGTGTGCTCCATTCCACCGTGGTGGGCAGGTTGATGATGATCTTGCGATTCGGCCCGGCTTCCCACGCTTCAATCGCGGTGTTGCAAGCCTGCAAAGCCACATCCAGTTCAGTCATGTTGAAACACTCGGGCGAGTACTGCAAAACCCACTGGGTTTCAGGGTGTGCATCGGTGAGTTCTTTCACTTTTTGCACGCGCTTTTTCACCATGTCGATCACTTCAGGCGCAGTCATGCGGAACACCGTATTTCTCCACACGGGTGCGGTGGAGTTGTAGATGTGGATGATGGCGCTTTTGGCACCAATCACCGATTCCACTGTTCGCTCGATAAGATCGTCACGAGCCTGGGTCATGACCATGGGGGTGACGTCGTTCGGAATCAAATTGTTGTTGATCAAATGCCGAACCACGTCGAAGTCGATTTGGGAGGCAGCCGGAAAGCCCACCTCGATTTCCTTGAAGCCGATGCGCACCAATTCCTTGAAGAAGTCCAGTTTGGTGGCCACACTCATGGGTTCAAAAATCGCTTGGTTGCCGTCGCGCAAATCGGTGCTTAACCAGATTGGCGCATTCTCGATGGCCTTGTTGGGCCATGTTCTGTCGGGCAGGTCCACTTTGTAAGCGGGACGATATTTGGTGGCGGGGTTCTTCAACATGCTGCTTGGGCCTGAAACGTGAATCGATGAAGAACAGTGTAGGCTTTAAGCTGTGAAATATGATTGCGTTTATTGCCTGGAAAATGTTATTAATTGGCAGATAATTGCAAAAATAGCTTACTTAGAGGCATTAAAAACGAAATGCAGGAACTTGACCGCTATGACAAACGAATTTTGGCCCTGTTGCAGACCGATGGGCGAATCAGCAACCAAGACCTGGCCGATGCCATTGGTTTGTCGCCTTCGCCATGTCTGCGCCGCGTGAAAGCGCTTGAAGAAGCCGGGCTGATTACCGGCTACCGCGCCTTGGTGGATGCGAAAAAATTGGGGTACAGCCTGATGGCGCTGATTTACATTTCAATGGATCAGCACACACCGGAACGCTTCGCCAGTTTTGAAGGTGCGATTGCAGCCATTCCCGAGGTGCTGGAATGTTTGCTGATTACCGGGCAGCAGGCCGATTACCAGTTGAAGGTGATTGTGGCCGACATGGACGGTTACCAGAATTTGCTGTTGAATAAAATTACCCGCATTAAAGGTGTAACCGGGGTGCACACCAGTTTTGTGCTGCGCAGGGTGGTGGATAAAACGGAGGTGCCAGTAGATTAACTTGCAAGCTCAGTTTTGCAACATGTTTTGAATCATCATGCCGCCGCCACCAATTAGCACGCCGAAGTACACGATTGAGGCCACATTGGCAAGATGCCCCAAGAGCACCGCGGCACCGTCGCGTTGAATCAAGCCCACAGCCAGAAACAGCAGGGCAATACCCGGCACGGTGTTGGAGAACGGAATGAAGCCAAAGGGTGCCATCAGCAACACGGCGCCCAGAATCAGGCCACCGTCATTGATGATGTTCATGCCTCGGCCTGTGGTTAGCCAGGCCATGCGGTGGGGTTTACTAATTTTTTCCAGGCGAGGAATCCACACCAGGCCTTTTTCAAGCGCAGTGCGCAGTTTGTCGGCGGGCAGGGCGCGTTCTTTGAAGCGCTTGGGTAACCACAAAGTTCGACCGAAAATTCTGCTGATGCCAATCAGCAAAATGGCTGCGCCAAAAATGGTGCTGACACCCGGAATTGATACTGGCACCATAAACACCAGCGTGAGAAATGCCACCAATAGCAGCATGCCGTCGCGGCCTACCAGATTCAGAATTTCACCAAGGCTGACCGTGCTTGTGGGCAGTTGTGCGATCACTTGTTTGATTTGATCGCCCAATGGCAATTCGTCGAAATTGGGTGTGTTGTTCACTTCGGGTTTTGTGCTTGATTGATGAATGAGCCCACATTGTGCCCATAAAAAAAGCCGCTGAACTTCAGTGCAGCGGCTTTTTCGGTACTAAATGGACTTCGAGGGTTTACTCGTCGCCGCCCTTGGCAGCACCAGCCTTGATTTTCACTGTAACCAGCGACAGGTCTTGCTGACCGTGGTTGGGGATGCTTACACCTTCAGGGAACTGCAGATCAGTCACGTGGATTGAGCGCTTGGTCACGTCCAATACGCTGCAATCGACTGCGATGAATTCTGGCAGGTCTTTGGGCAAGCATTCGATTTCGATCTGGTTGGCCACGAAGGTAACCTGACCAGCATACAGCTTGACTGCTGGGCTTTCCAGGTGACCTGAATAGTGCAAAGGCACGTTCATGTGGATCTTCTGGTTGCCGTCGATGCGCTGGAAATCGATGTGCAGCAACTGTGGCTTGTAAGGGTGTGACTGGAAGTCGCGCAGCAATACTTGCTGTGACTTGCCGTCGATTTCCAGATCCAGAATACTGGAGTGGAATTTTTCCTTTTGAATTGCGTGCCACAGGGGGTTGTGCTCAATTGACACAGCCTGAGCTTCCTGATTTGCGCCATAAACAATGCCAGGTACCTGGCCAGCACGACGCAGGCGGCGGCTCGCTCCGGAACCCTGCTCTGTGCGGGATGTTGCAACTA
>JAHJCM010000176.1 GCA_018812945.1 Gammaproteobacteria bacterium | reverse complement strand
TAACTAAGTTGATTAACTGAGTCAGTTAGCTGTAGCGCCAGAGCAGCCAAAGATTATACTCGGTTAAAATACGTTAGCTCAAGCAGGAATTAAACAAAACCATGGATATTGTGATTAAAAACGAGCACGACATTGAAAAAATGCGTGTTGCTGGCCGTTTGGCCTCGGAAGTGCTGGATTTTATCGGCCCACACGTGGTCGCTGGCATTACTACCGAAGAACTCGACAAACTTTGCCACGATTACATGGTGAATGTGCAGGGGACAATACCCGCCCCATTGAATTACGCGCCGCCAGGCTACACGCCCTACCCCAAATCAATTTGCACATCGGTCAATCATCAAATTTGTCACGGTGTGCCTGGCCCCAAAAAGCTGAAGAACGGCGACATCATCAACATTGACATCACTGTCATTAAAGACGGTTATCACGGTGATACCAGTCGCATGTTTATCGTTGGCGAGGGTTCGCTTGCTGCAAGGCGGTTGTGCGAGATTACCTTCGAGGCCATGTGGATTGGCATTGAGCAAGTGCGACCAGGTGCCACGCTTGGCGATGTGGGTGCAGCCATTCAAAAGTTTGCCGAAGGCTTCGGCTACTCGGTAGTTCGGGAATTTTGTGGCCATGGCATTGGCACGAAGTTTCATGAAGAACCCCAAGTGTTGCACTATGGCAAGCCTGGTACAGGTGTGAGGCTGCAAGAAGGCATGATTTTCACCATTGAGCCCATGCTGAACGCGGGCCGCCGGGAGATCAAGGAAATGCCGGATGGCTGGACCATTGTGACCAAAGACCACAGTTTGTCAGCACAGTGGGAGCACACCGTTTTGGTGACCGCCAATGGCTATGAAATTTTAACTCAGTCTGCTGGCACGCCAGCGAATCCTCGTTTGAAAACACAGGCGGCTTGAATTGAGCTACAAACCGGCGACCATGGCTGACAAATCTGCCGCACTTGACCTGAACGCGGTGCGGGTGAGCATCAAAACCCAGTTGAAAAGCCAAGCCCATCAATGGCTTACACCTTTTGACCAGAACACACCTGCATCTGCGGTGGAAGCTGTTCTGAGAAAGCGCTGTGTTTGTGTCGATGAGGCTCTGGTGGCCCTCTGGAATGCCATTGGCATGCCAAAGCAATACAGTCTGGTTGCTGTGGGCGGCTATGGAAGGGGCGAGTTGTTTCCATTTTCCGATGTGGATGTGTTGATCCTGATTGATCAGGAACCGGACAAGGTCAACACCGAGAAGCTAGAAACCTTTTGCGGTTCGGGCTGGGACATTGGCCTTGAAATTGGCCACAGCGTGAGAACACCCCAGCAATGCGTTGAGGAAGCCGGCAAAGACATTACCGTTCAGACTGCGCTTGTAGAATCTCGATTGTTGGCTGGAAATTCCATTAATTTCATAGCACTGAATTCTACTCTTCAAAAACTACTTGAAGTAAAAACCTTCTTTCGAAAAAAAACCCTGGAACTTCGGCAGCGCCATGCCAAGTATCAGGAGACACCATACAGCCTTGAACCGAATTGCAAGGAAAGTCCAGGCGGACTTCGAGATCTTCATGTCATTTTATGGGTTTGCCGAGCAGCCAACTTGGGCAACAGTTGGGCTGAAATGGCCAAAAAAGGGTTGATCACACCGTTTGAAGCTGCGAAGTTAAGAAACAACGAACGAACACTCAAGAAAATCAGATATCAATTGCATGTCACCACTGGCCGCCGGGAAGACCGACTTGTGTATGACGTTCAAACCCAGTTGGCGGAGTCTTTGGGTTACCGCCCTACTGCTGCGAAACGATCAAGCGAGCAGCTGATGCAGCAGTATTATCTGGCTGCCAAGGCCGTCATGCAGCTGAACACTATTTTGCTCCAAAATATTGAGCTGTCGATTTTCGGCTCCAATGCAGAGCCTGTGGTAATTGATGATGAGTTTCAGGAAACAGATTCTCTGCTCGATATTCGGGATGACGAAGTATTTGTCAGAAACCCATCCGCGATGCTTCGCGCCTTTATCGTGATGCAACAGAATCCGCGATTAAAAGGCATGAGCGCGAGAATGTTGCGCCAGTTGTGGCACAGCCGGGTCAAAATCAACAGCGATTTCAGGAAAAACCCGGTCAACAAGGCTTTGTTCATCGAGTTTTTCAAACAACCGCAAGGCATCGTTCATGAGTTGCGGCGCATGAACGAAACCAGCGTATTGGGAAGGTACCTGCCGGTTTTTCGGAAAATTGTGGGTCAAATGCAGCATGACCTGTTTCACGTATACACGGTAGACCAACATATTCTGACCGTGGTGCGTAATTTGCGTCGATTCACGATGGCAGAACACGCCCACGAGTATCCCTACTGCAGCCAATTGATGGCCAATTTTGATGACCATTGGTTGTTGTACGTGGCCGCCCTGTTTCACGACGTGGCCAAAGGCAGGGGTGGTGATCACAGTGTGCTGGGCGAAGTGGACGCCCGCAAATTCTGCAAAGATCACGGATTGAACCAGGAGAACACTGATTTGGTGGCTTTTCTGGTGAAGCATCACCTGACGATGTCGAATACAGCCCAGAAAAAAGATTTGTCAGATGTTGAAGTGCTAAAGGAATTTGCTGCGCTTGTAAAAACTCCTCGCAACCTGACAGCGCTTTACTTGCTGACGGTGGCCGACATTCGTGGCACCAGCCCGAAAGTGTGGAATGCATGGAAAGGCAAACTGCTGGAAGACCTTTACCGCCTGACATTGAAGTATTTGGGTGGCGAGGCGCCCAACCGCCGGCAGATGCTAGCCGAGCAGCAGGCGGAGGCGCGCCGAATTTTGCGCTTGTATGCGCTTTCCGATGATGTTCAGGACAAATTGTGGGCCCAGCTTGATGTGTCCTACTTTCTCAGGCAAGGGCCCAGCGACATTGCCTGGCACACGAGGCATCTATACTGGCGCGTCGATACAGAGCAGCCGATTGTGAAAGCACGTCTGTCGCCGATTGGTGAAGGCCTAGAATTGCTGGTGTACACCCGCGATGAAATGGACCTGTTTGCGCGTATTTGTGGATATTTTGATTCCAAGAACTTGAGCATTCTGGATGCGAAAATTCACACCACCTCGCATGGTTACGCCCTTGATTCTTTCCTGATTCAGCACGACAGTCACAATGAGTTTTATCGTGAAACTTTGTCGCTGCTGGAGGCAGAGCTTCAGGACAGGCTAATCAAGCGTCAACCGCTTGAGCCACCGGTTTTTGGGCGAATGTCCAGGCAATCCAGGCACTTTCCTGTGCGCCCTTCTGTGGATTTGAAACCAGATGAGAAAGGCAACCAATATTTGTTGACCGTATCTGCCACCGATCGAACAGGATTGCTTTACTCGATTACGCGATTGTTGGCCCAATACAAGGTCAACGTACAAACCGCCAAAATCATGACTTTGGGCGAAAGGGCCGAAGATACCTTTTTGCTGTACGGGCAGTCTTTGAATTCCGGGAAGCTTCAAATTCAGCTGGAAGCTGAGCTACTCGAGTTGCTTTCAATTTAAACACAATGAAAGGGCTGATTAACCCTTTCATTCGTCGTGCAGCTGCACCATCGATTTGATAATTCCCATGACCCGTCCCATTCCTTCGTGAACGGTCTTGCTGATCTGGGCATGAGAAATTTCCTGAGCGCTTTCTCCCACTCCTGCAGCCTGGTTGACCACCAAAGCAAGGTGCGCATACGGTATTTCAAGCTCGCGGGCCAGGCTAGCCTCTGGCATGCCGGTCATACCGACAATGTCGGCACCATCTCGCGCCAAGCGCTTCACTTCAGCCGCAGTTTCCAGGCGAGGCCCCTGTGTACAGGCATAACAGCCGCCCTGCACCACTTGCTCACCAATGGCATCGGCTGCAAGGCACAATGAAGTACGAAGCGCCTGGTCATAAGGCCATGTGAAGTCGATGTGTTGTACTGCTTGGTTGTCGCCTTCGAAGAAAGTGGCATTGCGCCCGTGTGTGTAGTCCAGAATTTGATCAGGAACCACCAGCTGCCCTGGTTTCAAATCAGGGCGAATTCCACCCACAGAGGCTACGGACAAAATACCGTCGATGTTGAGTTGCGACAAAGCCCAAATATTGGCCCTGTAGTTGATTTGATGTGGGGCAATGGTATGCCCATAGCCATGGCGCGCCAGAAAAACAATCTCGTGGCCCGCCAGCATGCCGATTGTAAGTGCGCCGGAGGGTTCACCGTAGGGTGTTCTCTGAACCTTGCGCATGGTAATTTCAAAACCTGGCAATTGGCTTAAACCACTGCCTCCCAACACTGCATACATGGCTTACTTCCTGTCTTTGAGGTATTGAGCAAATTCTGCAGCCACCTCGTGGTGTTTCAGGCCCAGTTCCACTGTGGCTTTCAGGTAACCCATTTTCGAGCCGCAGTCGAAGCGGGTTCCCGTGAAGCGGTAAGCCAACACGGGTTGATCTTCAAGCAGTGAAGCAATACCGTCAGTCAACTGAATTTCTCCTCCAGCGCCTTTGCCCGTTTTCCGGATGTGATCAAAAATTTGAGAATTCAGTACGTAGCGGCCCACAACCGCCAGGTTGGTTGGTGCGTCTTTGGGGTCGGGTTTTTCAACAATGGCATTAACCCGCTCGGAGCGATTGTTCCAGGGTGTACTGGACACAATACCGTACGATTTGGTTTCAGAAGGATCAACTTCTTGCACAGCCAATACGCTGGCATGTTCACGTTCAAACACCTTCACCATTTGATGGGTCACAGAGGGGGTACCTTTGTCTACGTCCATCAGGTCGTCTGCCAACAGCACAGCGAATGGCTCTGTACCAACAACGGGCTCTGCGCACAGCACAGCATGGCCAAGTCCCAAAGGTTCCATTTGCCGAATGTAAATACAGTTCACATGGCTGGGTACGATATTTTTCACTATTTCAAGCAGTGCGGTTTTGCCACGGGCCTGCAGTTCGGCCTCAAGCTCATAGGCCTTGTCGAAATGGTCTTCAATGGAACGCTTGCTTCGACCTGTGATAAACACCAGTTCACTCAAACCCGCTTCAAGCGCCTCTTCAACCGCGTATTGAATCAGTGGCTTGTCCACCACGGGCATCATTTCTTTCGGGCTGGCTTTGGTGGCAGGCAAAAATCGGGTGCCCATACCCGCAACAGGAAACACAGCTTTTCTAACTCGGGTCATGATTGCTCGCTCCGTAGTCCATTAATGAAGAAATAAAAAAATAGTCAACACAATAACGTTTTCTGCTCAATTTTCTCGCTTAAAGCATACCTTGAAATGTACTTTCATCAAGTACAGTCACGCCCAAGGCTGCGGCCTTGTCCAGTTTGCTGCCAGCAGCCTCCCCGGCCAACAAGTAATCTGTTTTTTTGGACACCGAGCCTGTTACTTTCCCACCCCGCGCGACGATCAATGCGCCAGCTTCATCCCGGCTGTATTGGCCAAGCGTGCCGGTTAGCACAAAGGTTTTCCCAAAGAAAGGATGCGATTCATCGGCTGTTTGAGTGTCTTCGGTTGGCCAGGCAAGTCCCAATGAGATCAATTCGCGCACAACCTGTTGATTGGCAGGTTCATCAAAAAACTGCCGTATGGATTCCGCCACTACAGGGCCAACATCGTTGACCTCAAGCAGTTCTTCGATTGTGGCGCTCATCAGCCGATCCACATTCTTGAAATGGGCTGCCAAATCACGGGCCGTGGCCTCGCCAACATGCCGTATTCCCAAGCCGAACAAAAACCTGCCGAATGTGGTTTGTTTGGCTTTTTCAATGCTGTCCAGCAGGTTGCGTACCGATTTTTCTCCCATGCGCTCAAGCTGAACCAAGGCATCAAATTCGAGACGAAACAGATCAGCCGGAGTTTTTACCCATTCCTTGTCCACCAGTACTTCAACCAGTTTGTTACCCAGGCCCTCAATGTCGATGGCACGCCGATGCGCAAAATGAATAATCGACTGCGTAAGCTGGGCTTTGCAAACCAAGCCGCCCGTGCACCGGAAGGCGGCTTCGCCCTCTTCTTTTCGAACCAGTGAATTGCAAATTGGGCAGTGTGTCGGCATGACAAAGGCGCAGCTTCCCGCGCTACGCTGGTTGCCCGGGAAAGGCAACACCTCGGGAATTACATCGCCGGCACGGCGAACCAAAACCTGGTCACCTACCCGCAAATCCTTGCGCTGAATTTCATCAAGATTGTGCAGGGTGGCAGAGGATACAACCACACCACCCACTTTCACGGGTTCGAGTTTTGCAACCGGAGTAATCGACCCTGTACGGCCCACTTGTACTTCAATGTTCAGCAGGCGGCTGAGCACCTCGTCGGGCGGAAATTTGTGGGCCACTGCAAAACGCGGCGCTTTGGCCACATAACCCAGTTGATCTTGAAGGTCAAAAGAATCTACCTTGTAAACTACACCGTCAATTTCAAAAGGCAATGTGCTGCGGCGCTCGCCCACACTGCGGTAAAAGGTCAACAGGCCCTCGGCACCCAAGGCGGTTTGGCTAAGTTCTGACACAGGCAGGCCCATTCCAGCCAGCCATTGCATCATGGCGGATTGACTTTTTAGTTCACGCAACTGATCCCGTTCAAGGGCCGCACCATAGCAATAAAACCGCAGCGGTCGACTTGCCGCTATTTTGGGATCGAGTTGCCGAATGGTGCCAGCTGCTGCATTGCGTGGATTTGCAAAAACTTTCAGGCCAAGTTCCGCTTGCCTCTCATTCATCTGTGCGAAATCTTTCCTGAACATGAAAATTTCGCCGCGCACTTCCAAATGCTCAGGTACCTTGCTTCCCTTTAATTTCAAGGGCAAGCTTCGAATGGTTTTTACATTGGTAGATACGTCTTCACCAACTGTGCCGTCGCCGCGAGTAATCGCTTGTTGGAAAATGCCGTTTTTGTAATGAATTGAGATGGCCAATCCGTCAAATTTTGGATCAACGGCGTAAGCAATTGTGGTGTCCAACGGCAGGTCAGCCAGTTCCTTGACCCGTCGATCGAAGGCAAGTACGTCGCTGTCCTCAAAGGCATTGCCAAGCGACAGCATGGGTACGCGGTGCTTAACCTGCTCGAAGCCATCCGCGGGTTTGCCACCAACGCGTTGTGTGGGGGAGTCACTCTGAATCAGGTCGGGGTGGCTGTTTTCGAGTTGTTGAAGTGCCTGATAAACCCGGTCATATTCAGAGTCCGGCACTTCAGGTGCATCCAGCACATAGTAGGCATGTTCCCAGCGGTTCAGCAGTTCAATCAGGCGGCGAATTGTCGCGCTTGGAGACTCGTCCTGCTCATCGGATTTGTCGCCACTGCCGTTGCTGTCAAACAAATCCAGATTGGTCATGAAAACAAAATGCGAGCTACAGGTGCACCTGGCTTGAATCCAGAATCGGTCAAATTACGAACCCGTTCAATCAACTGGTTGTAGATGCCCTCAATGGCTTGAGTGCTCAAGGTTCGGCCAGAATCGTCCATTAGCGGTGCACCAAATTTTTCATTCATGCCATGGCATACGGTGACAATATCGCCCAAAGCTTTAATAGGTTCAGCTGAATTGGGCACATCAATACTAAAGCTCAACAGGCGTTTGCCGGGTGCATTGTGAATTACCATGCTGGCCAGGGTGCCGGATTCATCATTGAGAAACCACTGGTGGCCTTTTTGCACCCAACCTGCCACAGCAAGCATGTCGACTGCGGTGCTTTCCTGTACGGTTTCAGGTAACAGGCAATGCAGACCGAGCAAGGTATCCAAAGCAGCCGCGGCTTGGTCCAGCGTTTCGGCTTTGGCCACCACTTCCTTCATCTCGGGAAATTCAATATCCGCATTCTGGTCTTCAGCAAATCGCCTGAATTTTCCAAGCACTTCAGAAAATTCGATTGAACTGAGTGGACCCTTCCGGTTGGCAATTTGAACACTGGCTTTCAAGGATTTTGCGGTGCCCCCATAGGGGCTTGCCTTGAACCATAACGTGTCAGCGTTTTCAGCGGCGTCTGGGCTGGCAGAATAAATAATGCGCTTGCGATTGATTTGCTCCAACCCGTCGATCAGGGCCTTCCAGGTGTTGGCATCCTTTTCTTCGTCGAAACGGATGATGAAATCTGCAAACAGGCGTTTGTCGATTGTCATTTGCAGTTCATTTTGCAAATGGTTGTCAGTGCGGTGCGCATTAAAGTCTGCCTCTCCGCCCGTTTCATCCAATTCAGGGGAAGAGTCAAACTCTTGTGATCCCGAGAATCCGGGCTCTGCACGCTCATAACTGGATTTGACTGAACCCGTATTCAACAGCGGGTCTTGATCGGTTTCGCCAAAACGTTCGCTGGCTTGTTTGCGCAGTCGATAATCTTGCCACCAGTTGTAGGCGATCATGGCAGCAATGCCACCACCACCAACAATCAGCAGGGTAAGTTGTAGGTCGTTCATACGGTTTCCGTTGCCATTTTTTCTGCAGCCGCCAGATCAACGGCAACAATGCGGGAAACACCTTTCTCCTGCATCGTGACGCCGATCAGTTGCTGCGCCATTTCCATGGCGATTTTATTGTGGGAAATGAACAAAAACTGGGTTTGTTCAGACATTTGTTTGACCAAGCGGGTGAAACGCTCGGTGTTCGCATCGTCCAGCGGTGCATCAACTTCGTCGAGCAAGCAGAACGGTGCAGGATTCAACTCAAAAATTGCGAAAACCAGTGCTGTGGCCGTTAATGCTTTCTCTCCACCCGACAAGAGATGGATGGTGCCGTTTTTCTTGCCGGGGGGTTGGGCAAATACCTGCACGCCAGCATCCAGAATTTCATCGCCAGTCATGACCAAGCGCGCCTCGCCGCCACCGAACAACTTGGGAAAGAGGCGCGAGAAATGTCCGTTAACCACACCAAAAGTTTCGGAGAGAAGGTCGCGTGTTTCTTTGTCAATTTTGCGGATCGCATCCTCAAGGGTTTCCATGGCTTCAATCAGGTCGCTGGCCTGTTGGTCAAGGAATGATTTTCTCTCTGTTGCAGCAGCCAGTTCATCCAGCGCAGCCAGGTTCACTGCTCCCAACTCTTGCATGCCGTTGGTAAGGCGGGTTACTTCGGCTTGAAGCACTGATGCTTTCGGAGGTACATCCATGGCAACGAATTGCTGACCCAATTCGTTTACATCGGCCTGCACTTCGTCCATCAAATTCTTGTATTGTTCGATGGTGAGTTCAGCGGCTTGAATTTTCAATGCGAGGTCTTGAACCGCATCCCGCAGGGGATCAGCCTGCTTGTCACTTTCTTTTTCCGCACGTTCAAGCTCGGATACCTTCGCCATGATTTGTTCAAGCGCATCACGAGAAACTGCCACTTTTTCTTCTGCAATTACGCGCTCTTCCAACGCAGCCTGCAATGATTCCTGACCTTCAGTTTCAGAAAGCCCCTCAAGTTCAGCCAGCGCCAATTGTTTGCGTTGCTGAATTTGCTGAATTTGACTGCTTGCAAAAGCAATGTCTCGTTCACATTCTCGTTGGCGAGATTCCTGATTACGAATATTGAATTCTGCATCCTGCTTTTTACGCAGCGCATTCTGCACCTGCGCCTGCTTGTCGCGCAGCGCCTGTTCTGCTTCAGTCACTTTGTCTTTCTGGCTTTCAAGCGCATCGCTGGCGACGGCAAGCTGCTCATCCAGTTCGGCGTACTTGTCTTCCGATTCAAGCAAAATTGCCCGCTGTTCTTCCAGTTCGCTTTGCAACAAAGCGAGGTC
>JAHJCM010000175.1 GCA_018812945.1 Gammaproteobacteria bacterium | reverse complement strand
TCACGGAGTTGGGCTTCGACTGCAGCGCCGTTGACAACAAGGCTGTTGTGCTCGGCAGGCGAAGAAGCGGGGCGCGTGTTCATCGCGGGGCCTCTATATGATGCAAGGGTTTGAAAACAGGCTGCATTTTAGCAGGGAAATGCAGGGAAACGGGGCAAATCAGATTAGAGGCAAGTTCAGTGTGCTGCGTGGTCTGGCCGGCTTTGCAAGGCTTCCCGGCGGATTCGCAGCGCGGGGCGGTTCCGACAGGAACCGATGCGAAGACGCCAAAGCGTGTCGCATGCCCCAAGCCAGAAGCATCAAGCCGGATCAGAAGCATTGCTTAGGCAAGAACACGCAGCACACTGAACTTTCCTAGAATATTGATTCCAAAAGCTTTTCTCCATTTCACGGCACCGAAGCGGCTCCACGCAAACGATACAAACCATACAGGTTGGCCACAGTGATCACGATCATGGTCAGGCACAGTTCCCACGAATCAAACAGGTAACCATGCACCGCCCACAGGGCGTTGGTCACCAAAGTTGCCTTGCGCATGCCCACATTGCCCATCATGAACAAGGCCCAGGTACCCAGCAAAGTGGCAAACAAGGGTAAGGAACTGGCCAGCCACCCTTGCCAGGTGAATACAGCAATGGCAACGGCCAAGCCACTGAAACCCAACACCAATACCAAGCGCAAACGTTGACCCATGACGTTGGAATAAATAGTGACCGCCTGCCGCACCCCTGTGAGAAGCATGATCAAAAAACCGGTATGCACGCCCAACAGATAGTACTGAAGCCCCCAAGCCATCGACGACAGTGCAAACAACAGCTTGGTTCCACGTTCTGAAATGACGCAGAACCCTGCAATGCTCAAGCCAAAAGCCACTATACCCACTGCCCGGGTTAACAAGTCCGTTGAGTCCAATTCCGATGAGTCCAATCGTGATGAAACATTGATCGCAATACTACCTTTGAATTGTTGATTGCTGAGTGCGTGGCACAATCCGTCTGAAATTGAGTCAATCCCTTGAAAAACCAGATAAATCAGGCCCGTTTAACGATTGAGCCTTGCCGCGGCCTGGGTTACAGTGAGCCATCCACAATTTCTTTACATTCCGCTTCATGCTTAATTTCAATATTCGCTCAAGCTTCACGACCCGCTTGATTGTGGGCAGCTTGATTGCGCTGTTTTTGCTGTCCATCCCCGTGGCCATTACAGCGCACTGGATATTGCGCAACAACACGATCAATCAGGCAGGTGCAAATGCTATGGCTCAAACCGAGCAAATTGCCCAATCGGTGGACCGCCATTTGAAAGCGCACCTGCGTGACCTCGTCTACACCAGCCGCATTGAGCAGTCCTTTGGAAATTACACAGCTGAAGAACAAACCAAGCTGTTGCAGATTATGCGTGAGCACACGCCTGGCTATTTGTGGATTGGGGTGGCCGCCCCGGACGGTACTGTGCTGGCTGCACTCGATGATTTGTTGGTTGGGAAAAGCGTAGCCGCGCGCCCGTGGTTCAAACAGGGCTTGATCGCGCCCGCAATTATGGATGTGCATGAGGCAGCGCTGCTGGCTGCATTGCTACCCGCTCGAGCTCAAGAAAAGTATCAGTTCATTGATTTCACAACCCCACTGAAAAACCAACAAGATGAAATCATCGGTGTGATCGGCATTCACCTGGACTGGAAATACTTTATTGCTGAAATCGAGAAAGACGTGTTCAACACCATCAATCCGTCTGCACCCACAGTGATTTTGGCCAAAGACGGCAGCTTGAGAATGGGCAACCGGCTGGATTCGGCCGACTTTCAGGACAGCACGGCGTGGACGGCGATGGCAGGTTTCCAGAAAGCTGTGGCGGGCGAAAACAACTGGTCGATAGAAACCTTGAGCGATGGTGAAAGCTATCTGGTCGCTTTTGCCCCCAACAAAAGCCCTGAAACCAGCAGTTTGGGCTGGATTTCAGCCACAGTAACGCCCTTGAACGCAGTGGCTTCGCCGATTTCAAAAGCATTGATCGGTGCGATTGTGGCCTTGATCATCGGTACAGTGGCCACCTTGTTGCTGGTGCTTGCTTTGGGCCGAAGCCTTTCTGCCAAGGCCAGTGCTTATCTTGATCTTGTGCGCAAAAACGACCCCGAAGCACTCGAGGCTTCCATGAAAGAGCTGCCCACCGAGCTACAACCCATTTCCCGAGACATTCTGGATTTAACCCGTGGGCTGACCCAAAAAAGCCTATCCCTTGAAAATGCGCTGAAATCGGCCAAAGAGAGTTATTGGGTGGTTGAAGCCCTGATTGTGCAAGCGCCCATTCCAATCGCCATGTTTGACACAGAAATGAACTATGTGGCGGCCTCCTCGCGCTGGGTGCAAACGTTTGCAAACGGCCACAAAGGCAGCCTGGTGGGCAAAAACCACTACGACGTAGTGCCCAACCTGCACGAGCGCTGGCGCCAGGCGCACAGGGCCGGCCTGGCGGGTGAGAGCATCTCCGCCACCTCTGACCCATGGACAAGCCCTGATGGACACACCATTTGGCTGGACTGGGCCATTGAGCCATGGCTGAAACCCGATGGGCACCGGGGTGGCATCATTTTGATGTGCAAGGATGTGACCGAGGAACGTCTGATCCGGGACAGCCTGGCCGAAAGTGAAGAACGATTCAAGCTGGCCATGGAAGGGTCACACGACGGCCTCTGGGACTGGCATGTGGGGACCGACAAGGTTTATTTTTCTCCCAGTTGGAAACGGCTGCTGGGCTACGAAGACCATGAACTGAGCAATGACTTTGGTACTTGGGAGCGCCTGACTGCACCCGACGACCTGGAATTGGCCAAAAAGGCACTTGCCGACGCCTTGGACAATCCCGAAAAGGATTCTTACGAGGCCGAATTTTGCATGGCGCACAAAAACGGCCATTGGGTGCATATTTTGGCCAAAGCGCTGATTGTGCGCGATGAACATGGCAAGCCAATCCGGGTGGTGGGCACTCACCTGGACCGGACCGTTCAGCGGGAACTGGAAAGCAGGCTTCGTGAGACAGCCATTGCAGCCAAGGCCGAGAAGGATTCCAACGCAGAGAAAAGCCGTTTTTTGGCCACCATGAGCCATGAAATTCGCACACCTTTGAACGGCATCATGGGTTTTGCACGGTTACTGGAGATGGATTTGCCACCCGGTGAGCTGAGGGAGCAAGCAGGTTATCTTGTGCAGTCTTCCGAAACACTGTCGGCGATTCTCAATGACATTCTTGACTTCTCGAAACTGGAGTCGGGCATGGTCAAGCTGGTGGATTCGCCATTTTTGATGGAGCAACTGCTCAAAGGCAGCACAGAATTGCCTCGCCTGACCTGCGAATCCAAAGGTGTGAAGTTTGAACTAAACAACAAGCTGGGCGAGCATCAAATTTACTCCGGCGACATGGGCCGCCTTCGCCAAATACTTCAAAACCTCTTATCTAACGCAATCAAGTTTACTTCTCACGGCAAAGTTAGCTTAACTGTTAGCAACACACAATTAAACCCAAACGAAGACCTGATTACTTTTGAGGTCACTGACACCGGCCTTGGCATTCCAAAAGAGAAACAATCATTGTTATTCAAACCCTTTTCGCAGGTACATACGGACCGTGAAAACAGGTTTGGCGGTACGGGGCTGGGCTTGTCGATCGTGAAAAGCCTGATCAATGCCATGGACGGGGAAATCCAGTTGGAGTCAGAGCCAGGGCAAGGCACGCAAGTGATGTTCTCGGTCACTTTGAAACGCGAGCATCAATTAGACAGCCAGGGCCAGGAACGAATTTTACCCGTTCGGCCTTTGCGTGTGCTGGTGGCCGACGACACGCCACTGAATATCAAGTTAATTCAGACTTTCCTGCAAAAAGACGATCATTGGGTCGACGTGGCCAAAGATGGCAAAGAAGCCCTGAGCAAAGCGATGACTGGACCCTATGACTTTATTTTGCTGGACATCGACATGCCCAAGCTGTCTGGTTATGAGGTGGTCGAGAAAATTCGATCCACAACTGGTCCGAACCAGCAATGCGAAATTGCCGCATTGACAGGCTACGCTTTCGACAGTGATATTGAGCGGGCTGCGGCCGCGGGCTTTAACTACCATTTCGCAAAACCGATTCAGTTCAATTTGTTGTTAAATCGCTTGGCGATTAGCAGTCAGAATACGAAATGATCACCCACCATGCGAAATGTGGTGCAAAATAGCGGGCTGTTGAAATTGACTAAAAAACGGGGTGTTTTATGGAATTATTAATGGATCCAAACGTTTGGATCGCTTTTGCGATTTTGACGGCCTTGGAAATCGTGCTGGGTATCGACAACATTGTGTTCATTACAGTGCTGGTGTCGAAACTGCCCGCAGACATTCGCGACCGGGTGCGTCAGTTCGGTTTGATGTTTGCAATGGCGACCCGAGTGGGCCTGCTGTTTTCACTCTCCTGGATCATTGGTTTGACCGAGCCCTTGTTCACCGTCATGGAGAAAGCCATCACAGGACGAGACTTGGTACTCTTCTTTGGGGGTTTGTTCTTGTTGTGGAAAGCCTCAAAGGAAATTTACCTCGAAGTGGAAGCACCACACCAGGTTGAAGAAGAACTGGAAGCAGGTGCAGCCATTCAGAAAACCGGTGCCAAGCTGTTTTGGTACTCGATTATTCAGATCGGTATTTTGGATATCGTGTTCAGCTTGGACTCCGTAATTACTGCGGTGGGCATGGCGGATGACATCGAGGTGATGATTGCTGCCGTGATGGTGGCTGTGGGTGTGATGATGCTGTTTGCCAAATCAATTGGCGAGTTTGTTGAGGCGCACACTTCCATTAAAGTATTGGCGCTGGCCTTCCTGATGATGGTGGGTATGTTGCTGATCGCAGAAAGCTTTGGCCAACACGTGCCCAAAGCCTACCTGTACAGCGCCATGGGCTTCTCGCTATTGGTTGAATTGCTCAACCTGCGATCAAAAGCCAAGCGTCAGCGGCTTGAAGAAATGGCACGTGCCAAAACCAACGCTGCCTGATAAAACCCAGTAGTAAATAGCAAAAAAGCCAGTGTAAACTGGCTTTTTTGTTTTGTGGGCCTGGCCAACAGCCCCACAGCGTCAAACCCAGAGGGTGAATTCATGCAGCACCGAATTGCTCAGTTTCTTTTTCTTTTCCCGCTCATTTTGTTTTCAACTTCGGGGCGTACCGAACCCGATGCCTGGAACCTTTGGAAGCAGCCCGGGGTTCATGCAATTATGCGCCACGCCAGTGCGCCCGGTTTTGGCGACCCGGAAGGTTTCACCTTGAGCGACTGTAAAACACAACGCAACTTGAGTACGGCAGGGCGAGAAGAAGCCCGGGTATTGGGTAAGGCCATTCAAAGCAAGGGAATCAAGTTAACCGCGATTTATTCCAGTCAATGGTGCCGCTGTTTGCACACCGCAGAGGAATTAAAATTGGGCAAGGTGCAAGCTTTGCCTGCATTGAATTCATTTTTCCAGGGGCGGGGCAACAGCACTGAGCAAACCACGGCCTTGAAGAAACACCTTGCCACGCTTAAACCCACCGACAAGGTGCTGTATGTCACCCATCAGGTCAATACCACCGCCCTGACAGGTATTTATCCAGACTCCGGTGAAGTGGTGTTGTTCAAGTTCAGCCCAGAGGGCGAAATTACGGTACTTGGCCGAGTACAGACCCCATGACACCGCCTTGCGAACCTTAACAAAACTTAACCCGCAAACGCTGAACTTTGCGGTTGTAACTGCCTCGAACAGTTAACGATTTCGGTTCAACAGCCGGGACGTTTGGAAAATCTTGTAGCTTGAAATTCCACCTGGAGGTAGTAAACATGTTGAAATCAAAACTCACGACAGCAAGCCTGATTGGTTCTATCGCCGTTTCAGCAGCAGCTTTCAGCTTGCCTGCCCAAGCAGAAATCATGGTGGGTGGTGCGCCCATGCTGCCAAGCAAAGACATAGTCGACAATGCCGTAAATTCAAAAGACCACACCACTTTGGTGACTGCCGTACAAGCCGCAGGCCTGGTGGATACCTTGAAAGGCAAGGGACCATTCACAGTATTTGCGCCAACCAATGATGCATTTGCAGCACTGCCGAGCGGCACCGTGGACACTCTTCTGAAACCAGAAAACAAATCGGCCCTGCAAGGTGTGCTGACCTACCACGTGGTGCCTGGGAAAATTACAGCCGCCGATTTGAGTAATCAGATTGTTCAAGCCGGTGGCATGGCCACCTTGAAAACAGCATCGGGTGCTTCGCTTGGAGCAAAGCTGCAGGGCGATAAGGTGGTGCTGGTTGACGAAAAAGGTGGTACAGCCGAGGTCACCATTGCCAACGTGACCCAATCCAACGGCGTGATTCACGTGGTGGACAGCGTATTGCTACCCAACTCCTGATTCCAGTTTTCCCCTGACGGGCGCTCGGCAAGCCTGTCGTCATCTCCGACCTGAAATTGCTGTTTTGGCGAGCCCACGCGGTTCGCCTTTTTTTATGCAGCTTTCTAACGCGCCCGGGTCACCAACACAATGCCCAACACCACGGGAACAATGCCAATGAAATCGATCCAGTTCAAAGGCTCGTTCAGCAGCCATGCGCCTGCCAACAAGCCCAAGGGTGGTGTTAAGAAAAACCACACACTGGCTGCGCTGGCACTGCCACGCTCCAACAGGTTAAACCACAACTGATAACCGGTAATCGACACCACCAACACCAGCCAGGCAAATGCACCGGCAAAAGAAGGTGTCCAGACGATTGTGGACCAGTCTTCCATGAACAAGGCAACAGGCAACAACAGAAGGCCACTGAGAATGATCTGAAAACCAGTCCCGGTGACGATGTCGGTGCGCACAGGCCATTTTTTGTACAGCACCGTGCCAAAGGCCAGGGTCAGTAAAGCGGCCAACACCAGCAAAAAACCCTCAAGGGTGTCTGTGGTGGAACCTATGCGGTTGCGAACAATAAATGCCACGCCCAGGAAACCCAATGCCAAACCAAGTACTTTTTGCCGCGTGAGGGGTTCGCGCAACAAAAACGACGACAGCACCGCAACCACAATAGGGTTTGCACTAATAAGAATGGTGGACAAACCTGAAGACAAGCTGCCCATACCAGTCCAGCTCAAACCCAAATAAAGCGCATGGTTCAACAATCCCAAGACGCTGAACACGCCCAACTCTTGAAAGGTTAATTTGCGAAGTGTTCCCCGCCAATGCGCCCACGCCAGCATCAAGGCCCCAGCCATGAGAAAACGCAAAGTTAAAAACAACAGGGGCGGGCTGTCGATTAACCCAATTTTCGCAGCAGGAAATGCGCTGGTCCAGATCAGGACGAATGGGAACGCCAATGAAGCGTTTCTCAAAAGGGGGGATTGATTCATTCAAGGAAATCCAGTAATTGTGGGTCATTGTAATCACCGAATCTGCTAAACCTAGCCGACGACCGGAGTTTTAGATGCTCGAGCAGTTCCGATTAATCGTCGTGGATGATGAAAAACCCCAACTTGAAGCACTGTGCACATTGCTTCAAGACGCGGGATTTGAAGTCAAAGGATTTCCTGAACCAGCCCAAGCGCTGGAGCACTTGAAGCGCCAGAGCTTTGATGTGCTGCTCACCGACCTGCGACTTCCCGGGATGGACGGCATCGAGTTGGTGCAACGTGCACGCCAACTGGACCCCGATTTAAGCGCTGTGCTGATGACCGGACATGGCAGCATTAAAACGGCGGTAGACGCCATGAAGCTTGGGGTGCTGGATTACATCCTCAAACCCTTCAAGGTCAGCGAATTAATGCCTGTGGTGAACCGGGCCATCGAAGTGCGAAAATTAAAGCTGCAAAACTCGCAGCTGATCCGCGACCTTTCCAGCAGTAATTCACGCTTGCTGGAAATGAACCACGAACTGGACCACTTTGCCGGGCGCGTTGCTCACGACCTGAATTCGCTTTGCCACATTATTCAGGGATTCGCAGGCAGCCTGACACGCCGGGCCCACAGCAAACTGGACGAGCAGGAGCAGCGCTACTTGCTGCGTATCAATGAAGCCAGTGCACGCGGCGGGCAACTGGTATCTGGTCTGCTGGCTTTTGCGCGGCTTGGCTCAGGCGAATTGAAGTTCAACCAGGTGGTGTTGAATGAAGTGGTGGAAAAAGCCAGAGCCATGGTGGAATCGACCGAAGGCCTGCGACAGGCTGATTGGAGCATTGCCAAACTGCCCGACATTGAAGGTGATGAATCGCTGTTGGAGCAGGTGTTTGTCAACCTGTTTTCGAATGCTTTGAAATTCAGCCAGATCCGGGAACTGCCGACGATTGTGGTTGAAGCCAATGTTCTGAACGATGCTGTCGAAATCAAGGTTATCGACAACGGTGCAGGCTTCGACCCTGACCGGGCTGATGGTCTTTTCAAGCCTTTTCACCGCCTGCACAACGCCCACGATTTTGAAGGCCACGGCATGGGCCTGGCCAATGTAAAAAGAATCATTGAACGGCATGGCGGTCAAATCACCGCCGTGTCTGCTCCCGACAGGGGAGCTGTGTTTACCTTGACTTTACCGATACACCAACACAGCAGCAGCACACGACAGGCAAACGTTGTAGCAGAAACCCCAAGCCCTGATTTGACCCGCACAATCGACGAAAAAATTGACCCGCAACACTCAGAATTGTTGAGCGCGTGTGTAGAACGGCTCAACGACATCGTGATGATTACCGAGGCCTCACCAATCGACGCACCTGGCCCGCGCATCATTTACGTGAACTCGGCATTTGAAAAGGTAACAGGTTACGGCAGGAATGAAGTAATCGGCAAAAGCCCACGCCTGTTACAAGGCCCTGAAACAGACAAAGCCGAACTGCACAAGATTCGACATGCTCTGGTCAACAAAAAATCGGTGCACGTTGAACTGATCAATTACGGCAAAAGCGGCAAACCCCACTGGCTTGAAATGGACATCGTGCCGGTGTTGGGCTCGAATGGGGAGGTACCTTTTTTTGCGTCCATTCAACGCGATGTAACCGAGCGCCGCCGGGCGGAGGACAAACTCAAACGCAATGAAGCGCTGCAGCGAATTGGCGGGCGTCTTGCCAAATTGGGTGCCTGGGCCATTGAACTGGGCCCGGTACCCCGGCTTTACTGGTCAGAAGAAGTATTCGACATACTGGAGATTACCAAAGGTCAACTGCCCAACAGTTATGACGATGCCCTGCGCTACTACCATGGCAAGTGGAAAAAGATGGTGGAGGCTGCGCTGGCCCGCTGTTCAAAGGAAGGACTACCCTTTGAACTGGAGCCTGAAATGCGCTCCAGCAATGGCCGGCAAATATGGGCTCGCGTGGTGGGTGAGGCGGTGCGCAACGAGAAAGGCGAGATTATTCGAGTGCAAGGTGCTTTTCAAGAGATCACCGATTCCAAGCTAGCGGTGCTTACGCTGATGCATATGAATCGACTGCTGGAAGCCCAGCAACGCGTGAATGACATTACCAACAGCTTGGACAAGCCTGAAAAACTGCTGCAAGAGGTATGCAGCGTTTTCTGTTCACTGGGTGGCTTGCCTTTGGCTTGGGTTTGCGAGTTTGGCAAAGACTTAAGCGATTTGAAAGTAACTGCTGCCGATGGTTCTCAGCAAGCGTTTGTTTCGCAAATCATGAAGACCACCACCTTGCCTCGTGATCATGAATTGGTGGACCGTCTGCGAACCGGAAAACTGCATATTTGTCAGAATGTGGCAGAGGAACCGCAAGCCAAAATGTGGCATAAACAGGCCATTGAAGAGGGCCTTGAATCCTTTGCCATACTGCCCATTCACGCGCATGGCAAACTGCGTGCAAGCTTGGTGTTGTTTGGGGCGGGCATTCACTTCTTCACCAAGGAAGTGCGCCAGCTGTTGAAAACTGTGGCGAAAAATTTGTCTTTCGCATTTGAAAACCTGCTGTTTGCCGAGGAGCGAAGCCGCAATGCAGAGCGCCTCAAGTTGCTGGAAACATGCGTGGAACGCCTGAACGACATTGTGCTGATTACCGAGGCCGAACCCATCAGTGGAGATGGCCCAAAAATACTCTATGTGAATGATGCGTTTGTACGACGCACCGGCTACACACGGGAAGAGGCCATTGGACAAACACCCCGAATTTTGCAGGGTGAACGGACACAGCGCGATGCATTGGACCGCATTCGTAGCGCTTTAAAGGACTGGAAGCCAGTTCGTGAAGAGCTGATCAACTACACCAAGAGTGGCGAAATGTTTTGGCTGGAACTCGAGATCGTTCCCGTGGCCGACGAGACTGGATGGTACACCCACTGGGTAGCGATTGAACGCGACATCACCGAGAGAAAACAGGCTGAAGCGGCTTTAAAAGAAGGATCTGAGCGGTTCCGTCTTTTGGCTAGCGCTTCGAGAGATTGTATCTGGGACTGGAATCTGATCACCGATGAAATTTGGTGGAATGAAGGATTTGAAAAACTGTTCGGATTTGATCGCAGCAAGATCGAACCCAACAACGACTCGTGGATTAACCGCTTGCACCCCGATGATCGTGAGCGGGCAGTCAACAGCATATTTGCAGCGATTAATTCAGACATTGAGAATTGGCAGGAAGAATATCGATTCGCGCATGCCGATGGACATTGGCTGGATGTTCTAGACCGAGGTTATGTGATTCGGGATGAACAGGGAAAAGGCATTCGCATGATAGGCGGGATGACCGACATGAGCCATATCCGACAATCTGAACGTCGCAGTCAAGCGCAATTGACCCGGATGAACCTGCTCAACGAAATTACGCGCGCCATTGGCAATCGACATGATCTGGACAGTATTTATCAGGTGGTGACCAACAGCATTGAACACGAACTTCCTGCAGACTTTTGCCTTACCGCCTCTTACTCGGAACTCGAGAAAACCATTACATTCAGGTCATTAGGCAATGTGACAGAAGTTTCTGCAAACCGCATTGGGTTTTACCTGCATGCGTCCATTCCGGCAAAAGGTGTTCACCTGGACAGGGCACTTCAAGGCGAATTTGTGTATCAACCCAACCTCGGGGGCAGCATGTGCCTGACAGGCGAGGGCATGCACGAACTGGCGGGGCTGGACAGCATGGTGATTGCCCCCCTGATGCATGAGAGCAAAGTACTGGGCATTATTACCACTGCACGAAAAGGGCTGGATGCCTTCTCGCCCGATGAGCTTGAATTTCTTCGTCAGTTGGCCGAACACGTGGGATTGGTCCTTGCACAAACCGAACTGCTTCGGGAATTGCAGGAGGCCTATCAGAACCTTCAACGCACACAGCAACTGGTGTTGCAACAAGAACGCCTGCGAGCGTTGGCGGAAATGGCAGGAGGCATTGCACATGACATCAACAATGCGATTTCTCCGGTGGCCTTGTACACAGATGCCTTGCTGGGATCAGAGACCAATTTGAGTGAACGCGGCATCAAGCAATTGAAAACGATTCAATTGGCGATTGATGACGTGGCAAGAACCGTAGACCGGATGGGACAGTTTTCAAGACGACGAGAGGAAGGCACTGAACTGACTCGCGTCAATTTGGTAACGGTGTGCGAACAAGCGATGGAATTGACCAGAGCAAGATGGCACGACATCCCACTGCGCAATGGGATATCGATTGACTTTAACGTGGAACATGACAGCAACGTTCCGCAAATTGATGCAGCAGAATCTGAATTGCGGGAGGCGCTGATCAATCTGATTTTTAATGCCGTGGATGCCATGCCAAACGGTGGAACAATTACGCTGGCAACTCGACTTGAAAAGAAAAATGATCATGACCAGATTGTGATTGAGATTAGAGACACAGGCATGGGGATGAGCGAGGAAACTCGGCGACGATGCCTGGAACCTTTCTACACCACCAAAGGCGAACGTGGCACCGGCCTGGGCTTGGCCATGGTGTATGGCATCGTGAAGCGCATGCGTGGTTCCATCGAAATTAATAGCGTGGAACAACAAGGCACGTCAGTCCGAATATTGCTGCCTTCCGCCTGTCGTCAAAAACAGGCAGTGGCCCTTGAAGAGCCAGCAGACAAGCCCTCGAATGCCTATCATCTCTTGCTGATTGATGACGACAGTAAAGTGTTGAATGCGCTTCGAGATGGACTGACAGCCTGTGGGCATCGGGTTCAAGTTGCAGACTCTGGATCGGCTGGCCTTGAGCTCTTTTCAAAGGCAATGAATGACGGCACGCCATTTGACGCAGTCATTACAGACCTGGGCATGCCTGGCATGGATGGTCGCCAAGTGGCAGAGGCCTTGAAAACCATCAACAAGCAATGCCCGGTGACCCTACTGACTGGCTGGGGCAAACAACTGGATGCCCAAACCACAGTGATACCTCACATTGATGCTGTGTTGGCCAAGCCACCCAAAATTTCTGAGATTCAGGCATTGCTGCGAACCCAAATTCAATAAAAGAATGAGGCCCTGAATTTTCAGCTTCAATTCATCTTGTGTTTCTAGACTGTGTACACATTGAACCCACACAGGAGAAACAAAATGATTCGTCGCCCTACCCCAACTTTGTCTGCCCTTGCCTTGATTTTGCTGACTGCCACACTGATGGCAATGCCCAAAGCATCGCACGCAGATGATGACCGATCGAATGCAACACGAGACACAGAGATCGTCAAAGCGTTTGGTTTGATCAGCGCTGAACAAGCCCGCGAAATTGCGCTAAAAGAAGCCCCTGGCGTGGTGACTGAACTTGAACTGGATGACCGCGACTATGCCAAAGGATGGAAGTGGGAAGTGGAAGTTGTGAATGCCGATGGCCGCGAAGTGGAAGTGGACGTGGATGCGAAAACCGGCAAGGTGCTGAAGGTTGACAAAGACTGGTTCTAAATCAGTGTGCCGGGCTTGAGGGTGACACGCACAGTAAGCCCTGGCGCATTGTTTGCGAATTCAAGCACTGCACCATAAGTACCTGCAATGTCTTGCGCAATGGCCAAACCCAGACCACTGCCCGGTGTGTTTTCATCAGCCCGAAAGCCACGCTGTGTGATTTCAGTCAGCAAGCTGGAAGGACAACCCGGGCCGTCATCACTGATCTGGACTGTGTTGCCTTGAAGTGAAATGTGCACGGTCGTGTTGGCCCACTTCGATGCATTGTCGATTAAATTGCCAAACAGCTCGAACAAATCTTCGCGATCACCCAGCAAGGTGGCGCCATGGGGTACCTGAACCACAAAGTTCAATGCCTTGTCGCGGTAAAGCGTTTTGCAACTGCTCGCCAAGGCTTTCAGTATTTCAAGCAAATCAATGCGCTGGCCTGGGCGCAAATCACCCACCACCCGCACGCGGGCTGTTTCCCGATCAATCAAGCGGGCCACCTCCGCGGTCAAGGTGTGAACCTCTTGGATGAACTGGCGGCGGTCTGATTCATCGCTGAGTTGTGAGAGCCGGGCAAGCCGGGTTTTCAAGGCGTGGGCCAAATTGCCCATGCCCTCGCGGGATCGTTTCAAGCGCTGATCAATCGCAGTGAGCAAACGATTCAACTCATCAACCAAGGGTTTGATTTCATCGGGGCCCTGAAATTCAAGCTGCTTGATTTCGCCTTGTTGCAAACGGGCCAAGGCTGCTTGCACTGCATTGAGGGGCTTTAAGGTTTTAATCACGATCAAGCGCTGAATCAACACCAGTGCCAACAAAAAAAGCGCCGAGAAACCCGCGTTGGCCAGCTGGTATTGCTTCAGGTTATTGCGCAATGGGGTGATGTCGCGCGCAATTGCAATGGTGAACTGTTGATTGTCTTTCTCGTAGTTGCGCGCATGCACCAAGAGGTATTGGCCATCGGGCCCGGATTGTCGAGTGATCAATGCCTGCGGTCCGCCCGGCGTTGGCAGTGTGAAATCAGCATCCCACAGCGAACGGGAGTAGCGAATTTCCGCTTGGTGTTGCAAGGCAAAGTAAGTGCCGGAATAAGGCTGTTGATAGGCGGGTACCAAACCGGTGGTACTCAGGGCAAGGGCATCTGCGGTATCAAACTCAACACCAGCCAGCAAGGCTTCACTGTCTTGCTGTAGTTGGTCGAGCAATTGTTTCTCCAGCAGGTTTTCAATGGCCCTGGAGGAAAGCCACCACTGTGCCAGCAACAACACCATGAGGCTGACAATCAAACCAAACGACAAGCGGTTGCGCAATGAATTCATGGCGCGGGCTCGCCAAATACATAGCCTTGCCCTTTGCGGGTTTGTATCCACTGCGCGCCGATTTTCTTGCGCAGGCGGTTCACATACACCTCCATCACATTGCTGTCTTTGTCCGCGTCGTATTCATACACATGCTCGGTCAACCTTGTTTTGCTCAAAGGCTGCCCGGGGTGCAACATGAAATAGCGCAGCAAGCGAAATTCTGTGGCGGTGAGTTGTTGGGGCTCTTCATCATTGACCTGAACGGTTTGCAAGGTTTCATCCAGCAGCAGACCGTTGGCTTTCAGTGACTCAGGCGCTGTACCCACAGCACGCTTGAGTACGGCACCAATGCGCGCCAGCAATTCTTCAGTTTGAAAGGGCTTGGGTACATAGTCGTCAGCGCCAGCATTGAAACCTTCCACTTTTTCCTGCCAAGTTCCCCGCGCAGTCAGCACAATGACCGGCAATTTCAGACCTTGCTTACGCCAGGTTCTCAACACATCCAAACCTGGTTTGCCGGGCAGGCCCAAGTCGAGCACCACCAAATCATAGGGTTCAATACAACCCTGCGCTTCGGCCTCAATGCCATCTTGCACCCAATCAGCTGCATACCCTGCCTTGCCCAGTTGTTTGTGCAACTGCGCGCCCAGCACCGGGTCATCCTCTACCAACAGCAGTCGCATGGCGCTTAATCGTCCTGTTCAAGTTGCAGCAGTTTGCCGGTGCGGGCATCGAACTCCATTTCCCACACTTTGCCGCTGCTTTCAAGCAATTCTATTTCATAGATGTAACGACCATCGTCTTTGTCGAGATCGACATCGACAATGCGCCCCGGCTTGATCTTGCGGGCACGATCGAAAATTTGCTCAAGCGAGAGAATTTCGCCGCTGAGCTGAAGCTGGCGAATGCGTTTGTCGTCGTCTGCATAGGCAAACGGCGGTAAGACCGAAGCAAAGCAGAGCAGAGCAACTAGAAAAGTGAGGGCACGGACTTTCATCATGAAAGTAATGTACCCGATTCACCTGAATTGAAGCTTAAAATGTGCTCATAAACGCAATACCACCAAGCCACTGACTATGGTGGCCGCAGCCGCCAGTCGCATTTTCCAGTGTGCATTTTCCTTGAACAGGAAAATAGAGGCTAGCGTGGCCAGCACAATACCAGCATTGGTAAAGGCCACCACCACAGCGGCAGGCAAACTACGCATGGCGGCGATGACCAGCACATAAGCCAGGCCCACACACAGGCCACCCACTGCAATCACCCACAGGGGCGGACGTTCGGAAGGAACCCAACGACCGGTACTGTGCTTCAGTTCCAGTGTGAGCAACAACCACGCAGCAAGATAGCCAAACGAAACAAAACCCAAAAGGCCTGCAAAGCTGTCGATGTGTGTCGTAGCGAACTTGTCGCTGAGTGAATACACGCTGGTGCAAAGCATGGCGAGAAATGCCCAAGGCAATGCCGATTTGTTGGCGCTGCCGCGCCCGGTGTCGGCAAGCAAAGCCAAACCCAAGACACTGATGGCAATACCCACCCAGGTGGGCATGCTGAGTTGCTGATCAAACAGCCACAAACCCCACACTGCAATCAACAAGGGCGAACTACGAACCAAGGGATACACCAAAGCCACAGGGGCATGGTCGTAGGCCTTTTTCAAACCCAAAAAATACAAGGCATTGGCCGTGGCCGAGGTGGCCGCCAGTGCTAGAAATTCAGGCGTGAAACGGGTGTGCTGAAACAGTGAGTAAAGCCCCCAAGGGGCGAGAAGTACCAGGTGCCCAATCAACACCCACCACAGCACATAGCGCGCTTTGGGCTGCTGACGTGCCATGAGATTCCACACCACATGCATGCACACCGACAAACCGATGAACAATGCGGCCTGAGTCATTGAAGTTCGATGATGGCGTTGTCGCAAGCCACCTGCACGCCTTCTGGCAACACCGGATTATTTGAAATCTGCCAAGTGTCGCTGCGGTGGTTCAGGTGGGTTAGCCAGGCCCGCGCAGGTTTGATTTGCTCAATCAAGGCCAAGGCCTGGTTCCAATCGTTGTGATTACCGCCAACCGCATTCGCATTCGTGCTGGGTGGGTCGGTGGCATCAATCGCCAAGCCATCCGGATTGCTCTGTTGAAGCATGGCCAGAGTTTTGGGTGGCAGGCCCACCGTGTCGGTGAGGTATGCGAAACGCACACCATGGCGATTTTCAATCAGATAGCCGAAAGTGACTTTGGAATGAATCAGCGGCAGGGGCGTGAAAGTCAGCGAGCCGATCTGGAACGACTCAAATTTGGTTTGGGGTTTGAAGTCAAGAATCCCCGGGTGTTTGAACAGGTCGGCACACCCTTCAGAGTCGGGTGGGCAGTACACAGGTACATTGCCCAATACACCCCAGCGCAAATGAAACAACCCTTGCACATGGTCAGGATGAAAGTGGGTTAGCACGATGGCGCTGTAACTGCCCAAAGGAAAGCGATCATGCAGGTTCATCAAACCTGCGTCCAGCACCACACAGGTATCACCATCTTCAACCAAAGCAGAACAGGGCCTGCGAACAAAGACCGGGTTGGCCAATGCACGTTCGCATGCAGCGCAATTGCAGCCATAACGGGGCACACCACCAGCAGCGCCAGTTCCCAAAAATGTTATTCGCACATTGTCACCTTGCTGTGTTGTTCAATCAAATTGACCAATGCTGCACCTGCTTCTTCAAGTGAGCCATTGTTCGACACGGTGATACCGGCCGGGTGGCTGAGTCGCAGAATCCGGTTGCGGCTGATTCGTGCATCAATCTCGGCTTCTGATTCGCGTGCGCGCTGCATTAAGCGGGCTTTCAAAACATCATGCGCCACCTCGATGGTGACTGGCAACAGTTCGGGGTAGTTCTGCATGGCCTCGGGCAAGTATTCACGTGAACCATTCACCACCACGGTGATCCCTTTGCTAAGCCATTGGTTGATTTCAGCACCAATGCCGTAGCTATTGCCGTGGCTGTGCCAATGCATGGCAAACAAGCCCGCCTGAACACGTGCATTGAATTCAGCTTGAGACAAAGCAATGTGATTTTCACCGCCGGAATTGGCAGGCCGCGTGATATAGCGGTGCGCAAACTGCACCATGGGCTGCCCTGCCAACTGAGCACGGGCAAATGCCATGATGGAGTCTTTCCCGCTGCCACTGGGGCCCACCACATAAAGCAGGCGGTTAGACAAGCGAGTGCTCCGCGTTGGCTACCTGGTTTGCAGCGGGGTGCACGTTAGCAAACTGTGCGCTAAACACTTGTTTGCCAGCCACCCAAACACGCTCAACCTGAGGCAGATTGTCGGGGAGAGCCACTGCAATCAAATCGGCTCGCTTGCCCACAGCAATTTGCCCACGGTCGTTCAAACCCGCTGCGCGAGCGGGGTTCAGGGTAACCAATGCCACAGCTTCACTGATTGAAATACCAGCCAATGCTGGCAGGGCCAGGGCTGCAGGCAACAAGGCAGCGGGTGAGTAATCGCCACACAGGCAATCAGCCACGTTGTTGATAACTGCATCGAGCGCGCGCATGGAACCCGATTGCGATTTGCCACGCAGAATGTTGGGCGCGCCAAACAGTGTGGCCAGGCCTTTGTCTTTGGCCGCCTGTGCGGTTTCAAGATTGATTGGAAATTCGGAAATGACTGCTCCCAGGCTTTGAACAATATCCACTTTTGCGGGGCTGTCGTCGTCGTGGCTGGCAATTGAAACACCATGCGCTTTAGCCACATCGGCCAATGCCTCCATGCGGGCAGTTGCACCCTGTGCTGCCTTCAGTTTTTGTTGCAGCATGGCGTCGAACTCTTCATCGCTTTTTTTGTAGGTTTTGCCCAGGTAGTTGCGATAGGCCTCCACACTTTTGAATTGGCCCTGACCGGGTGTGTGGTCCATGAATGAAATCAAATGTGCATCGCCATTCACCAGCAAATCGGTGAGCACCGGCACTGCGGTTTCGTCGGTGACTTCATAGCGGGCATGCACACGGTTGTCGACCAAGGCGTATTTTTGCCAAGCGTGCACGGCTCGCGCCAGTTCAGCTGCGAAGGTGTTGTTGCGCACACCCAATTCATGATTGGCAAATGAAAGGGAATGGTAAATGGTTGTCACACCGGCGGCAGCATTGCGCTTGTCGGCTTGTGCACAGGCAAAATTCACAGGGAAGTGCACGCCCGGGCGTGGCTCCACTTCTTTTTCAAGTGCATCACAATGCAAATCGACCAGACCGGGCATCAACATGGCGCCTTTCAGGTCAATAATTTGTGCGCCAGTTGTTGTATCTGGATCCAGGGCTGTGATCACGCCGTTCTCGATCAGCACGGCGATGTTGTTGAAGACGCCGTGTGGGAGCACCACGCGGGCATTGGTTAAAAGTTGCTTGTTCATGCATGTAACTCCAGTGTGTGTTTGGCCATGGCCAGTTCAACCACATTGTCGGCCAGGCGTTCAACCAGTGTCGGGTGGTGAAAAATTGCCAACATGGCCACACGTTGCTGTTTGATGCTGTTCAGTAAATCAACCACTCGATCGGTGGTGTCAGGGTCCAGACTGGCAGTGGGCTCATCCAGCAACAACAGGCGTGGCTTGGCAATCAAGCCACGGGCCAGATTCACGCGTTGCTTCTCGCCACCAGAAAACGTGGCGGGTGGTAAGTTCCACAACCTTTCTGACACATTCAGTGTGCTGAGTAATTCGCGTGCCTTGTCGCGTGCCATAGCAGCACTTTCGCCTTGCCGCACAAGTGGCGCTGCCACAATGTCGACCGCAGCCTTGCGTGGCAGGCAATGCAGAAACTGGGTGACAAAACCAATATCGCGTTCGCGAAGTTGCAGCATTTCACTTTCAGTGGCACGGCTCAAATCAATGGTGCGGCCGTCTTCTTGCGTGAAAAGCATGCTGCCACTGCTGGGCAAGTAGGTTCGGTATACGCACTTCAGTACTGAAGACTTTCCCGCGCCAGTAGGGCCAATCAGCGCAGTTAACTGCCCCGGCGTTGCGGTCAGGTTCACCAGGCTGCACGAGGGTATTTGAGTGCCCTGTTCATGCAGGGTGAAGTGCTTGCTCAGCTTGTTGATTTCAAGAATAGGATTCATGTGTGTTGCAAACCTTTACAGGGCAGAAGCCACCAAGCGCTGCGTATAAGCATGCTGGGGGTCTTCAAGGATTTGATCGGTCAGTCCGGTTTCAATGACGCGGCCGTACTTCATGACCATGGCCCGGCTGGTCAACAGTCGGATTACTCCCAAATCGTGAGTCACCACCACCATGGCGGTTTTCAGTTCCTGTTGAATCTCAAGAATCAAGTCGAGAATGCGGGCTTGAACAGAAAGGTCCAGACCAGTGGTGACTTCGTCGAGAAACAGCAAGGGCGGTTGTGTAGCCAGGGCCTTCGCGATTTGCACGCGCTGCTGCATGCCACCTGAGAATTTTTTCGGTGAATCGTCGATACGGTCGGCCAGTACTTCCGTACGTGCCAGCAAATCGAGTGCACGTTCACGAATGGTCTTGTAGTTCACCAAGTCGCTCATCAACAGGCGCTCGGCAATATTCCCGCCAGCCGACACGTTGAAATTCAGGCCGAGGTGAGGGTTTTGGTACACCATACCGAAGCGGTGGTTGCGCAGCCAACGGCGTTGTGCGGCGTTCAGCTCGAATAGGTTCCATGCATGGTCATGTTCAAAAAACTGCGCCGAACCCCGGGTGGGTTCTTCATCGAAAAACAGGGTTTTTACCACGGTGGATTTGCCACTACCCGATTCGCCCATGATGCCGAGAATTTCTCCGGGGTGAAGCTCGAAGCTGACATCGTGCGCCGCCACCACGGAACCACACCAACTGCAAATATTGGTTTCCTGTTCAGGGCCTGTGGTCTCGATGCATTTGGAGCAGCCACGGCCATGAATCTTGCTTAGTCCTTGAACACTGAGAATGGGCTTCATGCGTTGGCCCCTTCGGTGTGCTTCAGTTTAAGCAGGGCAAGCTGGTCGTTGCAGTAATCGCTGTCAGAACACTGGTACTGACGCTCGCCCTGTTCACTGATCACTTCATCCAGAAAGCTGTGCGTGCAGCCACAACGCATGCAGGCGTGGCGATTGCCCTGCGCATCTAAAAAGTTTTCCGTGCGGAACGGCACATCTTCAAACGCCAACGGGACTGCACTTGTGTAAGGCGGTACTGCGTAAATTTTTTTTTCGCGACCAGCCCCCAGCAAAATCAAATTCGGACTTTGGTGCAAACGCGGCACGTCATAACGCGGAATGGGGCTGGGGTCGATGACGTAATGCCCATTGATTTTGGTGGGGTAGCGGTGCGAAATTGTGATCTCATCGAATTGCACAATGTCTTCATACAACTTGGTCAGCAGGCGTGAGTAATCGCCCTCGCCATGCATGGTCTTGCGTTTTTCTTCTGAAGGCTCCACCACCACCAGTGGGTCAGGGTAAGGTACTTGCAGCACAAGCACCTGGTCTTCGCGCAACATCACCTCGGGTATGCGGTGGCGCGATTGGATAATTGTCGCTTCTGTTGTGCGCTCGGTGGTCGAAACACCAGGACAGGTCAGTTCGACAAAGTGCCGCAGGTTCACCGCATTCACAGAGTCGTCTGCACCCTGATCGATCACTTTCAAACTGTCGTGTTGCCCGATCAGCGACAAGGTCAGTTGCAGGCCGCCAGTACCAAACCCACGCCCCATTGGCATTTCACGGCTGGCGTAAGGTGTTTGGTAACCGGGAATGGCAATCGCCTTCAGAATGGTGCGGCGTACTTCACGTTTGGCATACTCATCCAGAAAACCAAAGTTGTAGGCAGTGCCCTCATGAAGGTCGCTGTCTGCCTCTTGTTCGTCAATCGCGGGCAGTTCATAGTGGCGCATCGTGCAGGTCTCCTCTTGCTTTCATCTGTGTTGCGCGCAGGCGGTCCATGTCGCTTTGGAAGGTGACGTAGTGCGGCATTTTGTAGTGGTTGGCAAAGCCCATGGAGTCGACACCGTCAATGTGCAGCAGCACGAACTCCGGGTCTTCTGACGGATTCGACGGGCCGTCCCGCATGCCCTTTTGCAAGGCACGGTCCAGAATCGCCATGGAAATGGCTTTGGTTTCGTTGTGCCCCAAACAAGCGCCGTAACCCAGCGTGAACGTGGGCAATTCGCCGGGCTCTGCGCCTTCGTACATGGCCACCACCTCGCACTCGGTAATCAGCACTTCGCCGGCTTCAGTGGGCTCACCGGAGACCGGGTGGGGCAACATCACAGGTAGATAACCAACACGCAATTCAGCGATGGTGGGGTGGATGTCGCCATAGCCCCGCATATTGGAATAAGCCATGGCCAGCAATGAACCTGTTTCAGCGCGGGCCATGGTGGCCAGCGCAGCAGAACGAGTAACAGGAAATACCAAAGGCTCGCGCGTGATGTCAAAGGCCTGTTCAGACCTGTTTTTAAAGGTTGCACTGAAGCCGGGAATCAGCCCTTCAGCACGCAATGAATCAAGCACCTTCGGAAAAGTATCGGGCAGGCTTGCTTGGGCTGCATGGTTTTTCAGAAACCGGCGTGCCATGTTCTGGAACACTTCGGTGCTTTCATCCACCAGATCAAGCCGCATCAGGCGTAAAGCATAATCGGTCGTAGGACCTAACATTTGGCCACCGGGAATGTCTTTGAATGCGCTGGAGATGCGGCGAATCAATCGCATACTGCCGGTGCTTTGCACGGGTGTTTCAAGCACGCGCGGTTTTGTGGAACGGTAGGCGCGCAATGCAAATGCGGCCTCCAGCGTATCGCCCTGCATTTGCTTGATGGCCAATGCAGCCAGACGCGGGTGGTACAAGCCCCCTTCCGACACAATGCGGCTGGTCAGCAAGCGCAACTGATTTTCAATGGCATTGAGGCTGATTGGTGTGCCTTGTTCGCCTTCGGCGGTGCGCAGTGCTTCAAAGGCCAGTTCGGCACCTTCAATGGCTTTTGCGCCGCCTTTAATGGCCACATAACCCATCAGAATTCTCCTTGAACTTGTGTGGTGCGTGGCAAGGCCACCACCTGGTTTTCACTCACCAGAATGAAATCCACACCGGTGGGAAATGCGGCATTCCAGAATGCTCTGCGTTGCAGCCAGACCTCATTCAAGCCAGTCACGTGCAGTGTGTTTTCCTGCTCAATGCCGGGGCCTTTCAACACCATGGGCAGGGCCGCGTCAGACCTGCCAAAACCTTGCACCTGTATGATCAGGGTGGCCCCATGTTCGGGTTCTTCCAGCGTGCCCAGCATGGGCTGAAAAGCTGGCGACTTACCGCCGTTGCAAATCACAAAATTAGCGCTCTCGGCCACGGTCATTCGGGCCTCCAGCCGCATGCGAACATCCCCGTTCAGCAAGACATCGGGATCGGCCAAACCGACTTCGCCGTCAATCAATGTGGCAAGCACCTGTTCCAGCGCCGGGCCTTTGCCCTGCAGGTTCTGAATGCGGCCTGGATAGGCGAAGGCATTCATCAAGGCTTTGAAATTGAGCTGTTGCAATTGCGGTGTGTAGGTTTTCAAAGCATCCGGATTTTCAAACATGCTCGTCCTCGTCCAGGGTGCTTAACAATAAAAAATCCACCTTGGTGGCACTCAAATTGGTACGGCGAAGCGCCGTGTCGGCCTGCACCTGAGCCTCTCCTTCCCGAAGGCTTTGTTCGACCCGTTCCCAGCCGGGCAGTTGCGCGGCCAGTACGCCGTCAAGAATTGCCATGGCGCGGGTCAGGCCCACACGGTCGTCCATGCAAATCGCCGCGCCTTCTGCCACTTTGCCGTTCGGGCTGTGAATGCGCACATGCGCTTTGGTCACTGGAATTTCTCCCAGAAAATAAGCATCGCCCAAGGCGCTGTCGCACAGCTGAAGCAAGCCCAAACCCGCTTTAGGAATGTGAAGGTCGGTGATGGTGCAATCGGCACTCACTTCTTTGGCCAAAGCCTTGATGCGTGCAGGCTCGCTGGCCTGCCACATGCGCAACCACTGGCTCCGGGGAATGTTGTTCATCATGTCGATTCCCTTAAATCAACTTGGCGCGAATTCGTGCCGACAATTGGTCGAGCACAAACACGAAGATAAAAATTGCAATCAGAATGGTCATGACATGGCCATACTGGAACAGATCAAATCGACCTTTCAGTTCCTGACCAATACCGCCGGCACCCACCAGGCCAATCACAGTAGCCATGCGCAAATTGCGATCCAGAATATAGGCGGTGTAGGCGATGTACTGAGGAAACACCTGTGGAATGACGCCGTACCACAGCGTTTTCAACTTGCCGGAACCGATGGCTTCAAGCGCTTCCTGAGGTTTTCGGTCGGCGTTTTCAATGTCTTCAGCATAAAACTTGCCCAGAAAACCTGCAGCATGAAAGCCCAAGGCCAACACACCTGCAATGGGGCCAAAACCATAGGCCAACACCAGGAAAAGCGCCACAATCAATTCAGGCATTGAACGCAACAAGCTGATGAGGCCACGCGTTGCGGTGTAGGTGAACTTGTTGGGGCTGTAGTTCACTGCGGCAAAGTAAGCCAGTGGAATGGACAGCACCACAGAAATAATC
>JAHJCM010000174.1 GCA_018812945.1 Gammaproteobacteria bacterium | reverse complement strand
GCCTGTTTATTTCATCAGGTCTGTTTCGGCCAATGGGCCAGACTTCACCAAACGGTCCAGTTCCTGCAATGTGGCCAACAAGGCCTTCATTCGGGGCAAGGGCCAGGCATTCGGGCCGTCAGACATCGCTTTGGCTGGGTCAGGGTGACTCTCCATGAACAAACCAGCCACACCCACGGCCACAGCGGCACGCGCCAACACAGGCACGAATTCGCGCTGACCGCCACTGGCTGTGCCCTGCCCGCCAGGCAACTGCACACTGTGCGTGGCATCAAATACCACCGGACAACCCGTGTTGCGCATAATGGCCAGGCTTCGCATATCAGAAACAAGGTTGTTGTAACCAAAACTGACACCGCGCTCGCACACCATGATGTTCTTGCCATCACCGCCTGCCTCTATGGCAGCCGCGCGGGCTTTGTCCACCACGTTCACCATGTCGCCCGGCGCCAAAAACTGACCCTTCTTGATGTTCACTGGCTTGCCACACGTGGCCACTGCTTCAATGAAATCAGTTTGGCGGCACAAAAACGCTGGGGTTTGCAACACGTCGACCACACTGGCCACCGCGGCGATTTCTTCAATTGCGTGCACATCGGTCAGAATGTTGACGTTCAGGGTTTTCTTGACATTGGCCAGAATATCCAGCCCCTTGTCCATACCCAAACCACGGAAGCTTTTGCCTGAACTGCGGTTGGCTTTGTCGTACGAGCTTTTGTAAATGAAAGGCACACCCAGTGACTCGCAGATTTCCTTGAGCTGACCTGCGGTGTCCATGGCCATCTGCTCACTTTCTATCACGCATGGGCCAGCGATCAGGAAAAAAGGTTTGTCCAAACCCACTTCAAAATTGCATAGTTTCATGTGGTGTCCTCCTGTTGGGTTCAGCTTATAACGCTTTGGCCAATTTGTGGGTCAAAGCAGCCTTCACGTACGCCAAAAACAAGGGGTGGCTGTCTCGTGGGGTGCTGGTGAACTCGGGGTGAAACTGCACGCCAAAAAACCACGGGTGATCGGGCAATTCCATGATTTCCGGCAAATCCTCGGTCGGCGTACGGGCAGAAATGCGCAAGCCAGCCTCTTCAAGTTGAGGCACGTAATTGTTGTTCACCTCATAACGGTGACGATGGCGCTCATTCACTTCAGGACCGTAAATGGACTCGGCCAGAGTACCGGGCTTAATCGGGCAACGCTGTGAACCAAGGCGCATGGTGCCACCCAAATCGCTTTGATCAGTCCGCAATTCAACTTTGCCCGTGCTGTCTTTCCACTCGGTGATTAAAGCAACCACTGGGGTGTCGGCAAGGCTGTCAAATTCGGTCGAATTGGCTTTTGGCAAACCCGCACAATGGCGCGCAAATTCAATCACCGCCAACTGCATGCCCAAGCAAATGCCCAAATAAGGCACTTTGTTTTCACGGGCGTATTGAATGGCTTTGATCTTGCCTTCTGTGCCGCGCTTGCCGAAACCACCGGGAACCAGAATCGCATCAAGCTTTTTCAGGCTTTCAGTGCCATTGGCTTCGATTTCTTCCGAATCAATGTAGTTGATATTCACCTTGGTTCGGGTGTGCAAGCCCGCATGATTCAGGGCCTCAATCAAGGATTTGTAGGACTCTGTCAGGTCAACATACTTGCCTACCATGCCAATCGTAATGTTCTGCGCAGGGTTCTCTTGCGCATACACAATTTCAGCCCATTTCGACAAATCGGCACGAGGTGCTTCAATGTTCAGCTTTTCCAACACAATGTCGTCAAGCTTTTGGGCTTCCAGCATGGCCGGAATTTTGTAAATCGTGTCTGCATCCCAAACCGAGATCACCGCTTCCAGTTGAACGTTCGAAAACATGGAAATTTTGGCGCGCTCATCGTCAGGAATTCGACGGTCAGCGCGACACAGCAATGCATCTGGGAAAATGCCGATTTCGCGCAGTTTTTGAACGCTATGCTGGGTGGGCTTGGTTTTCAACTCGCCGGCAGACGCGATGAACGGCACCAATGTCAGGTGCACAAAACAGGCACTGTTGCGACCGAGACGCAGGCTCATTTGACGAACGGCTTCAAGGAAAGGCAAAGATTCGATGTCGCCTACCGTTCCGCCAATCTCAACAATGGCCACATCAGTTTCACCACCCCAGGCTGCGCGCGCGCCCTTCTCGATGAAAGCCTGAATTTCATTGGTAATGTGGGGGATCACCTGTACTGTTTTGCCAAGGTATTCACCACGGCGCTCTTTGCGCAGCACAGATTCGTAAATCTGACCTGTGGTGAAGTTATTGGACTTCTTCATTTTCGTAGAAATGAAGCGCTCGTAGTGCCCCAAGTCCAGATCGGTTTCTGCACCGTCTTCGGTGACAAATACCTCGCCGTGCTGGAACGGGCTCATCGTGCCTGGATCCACGTTGATGTACGGGTCCAGTTTGAGCATGGTGACTTTCAAACCACGACTTTCGAGAATCGCGGCCAAAGATGCTGCGGCAATACCTTTGCCAAGGGACGAGACAACCCCGCCGGTAACGAATACATATTTGGTCATAGTGCCAGGCGGCGCTCTGTTCGGCGCTCAGTAGGGCGCACAATTGGGCGAATTGTGCACTGTTTGAAAGCAGAATTATAACCTGAGCGCGCTTGGTCTATGCCAGTGATCTTAATTAAACTTCAGTTCACACCCGGTTTTTTCTTGGAGTTCTTCTCTAGACACACCCGGTGCAATTTCCAGCACCTGGAGTCCTTGCGGGGTGACATCCATGACAGCCAAGTCGGTGATAATGCGATTCACCACCGCCTTACCAGTCAACGGCAAGGTGCATTCCGGCAGAATTTTCAAGTCAGTTGTGCCGTCTTTCTTGCGCGCCACATGCTCCATCAGCACGATTACACGAGACACACCAGCCACCAAATCCATGGCACCGCCCATGCCTTTCACCAGCTTGCCGGGAATCATCCAGTTGGCCAAGTCGCCCCCCTGGCTCACCTGCATGGCACCCAAAATGGCCAAATTGATATGCCCACCCCGGATCATCGCGAACGACTCTGAACTTGAGAAAAAAGCTGACCCATCCAGAGTGGTCACGGTTTGCTTGCCCGCATTGATCAAATCGGCATCCACCTGCTCCTCGGTGGGAAATGGTCCAATGCCCAACAAACCATTCTCACTTTGCAGCATCACATCCATGCCCTCAGGAATGTGGTTACTAACCAGGGTGGGCAAACCGATGCCCAAATTCACATAAAAACCGTCTTGCAACTCACGCGCTGCGCGTGCTGCCATTTCATCGTGATTCCAAGCCATTTTTTGTTCTCCTTATTGTGCCGGGGTCGCCAAAGTACGTTTCTCAATCCGCTTTTCAGGATTGGCATTCAACACCACACGCTGCACATAAATACCTGGGGTATGAATGAAGTTGGGATCAAGTGCACCCACTTCCACAATCTCTTCTACCTCCACCACAGTGAATTTCGAGGCCGCCGCGCACTCGGGGTTGAAGTTGCGCGCAGTCAAGCGGTAAATCAGGTTGCCTGAAGTATCGGCTTTCCACGCCTTCACCAGCGAAATGTCGGCTTTCAGACTGCGCTCCAGCACATAATTCTCGCCATCGATCACCCGTGTTTCCTTGCCTTCGGCGATCACGGTTCCAAAGCCAGTCTTGGTAAAGAATGCGGGAATGCCGGCACCACCTGCACGCAGCTTTTCGGCCAAAGTGCCCTGTGGTGTGAATTCAAGTTCAAGCTCGCCACTGAGGTACTGCCGCTCGAATTCCTTGTTCTCGCCCACATACGAGGAAATCATTTTGCGAACCTGCCTGGTTTCCAGTAGGCGACCCAAACCGAAACCGTCCACACCCGCGTTGTTCGAAATCACGGTGAGGTCTTTTGCACCTGATGCGCGAACTGCGTCAATTAAGGCTTCTGGAATGCCGCACAGGCCAAAACCGCCCACAGCCAGTGTCATCCCGTCCTTAATCTTGTCTGCCAAAGCCTCTGTAGCACTGGCTGATACTTTGTTCATCCCCATTCTTGATCCTCATGCTTTTGAATTTGTGCCGATAGTTTAACGTTTATGAGCTTACAAACTTCTTGCTGCGGCGCACAAAATCAAGTTTCTCAGACTAGAGATCAAAGTCAACTATTTTTTCCCGATATGCAATAAGCTTTCGGCTTAAAATCAAAGCTGCACCTCGCTGTAGTACCTGCGACAAATTTTAAGGAGACGCACCCAATGTCGGCTGTCGAAAGAGACATGATGGAATACGACGTATTGGTAGTTGGTGGAGGCCCTGCCGGCCTTTCAACTGCAATACGCCTGAAACAAGTGGCCGCAGAAAAAGGCCAGGAAATCAATGTGTGCGTATTGGAGAAAGGCTCTGAAGTTGGCGCCCATATTTTGTCAGGCGCGGTCATGGACCCACGCGCAATCACCGAACTTTTTCCCGACTGGAAAGAGCGCGGCGCGCCATTGAACACCGAAGTGACTGAAGACCAGTTTTTGTTTCTCACTGAAACCTCCGCCAAGAAAGTGCCCAACGCACTGTTGCCGGAATGCTTTCAAAACCATGGCAACTATGTCATCAGCTTGGCCAATGTGGTTCGCTGGCTTGGAGAGCAGGCCGAAGCGCTTGGCGTGGAAGTGTTCCCCGGTTTCGCCGGTGCGGAGATTCTGTACGACGATAAAGGTGCCGTAAAAGGCGTGCAAACCGGCGACATGGGCATTGGTAAAGACGGTGAACACACCCACGCATACCAGCCCGGCATGGAACTGCACGCCAAGTACACCGTGTTTGCAGAAGGTGTACGCGGCCACTTGGGCAAACGCGTCATCGAAAAATTCAACCTGAACGAAGGCCGTGACCCACAGGTGTATGGCATTGGCCTGAAAGAATTGTGGGAAATCGACCCAGCCAAACACAAGCCAGGTTTGGTCATTCACTCTGGTGGTTGGCCGCTCGACTCAAGCACCTACGGTGGCTCTTTCCTGTACCACCTTGAAAACAACCAGGTTGCGGTGGGCTTCGTGGTGGGTCTGGCCTACGAAAACCCCTACCTGTCACCCTTTGAAGAATTCCAGCGTTACAAAACCCATCCTGAAATTCGCAAGTATTTCGAGGGTGGCAAGCGCATTTCCTACGGTGCCCGCGCAATTGCTGCAGGCGGCTTGATGAGCCTGCCAAAACTGGTGTTCCCAGGTGGCGCACTGGTCGGCTGCGATGCCGGCTTTTTGAATGCGTCCAGAATCAAAGGCTCACACGCAGCCATCAAGAGTGGCATGCTGTGCGCCGATGCGATCGCAGACGCCCTGGCACAAGACCGCGCTGGCGATGAGCTGGAAGCCTATCCAAAGGCCTTCCACGACTCTTGGCTGTTTGATGAACTGTACCGCGCGCGCAACTTCAAACAGTGGATGAGCAAAGGTTTGTACACCGGCACCATGATGGTGGGTATCGAACAAAAGCTGTTTAAGGGCAAGGTACCCTGGACATTGCATCACAAGCACGCAGACCATGAATGCCTGCGTCCTGCCTCTGAGTTTCAGCCGATCAACTACCCGAAACCTGATGGGAAAATCACCTTTGATCGTTTGAGCTCCGTGTTCATTTCCAACACAAACCACGAAGAAAACCAGCCTGCACACCTGACATTGAAAAATGCAGATGTGCCGGTGGCGACAAACCTGGCCACCTATGCTGGTCCGGAACAGCGCTATTGCCCAGCCGGTGTGTACGAGTATGTCAAAAAAGAAGATGGCAAAGACCAATTGCAGATTAACGCGCAAAACTGCGTACACTGCAAAACCTGCGACATCAAAGATCCCACTCAAAACATTGTGTGGGTTACACCTGAAGGTGGTGGCGGCCCCAACTACCCCAATATGTAATTGAAACAAAAACGCCGACCTTCAGGTCGGCGTTTTTGTCAGCTACAAAACAGTCAAGATGCCAAATCGGTTGTGGTTGCATTCAATAGTTCAGAATTTTCATTCGCGTCAATCACGAAGGTGTATTCCCCTTTGAGCAAATCGGTCACGTAGGCAAATTTGCCATTGACTGTTACACCATCCAGCGTCAGCTCGTAGTAGCAAGCTGCTGTTTGCCCACACCCTTGCTCAAACAACCTGCGACTGGTTTCCTCATCAATCCAGTCCACTGAATATTTCTGGTCCGCAATGTGAATCGTGACCGGTTTCCATTCTGTTTCACAGAAGTTCTCGATCACCTGAGCACCCGCCGACTTGTAAACCAACTCGCAATCGGTTTTGGCGAGAAACTGCAATTTTCGAGTAGTAACTTCTGGTGAATTTGTGCACGCTGCAAGTACGAATAAGGCGGCTGCGATTATGCCGATCAGCAAACGTTTCATAACAGGGTTTCCTTGAAAGGACGTTTACTTTCAACGCAACAGAGGTGCAGTGGGAGTACAAACAGAAAGGACTGCGGAATGCGAACTCAACCTTTCGGCGATCGCCACAAGAAACGGTACACAAACCCAGGAAAAGCAAACACAAGAAACAGGCAAACTGTTAAGGCATAAAATTCCCAGCGCTGGGGAGTTACCTGGCTCAAGCTTCCTTCGATAGCAAAGCCGATCAGGCCCACAATGAAGTAACCTGCGATTACCTCAATCACCCGGGTCCAACCGCCCTTTTTGGCCACAGGCAAAACACCCATAATCCGGTTGCTTACAAAAGGCAGGTTCGCAAACAGCAAGGCCAAGCCAAACAACAACCAATGCCCGATCGTTTGCGTCAAAACCTACCTCCCGTGAATATTCAAAAAAAGCCGAATTTATTGATTAACCAGCCAGTGTTTGCTGAATTGCAGTCATGCAATAAGCCATTAGAGGCGCAGGCAGCAAGCCCAGCGCGATCACAGCCAAGCCGTTCAAACCCAACACGGCGCGCGCATCATTGCCCATCACAATTTCAGTTTCATCCGCGGGGGCTTCAAAATACATCGTTTTCACAATACGAATGTAATAGAAAGCACCCACCAGGCTGAACATCACTGCATACACCGTCAACCACACTTGGCCTGTAGCCAACAAAGCCTTCAATACAGACAACTTGGCAGCAAAACCCACCATGGGTGGAATACCTGCCAGTGAGAACATCAGCAACAACATAATCAAGGCCAACCATGGTGCACGCTTGTTCAACCCCTTCAGATCACTGATATTTTCAACCTCGAAACCTTTGCGCGACATCACCATAATCACGCCAAAAGTACCGAGAGTGGTCAGCACATAGGTAATGCTGTAGAACATGGCCGAGGAATAGGCTTGGGCAGCATTGCCAGTGTCTTGACCGGCGCCTTGACCACTGACTCCGGAGAGAAAACCCAGTAACATGAAGCCCATTTGCGCAATGGTTGAATACGCCAACATACGCTTCAAGCTGGTCTGAGCAATTGCGGTCAGGTTACCAATGGCCAGCGACGCAATTGCCAAGACCATCAACATGTTTTGCCAGTCAAATGCCATCACGAAAAGACCATCCACCAGCAGGCGCATCAACATGGCAAATGCAGCCAGTTTGGGTGCGCCGCTGATCAGCAAGGTCGAGATGGAAGGCGAACCTTGATACACATCAGGCACCCACATGTGAAACGGCACCACGCCTAACTTGAACGCCAAACCGGCCACGAGAAACACGATGCCGAATACGAAAATGATCGATTTTTGACCCGACACAGCTGCGGTGGCAGCAAACGCGATATCGGAATGATTCAACGAGGCCGTTGCACCGTAAATCATCGACATACCATACAACAGGAAACCTGAAGCCAGAGCGCCGAGAACAAAATACTTCATCGACGCTTCGGTAGCCCGCACATTGTCGCGCTGCATGGCCACGGCGGCATACAGGCTAAGCGACAACAGTTCAACACCCAGATACACCAACAACAGATTGTTGGCAGAAATCATGATCATCTGGCCAAGCAAGGTGAACAGCACCAAAGCATGCAGCTCGCCCTTGAACATGTCGCGATCTTTGGCGTAATTCGCACCCACAATCAAGGTGAATGCAATAGCCAGGGCAGAAAAGCCTTTCAACACCAATGCCATGCTGTCAGCAATGTACATGTTGGAGAAAGCCAGCTCGGTACCTGCCGTAGGTACCTGCGACAAACAATACACACCAAGGCCGATACAGAACAACACCACAATGTTATGCAGCATTGGCAAAATGCGGCCCTTGGTCACGCTGTCAGCAATCAGAAATGCGCAGGCGAAAAGTGCCAGGGCAATTTCAGGAATAGCGAGTGAGAGATTCATCTGATCCACGAACATTCCTCAATTAAAGCTTGGACTGAGCCACATGTTGCAATAGGGCATCAACAGACACCTGCAACACATCAGTAAAAGGTTTGGGGTACAGGCCCATGGCCATGACCAGAATTGCCAATGCGCCCAGCATCAAGAATTCGCGGGTGTTCACATCGGTCAATTCTTTCACGTTGTCGTTGGCTACCTCACCAAACACCACGCGCTTGTACATCCACAACGAATAAGCCGCACCAAAAATAAGGGTGGTCGCAGCCAGTAAACCAATCCAGAAGTTGTACTTCACTGCACCCAGAATCACCATGAACTCGCCCACAAAACCACTGGTGGCGGGGAGACCCGAGTTGGCCATGGCAAACAAAAGGAAAAACGCTGCAAATTTGGGCATGGTGTTTACAACGCCACCATATGCAGAAATTTCGCGGCTGTGAACGCGGTCGTAAAGTACACCGATACACAGGAACATGGCGCCCGAAACAAAACCGTGAGAAATCATCTGGATGATGGCGCCCTGCACTGCCAGGTCCTGAAACATGAAGAAACCCAAGGTGACAAAGCCCATGTGTGCGATGGATGAATAAGCCACCAGCTTCTTCATGTCTTTCTGAACCAAGGCAACCACACCGATATACACCACGGCGATCAGCGACAAAGTAATCATGAAGCCGGCCAGTTCATGGCTTGCATCGGGTGCAATCGGCATACTGAAACGCAGGAAGCCGTAAGCACCCAGCTTCAACATGATTGCAGCCAGTACCACGGAACCACCCGTGGGAGCTTCAACGTGCGCATCTGGCAACCAAGTGTGAACTGGCCACATAGGCACCTTCACGGCAAACGCCATAAGGAAAGCCAAGAAAATCAGTATTTGCTCAGTCATGCCCAAGGGCAATTTATGCCATGCCGCGATTTCGAACGTGCCTGACTGGAATTGCAGATAAATAATCGCAACCAAGGTGAGCAAAGAACCTAGCAGGGTGTACAAGAAAAACTTGAAAGCCGCATAAATTCGGTTAGGACCACCCCACACACCCACGATGATGTACATCGGGATCAGCGTTGCTTCAAAGAATACATAAAACAGCAAACCATCGGTGGCTGCAAAAACACCCACCATCAAGCCCGACAAAATCAGGAAAGCGGCCATGTACTGCGCAACTTTTTCGGTAATTACTTCCCAAGCTGCCACCACCACGAAGATAGTGATGAGTGCTGTCAATATGACAAACCACACCGACAAACCGTCAACGCCCAAACCATACGAAGCGCCGAAGGCTTCAATCCAGGGCAAGTTCTCAACAAACTGCAATTGGGCGGTGCTGGTGTCAAAACCGAAGTACAAAGGCAAGGTAACCAGAAAACTGATTAGCGCTGCAATCAGGGAGGCACCCCGCACGGCACCTGCATTTTTGTCATTGCCCAAGGCCATGATCAAAACACCAAAGGCAATTGGCAGCCAAATCGCCAAACTTAGATAAGGAATATTGTTAGACATTGATATTTTCCAATCGTAAGAACCGAGGTTCCGCCTTTGTTATTTGAGTGTGATGAAAGTGATGATCATGGCCAACACGCCAAGAATCATCGCGAACGCATAGTGGTAAATAAAACCACTTTGCGCGAATCGAACCACACCCGAGATCAAACCCACCAGCTTGGCACTGCCATTGACCAATAAACCATCAATCAACATACGGTCACCAAACTTCCAAAGCGCCTCGCCCAGGCCACGAGCCCCACCGGCAAACACCACTTCGTTGAACTTGTCCATGTAGTACTTGTTGTCCAGCAAAGTGTGCACTGGCTTCAAGGCCTTCATGAACGCCGCCGGAATCGCTGGTACCCACAGGTAGCAAACTGCTGCGGCAACCACACCGCCCAAGGCGAGCCAGAATGGCGCCGTTTGCAAAGAATGAACACCCATGGCCGCGGCACCATGGAAAATACTGCTGAGGCCTGCCATGGCTCCGTGTTCAGGGTTGACCGTGATCACACCCTCAAAAAAGGTGCCATGCAACATTGGCTCAACCGCAATATAACCAATGATGACCGAGGGAATTGCCAGCAAGATCAAGGGCAAGGTAACCACCCAGCGTGATTCGTGCGGCTGTACTGGTCCGTGATGGGCATGATGATCATCATCACCGTGGTCGTCATGGTGCTGAACGTCATGGAAACGTTCTTTGCCATGGAACACCAGGAAATACATGCGGAAGCTGTAGAACGCAGTGATGAACACACCAGCCACCACAGCGAAATAAGCAAAGTCGGCCGCTGGCAGGGTACTGAAGTGCACTGCCTCGATGATGCTGTCTTTTGAGTAAAAACCCGAGAAGAACGGCGTACCAATCAAAGCAAGCGACCCCAACAAGGAAGTGAGCCATGTAATTGGCATGTACTTCCAAAGCCCGCCCATGTGGCGAATGTCCTGATCGTGATGCATGCCAATGATCACAGACCCGGCCCCAAGGAACAACAAGGCCTTGAAGAAAGCGTGCGTCATTAGATGGAAAATGGCGACGGGGTAAGCGGACACACCCAGGGCCACTGTCATATAACCCAACTGCGATAGCGTTGAATACGCAACCACTCGTTTGATGTCGTTTTGAATGATGCCCAGAAAGCCCATGAACAGCGCTGTGATTGAACCGATCACCAACACAAAGTTCAAGGCGATGTCGCTGAGTTCAAATAACGGTGACATCCGGCTGACCATGAAAATACCTGCGGTCACCATGGTGGCTGCGTGAATCAAGGCGGAGATCGGTGTGGGGCCCTCCATTGAATCGGGCAGCCACACATGCAGCGGGAATTGGGCTGACTTGCCCATGGCACCGATGAACAGGCAGATACAGGCTACGGCCAGTAAAGGCCAGTCAGTGCCTGGCATGGTTTGAGCAGCAAGATTATCGGCTTGCGCAAACACTTCGGCGTAGTTCATGGAACCCGCAGAAGCCATAATCAAGCCAATCCCGAGAATAAAACCGAAGTCACCCACTCGGTTTACAAGAAACGCTTTCAAGTTGGCGTAAATGGCTGTTGGCTTGGTGTACCAAAAACCAATCAGCAGGTATGAAACAAGACCCACTGCTTCCCAGCCGAAGAACAGCTGCAGGAAGTTGTTGCTCATCACAAGCATCAACATGGAGAAGGTGAACAGCGAAATGTACGAGAAGAAGCGCTGATAACCTTCGTCTTCTTCCATGTAGCCAATCGTATAGATATGCACCATGAGTGACACACTGGTCACCACCAACATCATCGTGGCTGTCAGGGTATCAATCAGGAAACCGACTTCAAACACCAAAGTGCCCACAACAGCCCATTCATAGAGGGTACCGTTGAAGGTATTGCCCTCCATCACGTCCATGAACACCAGAATGGACGCAATCAGGGAAATGGCAACGCCAGCAATGGTTGCTGTGTGCGCACCAGCACGGCCAATTTGCTTGCCGAAGAAACCGGCAAGAATAGCGCCGACCAGCGGAGCAAACGGAACGATCAAATACAAGGGATTCATTCGCGCTTACCCCTTTAGCTGGTCGAGATCTTCGACGTTGATTGAATTCATGTTGCGGAAAAGGACCACCAGAATTGCCAAACCAATTGCGGACTCGGCGGCGGCCACTGTCAGAATAAAGAAAACGAACAACTGCCCGGACAAATCGCCCAAGAAGTGAGAAAACGCAACGAAGTTCATGTTCACGGCCAGAAGCATCAGTTCAATGGACATCAGAATCACGATCAGGTTTTTGCGGTTCAGGAAAATGCCAATCACGCTGATCGAGAACAAAATCGCGCCCAGCACAAGGTAATGAGAAAGTGAAATCATTGTTGTCTATTCCCGGTTAGGCTTGGCGACCGTCAGTGGTGTCGCTTTTGGTTTGTTTGCGGTCAAGATCAGCAGGCATGCTCACCAGCTTCACGCGGTCAGTTGACTTCACGCGAACCTGGTCTGAAGGCACCTGGCCTTTCGTGTCCTTGCGCTTGCGCAAGGTCAGCGCAATCGCCGCAACCATTGCCACCAACAAAATCAAGGCAGCCACTTCAAACGGATACAAATACTCGGTGTACAGCAACTTACCCAAGGCTTGAGTGTTGTTGGCAGCCTGTTCTGGCGTTTCCAGATTGGGATCCCAAAAGCCACGCAGCAATACGACTGACATTTGGAAAGCGATCAGTGAGCCGACGATGGCAGCCACTGGCAGGTTTTTCCAGAAGCCAGCACGTACCTTGTCCATGTTCACATCAACCATCATGACCACGAACAGGAACAGCACCATCACCGCACCCACATAAACCAGTACCAGTGAAATGGCCAGGAACTCAGCTTCCAGCAACATCCACAGGGCAGATGCAGAGAAAAACGAAAGGACCAGGTACAAAGCTGCATGTACAGCATTGCTGGCGGTGATTACGCGCACCGCTGCAAATACCAAAATGGCGGCGAACACATAAAAGAAACCGGTTATTGCATCCATTGCATTTAGTCTTCTAAGTTTTGTATCGAGTTAACGGTAGGCCGCATCGGCTTCGCGATTGGCTGCAATTTCAGCCTCATAACGATCGCCCACAGCCAGCAACATTTCTTTGGTGAAGTACAAATCACCACGCTTCTCACCGTGATATTCGTGAATATGTGTTTCTACAATTGAATCCACCGGGCACGATTCTTCACAGAAACCACAAAAAATACACTTGGTCAGATCAATGTCGTAACGGCTGGTCCGGCGTGTGCCGTCTTCGCGCTGTTCCGATTCAATCGTAATGGCCATGGCCGGGCATACGGCCTCACACAATTTGCATGCAATGCAGCGCTCTTCGCCATTTTCATAGCGACGCAAAGCGTGCAATCCGCGAAAACGTGGCGACATTGGTGTTTTCTCCATCGGATAAAGCACCGTGATGGGTTGAGTGAACATATAACCCATGGTGAGCGCCATGCCTTTCAGCATCTCGCGCAGCAACAGACTGTTCAAAAATTCTTTAACAACTTGAAACATGGTTCGCTCTCAATTAATTCCAGATGTTCCAGGGAGTCTGCATCCAGGCAGCAACGACCACCAGCCACACCAAGGACAGCGGAATGAATACCTTCCAGCCCAGACGCATGATTTGGTCATAGCGGTAACGCGGGAATGATGCGCGGAACCAGATGAACATGGACACCAGCAGGAAAGTTTTAATGCCCAGCCAGATCCAGCCTGGTATGAAGCTGAGGAAAGCAACCGGTGCATCCCAACCGCCGAAGAACATAATCGCGGCCAAACAGGACAGCAAAATCATGTTGGCGTATTCAGCCAGGAAGAAAATGGCGAATGTCATGCCGGAATATTCCACCATGTGACCAGCCACAATTTCCGATTCGCCTTCCACCACATCGAATGGGTGACGGTTGGTTTCCGCAACCGCTGAAATCATGTAGATCACCAGCAATGGCAACAGAGGCAACCAGTTCCATGACAGGAAATTCAAGCCCATGTCAGCGAACTGACCAGTGGTTTGAGTCATCACGATGTCTGTCATGTTCAGGCTACCCGCCACCAACAGCACAGTGACCAACACAAAACCAATTGCCAGTTCATAGGAAACCATTTGCGCAGAGGCGCGCATGGCCGCAAGGAAGGCGTACTTGGAGTTGGATGCCCAGCCGGCAATGATCACGCCATACACTTCAAGCGACGTAATCGCCATGAGGTAAAGCAAGCCCGCATTCACATTGGCCAGAACAGTTTCCGGACCGAAGGGAATCACAGCCCATGCAGCCAAAGCCGGCATGATGGTCATAATCGGTGCAATGATGAACAAGCCTTTGTTGGCGTTCATCGGCACGATGATTTC
>JAHJCM010000016.1 GCA_018812945.1 Gammaproteobacteria bacterium | reverse complement strand
GTGAGCGCAGGGCATTTTTTTGGGTAACCCAGGATGAAGAGGGTTCCAAAGTGATGATGGGTATGTCCACTACTCGAAAGACCATGGATTTTGAGAAAGAGTACGAGCAGTTTGTGAATGAATTGAACAGCAGGGCTGCGCCTAAAGCAGCCTCGGCAGGAGATGCGGTATGAGTTCGACCTGGATCAATCAAAGCCCCACGGGCGATAAGCCAGGCTTGCCCACGAAAAAGGCGGGTTGGTTTTCAAAATCATTTCATTGGAGTGACTTTGCGTTTGCCGCATTGTTGGTGGCCGCGGCGGGTTATGCCTCGCAGCAATACCACAGTTTCATGGACTTTTACGAGATCACTATTTTGTGGAGTTGTGCGCCAGTTGTTGCCTACATGGCCTACCGCTGGGGATCACTGAAATGGTTGATTTTGACCGTAGCGGGCTTGAGTTTGTTGGCGATTTCAAGTTATGGCGGTGATTTGGCAGCCGCTGAACAGAAGTTTTTCCTGAAGTATCTGCTTTCAAGTCAATCCGCCATCTTGTGGATGGGCGTGATGTTTGTGGTTGCCACAGTGGCCTACTGGATTGGCTTGGTGGGGCGTTCACCCACAGCGGGTTTTGTGGGCACAGCGCTGACCTGGGGTGCAGTTGTGATGGGCTTTGCCGGCATGTTCATTCGCTGGTATGAAAGCTACCTGATTGGGCCAGACGTAGGCCATATTCCGGTTTCCAATTTGTACGAAGTGTTTGTGCTGTTTGCGCTGATTACGGCCATGTATTACCTGTTCTATGAGCAGGTGTACAAAACGCGCCAGCTGGGTGCCTTTGTGATGTTGGTGGTGGTGGCCGCAGTGGGCTTTCTCGCCTGGTACGGCGTGGAGCGCCAGGCTTATGCCATTCAGCCTTTGGTGCCCGCTCTGCAAAGCTGGTGGATGAAAATTCACGTACCGGCCAACTTTATTGGTTATGGCACTTTCTCGATTGCAGCAATGGTGGCGTTTGCTTACCTGTTGAAGGTGTATGCCCATGCGCCCAGTATCAAGGCATTGATTCCCACCGGTGTTTTGGGTGTGTTGATGTTCCTGGAGCCCATGGTGTTTCGCACCGAAGGCATATCGATTTACTGGGCCTTGTACCTGGGCATTGGTTGTGCCGTGGTGGGTGCGATTTTGCTGGCGCGCAAGCGCATTGCAGATGCCTTGCCCGCGTTGGAAGTACTTGACGACGTGATGTACAAGTCGATCGCCGTGGGCTTTGCATTTTTTACAGTGGCCACCATTTTGGGCGCTTTGTGGGCCGCAGAGGCCTGGGGCGCGTACTGGCAATGGGACCCGAAGGAAACTTGGGCGCTGGTGGTGTGGCTGAACTATGCTGCATGGCTACACATGCGTTTGGTGAAAGGCCTGCGTGGCGTGGTCGCATCCTACTGGGCTTTGGTGGGCTTGCTGGTTACTGGCTTTGCCTTCCTGGGCGTGAACATGTTCTTGTCTGGTTTGCATTCTTATGGCGAGTTGTAATCAGGTGAGCGATTGGCGCGCTGAGTAATAAAAAAAGCCCCGGTTCGTTTGAATCGGGGCTTTTTTCATACAGGGGTGTGATTAAACGTCCAGTTCGGGGCGAAGCTGGTCTTCGATGGTTTCGCGCCGGCGAATCAAGGTAACTTTGCCGTTTTCCAAAAGTACTTCGGCTGCACGGCCACGGCTGTTGTAGTTCGATGCCATGGTTTGGCCATAGGCACCCGCTGACAAAATGGCAAGGTAGTCGCCCTGTTCAATGGCCAGTGTGCGGTTTTTCGCCAGCCAGTCGCCCGATTCACACACCGGGCCTACCACATCGTATTCTTGGGCCGTAGCATGGGGGTTGTTTTGTACAGCCACCACACCGTGGAACGCTTTGTACATCGCCGGGCGCATCAGGTCGTTCATGGCGGCGTCTACAATGGCGAAGTGTTTGCCTTCATTCTCTTTCAGGAATTCAACCTGGGTTAGCAAAACCCCCGCGTTGCCTACAATGGAGCGTCCCGGCTCGAATGACAAGGTGGGCATGCCGCGACCCTTGGCTTGGGCCCAGCTTTGAACTTTGCTGATTAATTTGGGTAGTACTTCAGCCGGAGTGGGTGGTGTTTCGTCCAGATAACGAATGCCAATACCGCCGCCCAGGTCGAGGTGGTTGATTTCAATGCCGTCAGCTGCCAATTGGTCCAGCAATGCCAGTACTCGGTCAAGCGCATCGAAATAGGGGCTTGCATCCGTGAGTTGAGAGCCAATGTGGCAATCGATGCCGTGCACATTCAGCCACGGGTGTGAATTGGCAAATTGATAAACCCGCTTGGCCGCGTTCATCGACACGCCAAATTTGTTTTCTTTGAGGCCCGTGGAAATATAGGGGTGGGTTTTTGCATCGACATCGGGATTCACACGCAACGACACATTGGCTTTCCGTTGCAATTTCTCGGCAACCAGGGCCACGCGCTCCATTTCAGCTTCCGATTCCACATTGAAGCAGCCCACGCCTTGCCCCAGCGCATACTCAATTTCCTGCATGGATTTGCCCACGCCTGCGAACACTGCCTTTTCAGGAGCACCACCCGCCGCGATGACACGTGCCAGTTCACCGGCAGACACAATGTCGAACCCCGCACCCTCTTGGGCCAGTAATTTCAGAATGTGAATGTTGGAGTTGGCCTTGACGGCATAGCAAATGGTGACATGGGCCAGACCTTGACAGGCGCTGGCGTATGCACGATAGGCCGCTTTGATCGACGAGGCGGAATACACATACAAGGGTGTACCGAATTCCTGCGCCAAACCGGAAAGCTCGGTGCTCTCGAATTGAAGTTCTCCACTGGCTGTGTCGAACTGCAAGTGGGGGTTGAGATCGCTGGGATTCACTGAGTTGTTTTGCACGGTAAAATTGCTCGAAAATTGTTGGTTTAGCGGTTTTGCTGTTGTTCAGGTTTGTCATAGCCAGCGGGTTTGGGCAGGGGCGCGGGCGGCTCGGGCAAATAAAGTGGTCCGCGTTGGCCGCAAGCATTCAGGCCCAGTGCAAACAGGGTGACAATGGCCAATGTTCTTAGAGGTGATTTTTTCATGACAGACACAGAATTCCAGGCGGTGGTGGATGCCACCTTGGTTCAAGTAGAAGAGTATATTGAATCCTTGGTCGATACGCTGGACCTTGATGCAGATTCAATGCGCTCGGGCAATGTATTAACCCTTGATTTTGAAGACAAAGGCAAGATGATTTTAAACAG
>JAHJCM010000173.1 GCA_018812945.1 Gammaproteobacteria bacterium | reverse complement strand
TGTTCACGTTGTATATACGACAAAACCGTTCCCAATATTTCTTTCGATGTTGAGGGGGTGTGCAATTACTGCCGTCAGATTGCGCAGGCTTTCAACCATGTCCAGGTTTTCTTCGCCGGGCACAGCGAATATGTGCTTTACGCCTTCTGCTTCCAGGGCCTGAACAAACAGATCAGATGCTTTGGTGCCTTGGGTCGACATGGTCGCTCTCCTTTTTTGGGGGAACGACCAGTGTCTGCCTCTTAGGTTTCAATATCAATATCTTTATCCATTCTGGGTAGTAGAGCCAATGTTTTACTTAAGTAGGATTTTATGTTCTACTAAAATTAAACTTTCATGTTAGGAACTCGCATGCGCCAAACTTTACGAAAAGCAGGTGGATCGTTGGTGATGACGATTCCAAAATCGTTTGTTGCCCAAAACGGGCTCTCTGACGGATCGCAAGTGGAACTGGTGTTGAGCGGAAAAAAAATGATCGTGGAAGCGATGCCCAAGCCAAAATACAAGTTGAACGAGTTGCTTGCGGAAATGCCGCAAGAATTTCCATTGGTCGAACAGTGGGACGAACTGCAAGAAACCGGGTTGGAAAAGAACTGATGCCCTACGTTCCTCACCGCGGCGATATTGTTCACCTTCAATTCGACCCAGCCAGTGGGCAAGAAATGAAAGGACCACACTTTGGTTTGGTGGTCAGCAGCAAGCCATTTAATCAACGCGGATTGGCGATGATTTGCCCTATTTCGCAAGGGGCCGCGGCCGCAGCACGATCATTCGGTACCGTGGTTACATTGATGGGGTGCGGCAGCGACACGCAGGGTGCAGTGCACTGCCACCAACTGAAATCACTCAATTGGCGAGCTCGCAAAGCTGCAAAAAAAGAAAGCGTGCCACAACATGTTTTAAACGATGTTATGGCACGCCTCGAGGCCATTCTTTTCGAATAGCCACGCTGGTTTGTAAAGCTTTTATGCGGCTTTGATCGCCATCAAACCGGTGCTGATGTGGTCTGTCACCTTCGGCTTCACCGTTTTGCCATTGCTGGCCGTCAGCACATATTCTGCCGGGTTGAAACGTGCAATTCGCATGCGATATTCAGCGTTCAAACCAGGATACAAAGTGTTGTTGCGGCCATTGGGGCTGAGGTACCAGCTTGCGCAACCGCTTTTCCACACCGTGTGTTCGCTGCGGAAGTCCATGGTATTGACAAACTTCTGTTCCACCTCGGGCTTCACAGAGATGGCTTTCAGCTTGCGCTTTTGGCGCAGCTTGATGGCTTGAATGACATAGCCGATTTGCGCTTCTGCGTAAGCGATTACCGAGGTGTGGCCAGGGCCAGTAAACGGGCCCACCAGGAAGTACAGGTTGGGGAAACCTGCGGTTGAAATGCCCTGGTAGGCTTCCGAGCCGTCTTTCCACTTGTCGTTCAAGCTTGCGCCGCCAATGCCTTTGGCGTCGATTGGCGAACCTGTGTGGCGCACCTCATAGCCAGTGGCGTAAATGATCACGTCGAGTTCGTGCTCCACGCCATCGGCGGTGCGAATGCCTTTTTCAGTGATGCATTCAATGGCATTTGTTTCCAAATGCACATGCTCTTTTTGCATGGTGGGGTACCAGTCGGAACTGACCAACACACGCTTGCAACCGAACTTGAAGGTGGGCGTCAGCTTCTTGCGCAGTTCAGGGTCTTTCACCTTGCGGGCCAGGTAGCTGCTGGCCATTTTCTCGGGCTGGGCCTTGAACATGTCGTACTTCAAAATCAAAAACGGTGCTGTTAATTCATTGAACCAATACACGCCCAGGCGGTTCATTTTCATGTTCAGCGGGGTTTTGCGATTCAGTGCTTTTTCAGCTTCTTCAATATTGCGGTCTGGGCGCGGCATAATCCAGTTGGCTGTGCGCTGAAACACCACCAGGTTTTTCACCTTGTCAGCAATGGCGGGGCCAACTTGCACAGCTGTGGCGCCAGTGCCGATGAGGCCGACACGCTTGCCTTCCAGTTCTACGGAATGGTCCCAAGCGGCGGTGTGCACCGTTTTGCCTTTGAACTTTTCGGCACCCTTGAATTCTGCAACCTTGGGTGCGCTGAACGGGCCCACTGCTGTAACCACATTGCGGGCCTGAATGGTTTTGCCATCGGCTGTGGTGATGTTCCACAAACCAGCTTGCTCATCGAATACTGAACCAGTGATGCTGGTGTTGAATTGAATGTAGGGGTACACACCATACTTGGTGGCGCAGTGGCGCAGGTACTTGTAGATTTCGCCCTGCTTGGCGTAGCTGTTGCTCCACTCGGCCCAAGGCTCGAAGGAATAGCTGTAGAGGCTGCTTTTAACATCGCAACCACAGCCGGGGTAAGTGTTGTCGCGCCAGGTGCCGCCTACATCGTGGCCTTTGTCGAAGATCTTGAAATTGGTTTCACCTGCCTTGAGCAATTGAATGCCCATGCCCAGGCCTGATACGCCTGCGCCGACGATTGCAACTTCCAGAATGTTTTGTGCTTCTTTTTTTGAGCTGGCCATGTGGTGTGTCTCGTGTTGTGTTGGTTTTCGATGAGATGCAGTGTAGGGGTTTGGGCGCAACAGGCGTGAGTGTGAAAAGTGACGACTTTGGAGTCAATTTGGGCCATAAAGAGTGAACCGATGAATCTGGAAGGTTACTTAAATGCCTCTATATACTCTATTAAAATTGTAATCGATCGATTACAATTAATCGTTGATGTACAAAATAAAAAGCCTGCCAGAATTCAGCCAGTGGCTCGAATCGCTTGATGACAAATTGCTGAAGGGTGCAATTCTTGGTCGACTTCGACGAATAGAGTTAGGCCTGAAAGGCGATGTAAAAACTGTCGGCGACAGGGTGTATGAACTTCGCATTCACCTTGGAGCAGGTTGGAGAGTTTATTTCACTGAACGCAATGGAGATCTAATTGTGCTGTTATGCGGTGGAAACAAACGTACCCAGGCCAAAGACATCAAAAGAGCGAAAGATCTTTCCTCTGCAATTAAATAGAGAGTTGAACTAATGAGAACCGACAAATTGGAACTGAATGAGATTGAAAACTTTTCAATTGCCGAGCATTTGGACAGCCCCGAAACGATCGCAGCGTATTTAACGGACATTCTGGAAAGCAACAACCCTGCGTTGCTTGCCGCTGCTTTGGGCGATATCGCTCGTGCCAAAGGGATGAGCGATGTCGCCAAATGCACGGGAATTACCCGAGAAGCACTTTACAAAGCGCTTAGAAATAATGCGTCCCCACGATTCGAGAC
>JAHJCM010000172.1 GCA_018812945.1 Gammaproteobacteria bacterium | reverse complement strand
GGCTTTGTCTTCATTGATGAGTTGTTTGGCAAGAAGCAGGTAAGATAAATTGGCTTCGCGAATTTGTTCCAGCAGTTCATTTGCTTTCATTTTGAACATCCTCCTATTCAAATCAAGCAATCTTTTTCAGAAGGTTTCGACGCTTCCCACAGACATCGATCCCAGTGAATGTATTGTTGACGAACCGCGAAAAAAACTAAGCCATCCAATTGCTGTAAGCGAGATCAGTGAGCGGCCATTGAGTGTGTAAGAAGAAACCAGACAACGAGACAGGTGAAACAACAATGAGCAATGTGTTTATGAACTGGCTATGCCGCAGATTGATCGATTCCAAATGCAAACAAATGGGCTTGGTCAAAAGCAGTGTCAATACCGTAGACGGGCGCACCGTGTATTTCAAGGGCGGACAAGGACCCGACATGGTCTTGCTCCACGGCTTTGGCGCCAACAAGGAGAACTGGTTGGCACTGGCCCCGCGCCTGATGCGCCATTACACCGTGTGGATTCCCGACCTGATTGGTTTTGGCGAATCTGACCGCCCCAGCAACGCCCGCTTTAATATTGCGGAGCAGGCAGATCGGGTGGTGCGCTGGCTGGATGCATTGGGCGTTAAGAATTTTCATGCCATGGGCAACTCCATGGGCGGCTATTTGGCGGGTGCCTTGGCCGCAAACTATGAAAACCGGGTTCTCAGCGCTTGTTTGTTAAACCCCGCTGGTGTGAAAGGTGCCGAGCACACCGCCATTGGGCGCGCGTTTGCTGACGAAGGAAAAATTATCCTTGCACCCTCCAATTTTGAGGAATACGAAAAGGTGGTCAATCTTTGTTTCAATGGCAAGGCACCGCCCATGCCGGGTTTCATGCGCAAGTATTTTGGTCGCATGTCGATCAAGAACAAGGCCTTGCTCGACCGGGTATTCATGGAATTCGTGAACCCGGATGCCAATATCAGTTTGAACGAGCTGGTGGAGAAAACCACTGTGCCGTTGATGGTGGTGTGGGGCGATTCAGACCAGTTGGTTCACCCCAGCGGCTTGGCTGTGTTGAAACAAACCAAACCCGCGATTGTCGATCTAATGCTTGAAAACACGGGCCACTGCCCCATGGTGGACAGGGCCTCGCTGGTTTACAAAGCTCACCTGGAATTCATGCCAGCATCTTGAATGGTTGGGCTTGCTCAATTTCAAGTGCAAGCTCAATCAGCCTGAATTCATGTCCCATGGCAGCGGCAAAATGTACACCTACCGGGATACCCTCCTCTGTGTGGTGCATGGGTAGGCTGATGGCTGGCGCACCCGCCACATTTTGAGCCGCTGTGAATGATGCAAAGTTTAAAAGCCTTTCCCGCGCCTGTTCAAAAGGCAGATCAAGTGCCAGGTAACCTAGCGGCGGTGCGGACTGGCCCAGTGTGGGGCTCAGTAGCACATCCAGGTCGGCAAATACCGTGGCGTATTGCGCTTCAAACTGATGAAGCCTGCGCAAAGCGAATGGAAATTTCAGCAGGTTGTGCGTGAAATGTTTGGCCAAGCCGTGGGTGAGTGGTTCAAGTTTTCCGGTGTCCATGTGCCGATCAACGGCCAGTTTGCCCAAGTATGAAATGGAAGCGGCCAGCATGCCCCAGTACAGCAAGAAATCATCAGCAAACTGGGCGCTGATGGGTACCTTGATTTCCTGCACTTCGTGGCCCAACCCCTCGCACAGGGCAGCAGCTTTGTGCACCGCTTCCACACAAGCGGTATCTGTTTCATCGCCAGAAATTTTCTGTGTGAACATGCCGATTTTCAGGCGCTTGCGGCCAGGGGTGGTGATGTGGCCCAGTGGTGGCAGTGTTGGGTTTTTGTAATGCTCTTCCGCCAGCGCGAAAAACGCCGCAGTGTCCCGCACGCTGCGCGACACAATCCCGTCGCTCACAATATTGATGGGCAGGCTTTTCGCCATTTCGTTCATGGCCAAGCGCCCGCGGCTGGGTTTCAAACCCACCAGCCCGCAACATGCAGCGGGAATGCGAATGGAGCCACCGCCGTCGTTTGCATGGGCAATTGGAACCACACCCGCAGCCACCAGGGCTGCAGAACCACCCGATGAGCCACCTGTGCTGTGCCCGGTGTTCCATGGGTTGTGCGCCGGCTCAGCCTTGCTGTATTCCGTGGTGGCAGTTAGCCCGAATTCAGGTAGTTTGGTTTTACCCAGCAGCACCACACCCGTGTCGATGATTTGTTGCGCCACGGCGCTGGTGCGCTTTTTCGCTGTGCCTGGCATGCCTGCGGAACCGTGCCGAGTGGATAAGCCTTGCAAATCCAGATTGTCTTTTAAGAATCCAGGTATGCCCTGAAACGCCCTGAAGTTGCCCACATCGTCGTAAAAACGGGCTTGCGCCAATGCGGCTTCCTCTTGAAGGCACGCGGTGGCATGCAACTCGGGGTTTACCAATTCAAGTCGTTGGTACGCGGCTTGAACCAATGCAGTTGCGCTCGTTTCGCCGCGTTGAAGTTGCCCCGCCAGGGCCACTGCATCGTGATGGCCCAAGGCATCGGCATGATTAAACGCATGCACTCGTGTAGGCATAATTGTCATTGTTGTTGGTCTAAGGCTTGTTGTCTCCAGCTTCAGTCTAAAATGAAAAATCTTCTCGGTTCATCGCTTTTGCCCCACATGGTCCAAAAAAATAAAACACAGCCTTGTCCTTGCGGCAACGGCGTTTATCAAGCCTGCTGCCAACCGTTTCATCTTCATGCTGTGTTGGCACCCACGGCCGAGGCACTTATGCGCTCACGCTACAGCGCCTACGCCTTGGGTTTAAGTGACTATGTGTTGTCAACCTGGCACATCAGCACCCGCCCCAAGCATCTCGATTTGCAGCAGGAACTTGCACAAGGCAAATGGCTGGGCGTGAATGTGAAAGGGCATTGGCCACAGGGCAGCAAAGCCGAAGTAGAGTTTGTGGCTCGTTACAAACCCAACAATGGGCCCGCCAGCCGCCTGCATGAGCGCAGCCGTTTTGTGCAGGAAAACGGGCATTGGTATTACGTAGACGGCGATCTGTTTTGACCTGAAAAAATTGCACAGAAAGCACTTGAAATTTTCAGGGGTGGTTCATAAATCAGGAGTGTGGGAAATGTCTCCAAGAGAGTTTCCACACATTTTGAATAACTGATTTTTTGCTTCTCAGGAGAATGAATCATGGCAACAATCGACCTTACCCCTTTGTACCGCAGCACCATTGGTTTTGACCGAATGGCCAGCATTCTGGATGCCGCAATGCGTGCAGACACTTCAACTGGTTACCCTCCCTACAACATCGAGGCGCTGGAAGAAAACCGTTACCAAATCAGTGTGGCAGTCGCGGGTTTCGAGGAAAAAGAGCTTGAGCTGGAAGTTGAGCGCGGCGTACTCACCGTGCGTGGCCGCAAAGCGGATGAAGAGGGCAAACAATACCTGCACAAAGGCATTGCATTTCGCAGTTTTGAGCGCAAATTCAACCTGGCCGACTACGTGCAAGTGGAAGGTGCCAACCTGAAAAATGGCTTGTTGGTCGTCGAGTTGCGAAAGGTGATTCCTGAGCAAATGAAAGCACGTCGAATTCCGATTGGTGAATCGGGTCTTCGAACCATCGAGGCAGGCGAGGCAAATCAGGAAAGACAAGCCGCCGCGTGAAAGCCACCGCGTAAACAGTGTGAAGTGATTCGCGCATCGCAAAAAAAGCAGCCCTCGGCTGCTTTTTTTGTGTTTAAACTGAACCCCTCGCTTCTTGACTCGTCGTGCATCCATGCCCAGGGCTTACTTTGTTTCTGATCGTGCCATCCAGATAGACTGGGCCACAGATAGCTCTGCGACCGAGAATTACATGTCCGCTACGGAGTTGGCGGTGCTTCGCCAAGAGTTAGTCCAGTCCATTCAAGCTCTGGCTTGGCCAGCTTGTCAGTGCGTGCAGGCGGATCAATCAATTACGGTGTTGTTTGCGAGCTCAATATTTACCGCTGGGCAACATGAAATGTTGCTTGATCAAGTTCACCAAATACTTGGCCAATTCGGGAAAGCCACATTGCTTGAAAACACCCCAGGCTGCCACCACCATATTGTTGTGAACTACGGTGGCGTTGCCGGGCAAGACCTTGCCTGGCTGGCAGAGCAAACCGGGCTAAGCCCGACCGAAGTGATTGACCTGCATTGCAGTGCCATTTATACCGTTCAATTTTTGGGCTTTCTGCCCGGCTTTGCATACCTCACAGGTTTACCCAAACAACTTCATTTCTCGCGTCGGGAAACACCGCGCTCACGTGTGCCGGCGGGTACATTGGCCATCGCTGCCCATTACTGCGCCGTGTACCCCTGGGAAAGTCCAGGCGGTTGGCATTTGTTGGGGCATGTTGAGCAGGTGCTTTTTGATCCTGAACGCACCGATCAGCTGGGGCAATCCCTTTTCAAGGCCGGTGATACGGTTCAATTCATTCGGGCTGATTATGCTTAAAGTGGTCAGGGCTCGAGGGCAGGGCATTGTCAGCGACCTGGGGCGTTGGGGCTACCAGCTTCAGGGTGTGCCGATCGGGGGTGTGCTGGATACGTTCTCGTTCAGCCTGGCCAACCTTGCCTTGGGCAACCCGGCCAATGCGGCTTGCCTGGAACTGATGGGTCAATTCGATTTTGTATGCGCCAAACCATGCCTTGTTTTGTTTGCAAACCGGGGTGCGCATGCCTTGTTAAACAACAAACCAGTGTTTTGTGGTCAGGTTTTGAGTTTGCAGGAGGGTGATGTATTGCGCACCCAGCCCCCAGGCTTGGGTTTCTGGAATGTGCTTTGTGTGCAAGGTGGTGTGGATGTGCCCGAAATGATGGGTTCGCGCAGCACCTGCCTTGTCGCTGGTTTTGGGGGGCTGCAAGGCCGGGCCTTGCAAGTGGGTGATGAACTACATTTTGCCCAGCAATTCACCACCCGCATTCTGCATGGTGTTCGTTTGGCCATGCCCTTGGCTCGCACTGAACATTCAGCCTGCTTGGTGCTTCATGTTTTGCCTGGTCCGGAATTTTTTGAACTCAGTGAAGATTCGCAGCACCTGTTTACCCGTCAACACTTCAGCTTGGGCACCCAAAGCAGTCGAATGGGGTATCGGCTTGAGGCCGTTGAATCGCCTTTGTCACTGAAGCGAGTGGTTTCTTTGCGTTCACATGCTGTGCACCCGGGCTTGGTGCAGTTGCCACCTAGCGGGCAGCCGGTCGTGCTGCTGTGTGAAGCCCAGGTTACTGGTGGTTACCCACGTCTTGGCAGTGTATTGTCTTGTGATCTTTGGAAATTGTCACAACTTGGGGGTGGGGAAAGCGTAAGCTGGGTATTGGTTAATGAACAGCAGGCGCAGCGTTTACAGGCCAGGCATGAACTCGACCGCAAACGCTACCAGCTGGCCATTGAATATAGCAAGGCGACTACCCATGTGGATTAATGCAGATTTGGGCGAAGGTTGTGCCCACGACGAGACCCTGTTCAAGATTGTTGACTGGGCCAATATTGCCAGCGGGGGGCACGCTGGCGATGAACATAGCATTCGCCGGGCTTGCATGCTGGCGCTTGAACATGGCGTGCAGGTGGGCGCCCACCCCAGCTATCCGGACCGAGCCGGGTTCGGGCGTCAAAAGCCCGAAGGCTCAACTGCTCAGTTGCTGGGTGAATTGAAACGGCAAATGGATTTTTTCGACAACATCGCCACGAAGTTGGGGTGTTGCCCTGCCCATTTCAAACCCCACGGGCAGTTGTACAACGATGCGGCCTTCCAAGCGGTCGAGGCCGAGCTACTCATCAATCTGGCCCATGCTTTTCCGCACCTGAAGCTGCTGGCTTTGGCCAATAGCCCCTTGGTGGCTTGGGCGCGTTCTGCTGGCATCGAGGTGATAGAAGAGGCCTTCCCGGACAGGGCTTACCTAAGCACCGGCGCGCTGGCACCTCGAAGCCAGCCTGGCGCTGTGCTTCATGATCCGGTTCAGGTCAAGGCACAGGCTGAATTGATTGTTCGGGGCGGGCCATTGCAGTGCCTGGATGGCTTAACCCGCGTGGTCACCGCGCAAACCCTGTGTGTACACGGCGACAATGCACAGGCTTTGGACAACGCAAAGGCTGTTCGTGCTGCACTTACCGAACACGATCAAGACACATTCAGTGGTGCAAGCTGATTAGCTGCCCGGGTTTATTTCGGGTGTAGGCAAAGTAATGTGGTCAGGCACACCAGCAACCGGTACAAAACGCACATTCAATGGTGCCAGACCGTGTTTGGCGCGAGCCTGGTTGCAGCGAGGGTTCAGTTCGCCCTGTGCGTCAAACACATCGTATTCCCTGCAGGGGGATGGACGATTTTCGTAGATGGTGCAGGTCACTGATTCACCCAGATTACCAGCCAGCGCTATGCATCGGGGATTGCTTTGCGAGCTGCCTTTCATGCAGCTGCGATACAGATTCATTTGCTCGGTCATTTCGACTGGCACCACGCCACCCTCGGCTGCCGTGGTTTCTCCCCAGTAAAAGCTGATCCTGAACGTCGAGCAGCACACGCCGCAGCTCTGGCACAGGGCTTCGACGCCGGCGCCATCAACAATAATTGTGGTGGGGTTTGACTGCAATTTAACCTCGGGAAAAAACAGCCATGGGGGAGAGTTGCGCGAATATATTCCTGGCACAGGCGCAAAGCAAGCACTATTTTCAAGTGACGTGGCTTGGAAGAAACAAGCTTTTTGTAAGGCGCAAAGGCTACAATAGGGAAAACCATTATAAAAACCATTTAGCCCAGCAAATGGAGAGACTGTGAATAGACCGAATGCCGCCTCTGTGGCCGATTCGGGGGATGCTGCCCCTGATTCAGCCCAAGCCAGTACCAGCCCCAGCGGGCAAATGCTGGACTACATCAAACAAAGGCTGGTCAAGCACGCGCCGTTTAGTGAAATTCCGCTTCGCGACCTGGACTGCTTGCTTGAAGGCTGCGCTGAAACTTATTTCGCACCCAACGAAGTGATTGTGCGGCCCGAGGACGGGCCACCCCAGTTTCTTTACTATGTTGAAAAGGGTTCTGCGGTGGGCCGCAAGGGCTTGGCTGACCTGTCTTCCACCGGGTTTCAATACGAAGCCGGGGAAATGTTTCCAGTCAACGCATTTCTTGCCAAACGCGCAGTTACAGCTACATACAGCGCCCGGGAAGACACCTTCTGCCTGATGTTTACCTTCGACAGCGTGCAAGCCCTGGCGCATAAAAGCCCGGTCTTTTCTGATTATTTAACACGGCGCACCATGCAGTTTCTGGATTTGTCCAGAAAGGCGATTCAGGTCGCTTACTCCTCTCAAACCCTGGCCGAGCAAACGCTTGAGAAGCCCTTGCGCGATGTATGCCGTCATGAGCCTTTTTCCTGTGCGCCAAATACGCCTTTGAAGCAGGTACTGGAAGTGATGCATGAGCACCGAATTGGCTCCATGATTGTGGTGAATGAGGCCATGGTGGTGGAGGGTATTTTGACTCGCCAGGACGTACTGTCTCGCGTAGCCATGGCCCAAAAGCCCCTGAATTCGCTGATTTCAGAGGTCATGAACGCCCCGGTTCATACTCTGGATGAAAGTTGCACCGCGCAAGATGCAGCCCTGCTCATGTCAAGATTTGGCATTCGCCACGTGCCGGTAACCCGCAATGGAAAATTAAGCGGTATTGTTTCCGAGCGCGATATTTTTGCCATGCAGCGTTTGTCGTTGAAACAGATCAGCAGCAACATTCGCTCTGCGCAAGACGCCGACATGCTGCGTGCCTGCGCCAACGACATTCGCAGTTTTGCCAAAAACCTGCTGGGCCAGGGCATTGCTGCCAAGCAACTTACTGAATTGATCAGCCACCTGAACGATGTACTCACGGAACGCATTCTGGAGGTTGTGGGTAACCGGATGGGCATTGATGCCAACAGTTACTGTTGGTTAAGTTTCGGCTCGGAAGGCCGCTCGGAACAAACCATCGCCACCGACCAAGACAACGGCTTGCTGTTTATAAGCGATCAGCCTGAGGTGGACAGGCCACGCTGGCTGGCGTTCGGCAAAGAAGTAAACCAAACTCTGGACCAGTGCGGCTACCCTTTGTGCAAAGGCAATATCATGGCCAGCAACCCCGAATGCTGCATGACTGCTGGCGAGTGGTTGAACAAGTTTGCGAGATGGATCGATGTGGCGACGCCTGAAAACCTGCTGCGTGTGAACATATTTTTTGATCTTCGCGCGCTGGCAGGTAACAAAGAGCTGGCGCAGCCACTTCGGGACTACATAGTGACCCGCGCCAAAGAGTCCACCATATTCCTGCGCTTGCTGGCTGAAAACATCATGCGTTTTCGCCCACCCCTGAACTGGCATGGAAGCATAGACACCACTGAAGTTGAGGACATTCGCACCCTCGATTTGAAAAGGCAGGGCACCGCCGTGTTTGTCGATGCCGCGCGCTTTTTCTCGCTGGTTTTCGGCATTGATGAAGTCAATACCCGCCGCCGGTTCGAGGCCGTGGCCAAGCGTTTAAGCGTCGAGGAACAGCGCCGGGATGCCTGGGTGAGCGCGTTTGAGTTTTTGCAAATGATGCGCCTTCGCATACAGCTGGATGAAGGCGTGGCCGTACCCAACTTGCCCGATCAACCCAATGTGGTCAACTACGACGTGCTCGACAACATTGACCGTCGCATATTGAAGGAATGTTTCAGGGTAGGGCGGCGCTTGCAGCAGCGAATCGAGATGGAGCACATGCGTTGAGCACCACTTTGCAAGGCCAGTTGCTGCCCACGCAAGGCTGGGCCAGCTACATCAGGAACCGCCTGGTTCAAACGCTTGATTTTTCGAGCCCAAACCCTGACCGTTGGGTGGTGCTTGATGTTGAATCATCGGGCCTGAACCCGAAAAGAGACCGGCTTATTTCAATTGCGGCCACCGCCATTGAGTTTGACGCACAAAGACGCCCGCGAATTTCGCTCACGGACACGTTTGAAGTGGTCATCAAACAGCCCCCCGAAATCGTCGACATGATCGAGTTTGAAGCCATCGACAAAAACAATATTTTGATTCACGGCATTGGCATTGGCGCACAGCAAAAAGGGGTGAAGGCTGAGGTGGCTTTGTCCGAATTCCTGCGTTATGTGGGCAACTCGCCGTTGATTGCTTTTCATAGTTGGTTCGATGAAATTCTGATCAATAAGGCCATGCGCAAGGTGCTAGGGCGGGCAACACATCGGCACTGGCTCGATCTTGAACATTTGGCCGCGGTGCTGCACAAGGAAAACCACCAGCTTCCTCTTGATGTGTGGATGCAGCGTTACGGAATTGAATGTGAACAGCGCCACCAGGCCGCAGCCGATGTATTAGCCACTGCACAGCTGTTGATGAAGCTTTGGCCTATGCTGCAAAAGCGAAAAGCCACCGAGTGGAAAGACTTGAAAACCATTGCCAACGGACTTAAAACACTTCCTGGGCGAAACTTGCCGACCTAGGTTTGCAATTGAAGCCTTGTTTTGCGTTATTCTGCCGGGCTGAACATTTGTTTTGAAGTTGGCTTTTTCATGCATGACTTTTCCTCTTACGACCTGATTATTGATGCACGCTCGCCCCGGGAGTTTGAGGAGGATCACATTCCGGGCGCGATCAACATGCCGGTGGTCAACAACGACGAATACGCCGAGGTTGGCACCCTTCACCGCACCGACAAAATGGGCGCCTACAGCATCGGTGTGCGTTATTCGTTGGCCAATATTGCGCGGCACCTTAGCGATGATTTGCCCAAATACCCCAAAGATGCAAAGGTACTGGTGTACTGTTTCCGGGGTGGAAAACGCAGCAAGCTGTGGTTTGATGCACTTGAAACCATTGGTTACAACGTTCAAAAATTGTCTGGCGGCTGGAAAGCTTACCGGCGCTGGGTTAATGAACAACTCGAAACTGTGCCCAAGAAGTTTGATTATCATGTGCTGAGCGGCCCAACCGGCTGCGGCAAAACCCGACTGCTGTATGCCTTGCGGGAAGCAGGTTGCCAAGTGGTGGATCTGGAGGCAATCGCCCGTCACAGAGGTTCAATCATTGGGGCAGTGCCTGGTACTCCTCAACCCTCGCAAAAGTATTTCGACACTTTGCTGTTGGAAGAACTCGCGAAATGTGATCCCACACGCCCAGTCTGGGTTGAAGCCGAAAGCAAAAAGATCGGCAATGTGCAAATCCCTGCATCCATGCTTGACGCCATGCGAAAAGGAAAAACCATTCGCGTGCATGCCGACATGCAGCAACGTGTCGAGCTATGGAGACAGGATTACAAGCACTTTGAAGAAGATCCGGGAGGCCTGCTCGAGCGTCTGCGTTTTATTCGCAGCCTGGTGGGCGGTAAGGAATTTGAAGAATGGGAGCAACTGGCTGCCGAGCGTAAAATGCCCGAACTGTTTGAGCGGCTGATGCGTAATCATTACGACCCTGCCTATCGCCGCTCAATTTTGCGTGAGTACCCCAATATTGACGAATCACCTTTGATAGAACTGCAGGATTTGTCCCCAGCAGGTTTGCTGGCAGTGGCGAAAAAAATTGGCGTTCAATACGACAGAAAGACTTGACCTGACCAGTTGTACTCAATCGTCAAGCGAGCAACACAGCCAATTTGCTGCGAATGCTCTCAGGTATTGGGGTGGGGGTGTTGTTCGTCTTGTTCACAAACACGTGCACAAAGTAACCCTCAGCGCACAATTCGCCCTTGGCGTTGAACAAACCCAATTCATAGCGCACTGAGCTGTTGCCCAGTTTACCCACCCGCAGGCCGGCCGTAACCGGCTCAGGGTAGGCCAGTGGTTTCAGGTACTTGCACTGGCTTTCCACCACAAAACCCACCACCTCCCCGTTGTGAATGTCAAGTCCGCCTTCTTCAATCAGGTAACGGTTCACCACACTGTCGAAGTAGCTGTAATACACCACATTGTTCACGTGGCCGTAAATGTCGTTGTCGTGCCAACGGGTTTGAACAAGCTGATGCAGTGGGTATTGGGCCAAAGTGGTCATGGTTATCAATCGAATATTCTTAGTAGGCCGCCTGATAAATAGCCAAGGCTTGGGCCTCGTTCACATCACGTGGGTTGTTGCTCAACAGGCGGGTTTGCAGCATGGCTGCACTGGCCATTACCGGTAAATCTTTCTCGCCAATACCCACTTCGCGCAAGCCAACCGGCAAACCTGTAGAAGGCGACAATGTGGCGGTGTAATCAATAAAGGCCTGGGCCAGTTGCTCGGTGTTGTCGCCGTGGTGACCCAGCTTCAATACCTGGGCCAGCTCTGCGTACTGCTGCTCGGCTGCGGGCAAGTTAAAGCGCAACACATGCGGCAACACCAATGAATTGCTCAAACCATGCGGCACATGAAAAATGCCGCCAATTGGATAAGCCAATGCATGTACCGCACCCACTGGCGCATTGGCAAAAGCCTGGCCAGCCATGCAAGAACCCAACATCATCGCCTGGCGCGCCTCGCGGTTGCCTGGTTCTTGGCACACGGTGTGCAGGTTGGCAGCCAGCAAGCGCAGCGCTTCACAGGCTAAAAAATCAGCATAAGGGTTTTTCAGGCGTTTGCTGGTATAGGCTTCAATGGCGTGCACCATGGCATCAATGCCGGTGGCCGCCGTTACATGTTGGGGCAGGCTGAGTGTCCAGTCTGCATCCAGAATGGCCAGATCGCCATACAACACAGGCGACACCACGCCCATTTTGGTGTCCACACCCGTGGTGACAATTGAAATTGGGGTCACTTCGCTACCTGTGCCGGCAGTGGTGGGCACCAACACCAAGGGCAAACGGTCGCTGGTCACATTACCCACACCGTAAATGGTTTTCAGTTCTTGTTTGGCGCGCGCCAACACCGCAATCAGTTTGGCCACATCAAGCGTGGAACCGCCACCAATGGCCAACACCACATCGGCCTTGAATTCCACGGCCATTGAAGTGACCCGTTGCACCAAAGCCTCGGGCGGGTCGGGTTCTACATCGTTGCAACTGTGAATTGCGTGGCCAGCTGTGGCCAGGTTTTCGCAAATTGCTTTAAAGGCCTGGGTCCCCGCAATGAAGGGGTCAACCAGCATGAACACCCTTGCGGTTTTCAGCCCGTGCTGGGTCAGCAAGGGGGTCAACATGTCAGCCATTCGCAGCGAACTGCCCGATTCGCACACAATGCGGTTCACTGTTCTGAATTCAAATGGGGCCATGCGGGTGTCTCCGTGCTGTGTAGTTATAGCAATAGTTTAGCCCTTGCGCTTTGGGGTCCACGCCCAAATGGCGCGAACGAAGATAGGTTCTTTGCTTTCACCATCAGTAATCGTTACCGCCACATCCACTTCACCACGTTCCTCGGTTTGCATCATGGTGATTTGTTCTTGTGTCAGCATGGCTTCAGCACGCATGTCGCCAGCGGCGCGTTTGCGGTAATCCACTTCCATGCGCTTGATCACTGGAATTGCGTTGGCTCGTACATTCAAACCCACCAATGCGCCGGTGGCCGATTCTGCAATCATGATCATGGCCACTGCATGCACGGTTCCTATGTGGTTTTGTACATAAGGGCGATTTTTGATCACCACAATTGAATGGTTGGGCTCAATCCACTCGAATTTCAAACCACTGGTTTTGAAATACTTCACCGCACGGCCAAACAACAGGGTAAAGGCACGGGTTTTCAAAGGCGTGGGCAGTTTGTCCACTTGCGCATACACCTTTTGCAGCATCGATTTTTCTGTCATTTCTTGGTTTGCCTTTACAGGGTTACAGCCAGGCGAGTGGCTTGGTTAATTGCACGTTTGGCGTCCAGTTCGGCAGCCACCGATGAACCACCCACCAAATGCACGGGCACTCCCAGTGCTTCAATGGGTTCAACCAGTTCACGCAAAGGGTCTTGGCCTGCACACACGATAATGTTGTCGACATTCAAAATTTCTGGGCCATGCGCGCTCATGATGTGCAATCCACGGTCGTCGATCTTCAAGTACTCCACACCTTGCATGAAGTGAACACGGCGGCTTTTCAAGCTGGCCTTGTGCACCCAGCCTGATGTTTTACCCAAGCGTTTGCCCAAGGGTTCGTCCTTGCGCTGGCATAGCCACACCTCACGTGCGGGCTTGGGTGGCTCGGCTTGCACGCCATCTATGCCACCTGCATTTTTGGGATCAAAGGTAATGCCCCATTCCTTTTTCCAGCTTTCCAAATCCAGTGTTGGAGAAGGGTGGGCAAAGTCGTGCGTCAAGTATTCCGACACATCAAAGCCGATGCCGCCGGCACCAATCACGGCCACTTTCTGACCCACTTCTTTTTTGTGCAGAAGCACATCGATGTAGCTCATCACCTTGGGGTGGTCAATGCCTTCAATACCCGGCGTACGCGGCTTAATGCCGGTGGCCAGTATCACTTCATCGAAACGCTCTTTGGAAATCAGGGCAGCATCCACCACTGTGTTCAGGCGAACATCCACTTTCTTCAATTCCAGTTGGCGTTTGAAGTAGCTGATGGTTTCATGGAATTCCTCTTTGCCCGGAATTTGTTTGGCCATGTTGAACTGACCACCAATTTCAGGGGCTTTGTCAAACAGGGTCACGTTGTGCCCACGGCGTGCCAATTCAGTGGCAGCAGCCAAACCAGCGGGGCCAGCGCCCACCACCGCAATTTTCTTTTTGCGTTCCAGCGGTTTGTCCACAATTTCGGTCTCGTGGCAGGCACGCGGGTTCACCAGGCATGAAGCCCGCTTCAGGCTGAAGGTGTGGTCAAGGCAGGCTTGGTTACAGGCAATGCACACATTGATTTCGTCGGCGCGGCCTTCTTTGGCTTTGATCGCGAAGTCGGGGTCAGCCAACAAAGGGCGGGCCATCGATACCATGTCGCATGAACCCTCGGCCAACAATTGTTCGGCCACCTCCGGTTTGTTGATCCGGTTCGACGCAATCACCGGAATCTTGATTTCCTTGCGAAGCCTTGCGGTCAGTTCAGCGAAAGCCGCGCGGGGCACGGAAGTGACAATCGTGGGCACACGGGCTTCGTGCCAACCAATGCCAGTGTTGATCATCGTGGCACCAGCCTTTTCGATCTCTTTGGCGATGTAGCTGACTTCATCCCAGGTGTTACCACCCTCGACCAAATCCAGCAGGGAATGGCGGTAAATGATGATGAATTTTTCACCCACGGTTTCGCGAATTCGACGAACAATTTCAACCGACAAACGGGCACGGTTTTCAACCGAGCCACCCCAGCGATCGGTGCGGTGGTTTGTGCGTTTGCAAATGAACTGGTTCAGGAAGTAGCCTTCCGAGCCCATGACTTCCACACCGTCATAGCCTGCTTCTTGGGCAATTTTTGCCGAACGCGCAAAGGCGGCAATGGTTCGGCGAATGCCGAAGTCGCCAATTTCACGTGGCTTGAACGGGTTGATCGATGACTTCACATTGGATGCCGAAACACTCAGCGGATGGTAAGCATAACGGCCAGCATGCAGCAACTGCATCACAATTTTGCCGTCGTGCTTGTGCACGGCTTCGGTTACCTTCTTGTGGTGCTTGATTGCACCGCTGCTGCTCAGCTTCGATGCAAACGGATACAGCCAGCCTTCCAGGTTGGGTGAAAAACCACCGGTCACGATCAAGGCAGTACCGCCCTTGGCGCGCGCCTCAAAGTAGGCGGCAAACTTGTCAAACTCCTTGTACTTGTCCTCAAGGCCAGTGTGCATCGAACCCATCATGATGCGGTTGCGCAGGGTGGTGAAGCCGAGATCAAGCGGAGAATTCAAATGGGGGAATGCGTCAGACACGTTACCGTCTCCTTAAAATTCGGTAGTTTTTTGTAATTTATTTACTTATGTTACTAAAAAGTAATTTTTATTGTTGGAGTCTGTGCTCAAATCAGCACCCAAAATAGCACGATCGGTCAATTTTTTGCGTGTTTTATTCGTGAAGAAATTACTGCGCTGCAATAAACAGGGGAACCTGTGCCCCCACGCTTTGTCCTAAACTGGTGTTTTACCCAGCAAGTGCCTCCTTCATGCAGTCTTTTCAGTATTGGGCGCGGCAGTCACGCCGTGCATCGTTTCGCATTTTGTTTGTTGCTTTGGTGCTGGCCGTGGCCGCCATTTCATCTGTGGGCGTGTTCTCAGCCCGGATCGAGGCAGCCTTGGTGCGCGATGCCAGCCAAATGCTGGGCGGTGATTTGGTCATCGAGTCCAAGCGGAATACTGCGAATGCACCATGGCTTTCCATTCTTGGCAAGCCGGAATACGCATCACTCAAGCAAGCTGAAAGCGTTGTATTTCCAAGCGTTGTGCCCTCGGAGCGGGTCGACTTGCTGGTTTCGTTAAAGGCTGTGAACAACACGTATCCCCTTCGTGGGCAACTCACGGTTCGCAACGCACAGGGTCAAGATGAAAAAGTGGCCAGTGGCCCGCCTCAGGGCGAATTGTGGGTAGACCAAGGCGTGCTGGGTTCGCTCGATATTCAGTTGGGTGATTCAATTCAAGTGGGCGAAATTACTCGCCCTGTGACCCGGGTTATTTTGGTAGAACCCGACCGTGGCGGTGGCTTTGTCAACTTCGCCCCCCGGGTCATGATGAACACTGCCGACCTCGAAGAATCCAAGTTGTTGGGATTGGGATCACGGGCCACCTGGCGGATTTACTTCACTGGCGCTCAGCCGGTGATCAACCAGCTTATTTCCGAATTGACCCCAGTGCTGTCGCCTGTTGAGGAGATTGAAACCCTGGAGAACGGTCGACCTGAAGTTAGCGGTACGCTTGAGCGTGCCAATGATTTCCTGGCCATGGCTGCTTTGATCGGCACCATGGTGGCCTGTGTGGGCATTGCGCTGGTGGCGCACTTGTTTGCCAAAGAACAGGCAAGCGAATTGGCCGTTTTGAAAAGCCTGGGTTACACCCCCAAACGTTTGCTGCGCATGTGGGCTATTGGCATGGGCATGTTAACTCTGGGCGCTGGCGTGTTGGGTGTGGCCCTGGGGTGGGCCGCGCATTGGGGGCTCCTGGCGTTTTTGGCTGAACTGGTAGGAGTAGACCTGCCGCTGGCCGGTTTGCATTACCTGCCCATGGGTATTTTGCTCTCTGCGTTACTGCTGCTGGGTTTTGCGGCAGTGCCCACCTGGTACGCCTTGCGTGCGCCTGCAGTCGCTGTAATTCGGCACCAAACATTGAAAAGTAGCCGGGGGCAACTGGTGCTGTCAGTGCTGTTTGGCGTGTTTACCGCCATCGCGGTGTGCTTGTTGATCGTTAACAATGTGGTGTTGGCCCTGTTGTTGTTTGCTGGTTTTATGGGCACCTCGCTGGTGTTTGCGTTGTTGTTCTGGGGGCTGCTCAAGGCTCTAGCCTATTTGGGCAAAGGCAAAAAAAGCGCAGGCACCAATATCGCGGTTTTTCAAAGCATGTCCAAACGTGCAAGCACCCTGGTGTTGCAGGGCGTAAGCCTTGCCCTGGGGCTGGCCGCACTGTTAATGCTGGCTGTGGTGCAGGGCGATTTGATTGACCGTTGGCAAGAAGCCGTACCGGAAGACGCCCCCAATCGCTTTGTGTTCAACATTCAACCCGATCAGGTTGAAGGTGTTCAACAAACATTGAATACCGCCAGCCTTGGTCCGGTCAATTTGTACCCCATGGTGCGCGGGCGTTTAAGCGCCATCAATGGCGAAGTGATCACCGCGGATACGTTCACTGATGAGCGTGCCCGCAACACCGTAGAACGCGAACTGAATTTGAGTTTTGCGGATACCTTGCCCACGCACAACACCATCGCTGTGGGAAGCTGGTTTGATGAAACGCCCGTCCAAGCCGAAGTGTCCGTGGAAGATGGTGTGGCTGAACGTTTGGGCATAGGCCTGGGCGACAAGCTCACCTTTGACATCGCGGGTACGCCCTTAACAGCCGAAATTACCAGCATTCGCGAGCTGCGCTGGGATTCCATGGAGGTGAATTTTTTCATGGTGTTTCCAACCGAGGTGCTGCAAAGTTTTCCGCAAACCTGGATTACCTCGGTCAGCTTGCAAGATGACAAGGCCATTCCCGTGTCGCGTGAGCTGGTGCGCGATTACCCCAACCTCACTGTGCTGGACACAGAACTGGTGATCACCCAACTCCGTAGAATTTTAGGGCAGGTGGGCCAGGCTGTTCAGTTTGTATTTTTGTTCACTGTGGCTGCGGGTGGTTTGGTGGTGGTGGCCTGCGTAATGACAGGTGCCCGTGTACGTACCCGTGAGGCTGCAATTTACCGGGCCATGGGGGCATCCACTGCTCAGCTGCAACGGGCCGCTTGGCTTGAACTTTCCGTGCTGGGTGCGCTGGCAGGTTTGGTGGCAGCTATTGCTGCGCAAGGCTTGGGTTGGGGCGTGGCGCATTTTGTGTTCGAGTTTGAGTACTTCCTGTCGCCCATGCACATTGTGGCTGGTGTGGTTGCGGGTGCAGTGGTGTCGGTGCTGTTTGGTGCCTGGTCGGTCAACAAGGTTTGCCGCGCCCCAGTAATGCAAACCTTAAGGCAAGCTGCTGCTTAGCAAGCCAGCGACTAATCGAATTACAGTCGAATTTACATGGCAGTGCACGGTTACAATGTGGGATACACCCCTATTCATACCGGCACTTCCATGAGCAACAACGATTCAACCAGTAACACCACCAGCGCCGACGCGCAACCCAAGCCGCCGATTGTCTACTTCGGCAGTACGCCAGAAGAGCAGCAAGCTGGCGTGCGCAAGCTGGTTGATCTGTTCTACGACGAAATGGATCAAAATCCGAGTTTCGAGCGCATTCGCAAACTGCACCCGGTTCACCTGGACCATTCTCGCGAAAAGTTTTACCTGTTTTTGTCGGGCTGGCTGGGC
>JAHJCM010000171.1 GCA_018812945.1 Gammaproteobacteria bacterium | reverse complement strand
ATTGACCTGGTGTGGTTCGGCGTCATGATCGCCATGAACATGCAAACCTCTTTCCTGACCCCACCGTTTGGCTTCTCGCTATTTTACCTGAAATCGGTCACACCCAAGGTGGTAAAAACGATTGAAATTTACAAGGGCTCCCTGCCGTTCATTGCCTTGCAAGTGTTGATGGTGGTGCTTATTTTTGCCTTTCCACAGCTGGTGATTCAGGAGGAAAAGGTGAAGTACCAAGACAGCCCATTGCAACTGGACCTGCCCACGCAGAATTACGGGGGTGGGAACGACCCGGCCGAGCAACAACCTTTTGTTCCGAGCTTCAGCGAATAGCTGCCTAGGTCATTGGCAATCGTCTTAACCCGTTTTTTTCGAGTTCAGAATCACAACTTCAGCCTTGTTTAAAATTCGATCGGCAAGTTCAAGCACAAACACCGTGCCCCCTTCTTTGACATTGCACATCGACAAATTCCATTCCATTTCCTGGCAGAGGCGCTTGACCACATACAAACCTATGCCTGTTTTAGGAAGGTCGCTGCCAAAGGTTGAGTACCTTGCCGCCTTGTGCTGCAGTATGTCCTCTTGCAGGCCTGGGCCTGAATCTTTGACGGTAAAACGGTGAATTCCACCATGGCGTCGATAGGAGAATGCCACACCGCCTTCAAGCGTATGTTCTACCGCGTTGAACACCAAATTTCCCATAACGCGTTTCAATCGGCGAGCATCCGTGTGAATCAGGAACTCCTCCACATCGACATGGAAAGTCAGCCCTTTGGTTTCAGCCAACTGTGCCATCCAGCCCTCAAGCGACTTGCAAAGTTCGGTGCTTGAAACACTCTCAATTCTTTTCTCGCGTTGCTCACCCAGTTCAAGCCGGGTGGCCTCAAGCATGTTTTCAGCCAAGTCGTGAAGCCACCTTTGGCAACTGGTCATTTGACGAATAACCTGATTGGACGCGGCATGTTGATGGAAAGTATCCAGCGAGGGGTGACCCACCAACAAACCCAGTGCATGCAGGGGCTGACGCATGTCATGCTGAACACCAGCCAGCCAGCGCAACCTGTCTTTCCATTCGCTAAGCACACTGTGTTTTGCATTTCGCCACCTGGCTTGCTGAGTTCGCCGATTCTGAATCCGTTGTTTTGCGATGCTGTACCGGTGCTGCCTTTCCAATAAAACTGCCAGCAGCGTAAACGGTGAAACCCAGCACAGCACCGCAAAGCTGAGATGCTGCCAGTTCAGCGACAACACCCAGCCACCGAAAGCTGAAGCAAAAACCAGAAACCAGAGTTTTTCTGTGCGCGGTACCCGAAAGGCACGCCTGCAGGACACTTTGGCATTGAGCAGGCACCCGCTGATGAAGGCAATGTAAGCCAACTGGGATTGAGCCGCACTGTCCAGGCCCACCAATTGAAAAGACAGAGGCAACAAACACAGGGAAGCCAGCAAACATGCATCATAGTGTTGCTGTACCCATGCACTGAGCCGGTTGATTTGTCTCATGAAGTGCGGCTTAATCTGAATAAACCTCATCGGTTTTTTGTTCCTGCCAGGCTCGGTACAGCATTGCCGCCTCCAGTCGATTTCGGGCATTCAGGCGGGCCAGAATGCTTCGAACATGCGTTTTCACCGTTTCAGGAGACAGACCCAAATTCTGGGCAATTTCATGATTGGACTCGCCTTTGGCAATTCGGTACAAAACAGACACTTGCCGCTCAGTGATTCGGGCCATTCGCTGACCAATCGTGAACCCGCTTGCGGCTTGCGTTTTTTGACTGATTTGATCGGTCCAGTTGTTACGGCGCAAACGCAAAACCATACTGTCCAACACACTGAGCACGCGATCTTGAGTAATACCTTTGGATACAAATTCAGTTTCAGGGTATTCATCGGCCATGTCACCCAAAATCTCTTCATTGCCCGAAATGACCAGCGTACGGCTGTAATCAAAAGTTTCAAGCGCCGTTTCCAGCACTTTTTCTGGCGCCATATCTGGCAAGCCCAAGTCAAGCAGTACAAGGTCTGGTTGCTCGAAACGGCTGTGCTCAAGCGCGGGCCCGATGCGACTGAACAGCTTGACCTCAAGGTCGGTGTAGCGCGAATTCATGATGTCGCGCAAAGCCATGGCAATGATTGGGTGATCATCAATAATAAATACGCGTAGTTGATTAGGAGTCGACATAAATTTGTCCCATACAAGTCAAGTGTCAGAAGCCGTCGTTCAGAAGTGAATAGTGCCCTTGCCATTCATTACGACAGCCAAAAGAAGTGCGAACAACCCCGATAGGGGCGACACTGCGTTGGGTGACTTGTGCCAGGCTTTTGGTTCCATTAGACGAAAAAGAGCGGCCAGTCAGCCGCTCTTTATATCTGACCCCTCTTGCGTAGGTCAAAAACTTACTTCGATCTGGGTATGTATGAGGCCATGGAATTTTCAGCAACCCGGAACCAGTTGCTCTGGTCGTTCCGAAAACGATTCCAAGATGTGAATATTTTCTTGAATTTTGGATTGTTTTTGGATTCTTCGGCGTAAAGCTTTTCGGCTTCCTTGTAGGCGGCATCCAGAATATCGCGGGGATAAATTCGAAGTTGCGCACCCGATTGAATCAATCGATTCAATGCAGCCGGGTTTTTGGCATCATATTCTGCCGTCATGGTGATATTCACCTCGGCCGCAGCTACCTCCAGTGCAGCCTGATAACTCTTGGGCAGTTTGCTCCAGGCGTCCAAATTGATGTAGAAACTCAATGATGGGCCCGGCTCCCAAAACCCAGGGTAATAATAAAACTTGGCCACTTTTTGAAAACCCAGTTTTTCATCGTCATATGGCCCAACCCATTCGGCGGCATCAATGGTGCCCTTTTCCAATGCCGGGTAAATATCGCCACCGGCTATGGTTTGTGGCACGGCGCCCAAGGCTGCCATGATCTTCCCGCCAAAGCCCGGAATCCGAACTTTCAAACCTTTCAGATCGTTCAGGTTCTTGACTTCCTTGCGCCACCAGCCGCCCATTTGGGTACCTGTGTTACCGCCAGGAAAATTGATGATGTTGTAGTCCTTCAAAAACTCTCGGGTCATTTGCAGGCCACCGCCATGGTAAATCCAAGCGTTTTGCTGGCGAGCCGTTAAACCAAAAGGCATACCTGTCTCAAAAGCAAAAGTCGCATCTTTCCCCACATAGTAGTAACTCGCAGTGTGTCCACATTCCACCGTGCCACGCTGCACTGCATCCAGCACCTGCAGGCCAGGCACAATTTCGCCAGCCGCAAAGGGGCGAATGTCGAACTTGCCACCGGTCAATTCAAACACGCGCTTGGCCAACTGAGGTGCTGCGCCCCAAAGCGCATCCAGGCTTTTGGGGAAACTGGAGGTGAGGCGCCAGCGTACACTGGGGCCATCGGCGGCGAATGCGGCTGTTCCTGAAGCCGCTGTTGCGGTGGCGGCTGCTCCCAAACCCGCTTTTTTGAGAAAGGAACGACGTTCCATTGCTTGGTCTCCTTGTTTGCTTTAATTCCCTGCAACGGTCATGGATTCGATCAAAATACTGCCCACATGTTTACTGCCGCGCCAATACGCATCGTCGCCCACGGCCACAATATTGGCCAACATGTCTTTCAAGTTACCTGCAATTGTAATTTCCTCAACCGGGTGAACAATGATGCCGTTTTCCACCCAATAGCCAAAGGCACCACGCGAATAATCGCCAGTCACACCATTCACACCCTGCCCCATCATCTCAGTAACCAACAAGCCCGTACCCATGGTTTTGAGCAGTGCATCGAGGCCGCCTCTGACTGTTTTGGTCGAGCTGAGAATAAGGTTATGCGTACCACCCGCGTTGCCGGTGGTTTCCATGCCCAATTTTCGAGCCGAGTAACTTGAAAGAAAGTAGCCGTTGCACACGCCCTTTTTCACCACTGTTCGGGCTTTTACCTTTACTCCTTCTTCATCGAAAGGTGAACTGCCGTGCGCACCTTCAATGAACGGGTCTTCCTTGATGGTGATGTGCGGGGCCCAAACAGGTTTGCCCAATGAGTTCAACAAAAAACTGGTTTTGCGATACAGGGAGGAGCCAGACACCGCACCCACATAATGGCTTACCAAACTTGCCGCGATGGGAGCTTCAAAAATTACGGGGCAGTTACGGGTGGTAATTGGTTTAGAACCCAAGCGGGCCAGGGCTCGTTGCGCAGCATAGGCGCCAATTTTTGCGGGCTTGGCCAGGTCTTTGGCCTTGCGTTCCGACGAATACCAGAAATCGCGCTGCATCGGGCTGTCTTTGGACTTCTTGGCTTGCGCAATCGGCGAAACAGACAATGAGTGACGCGAGTATGGATAGCCGCCTTTGAAGCCCTTGCTGTTGGCTGCATAAAAATGCCCTGATTCGGTGGACACATTGGCACCGTCAGAATTTCGAATCTGCTTGCTGACATCAAACGCCGCCTGTTCCATGGTCAAGGCTTTCTCGACTGCTTTGGCGGTACTTAAATTCCACGGATGATACAAATCAAGATCACGATGCCGTCTAGAGATGTTTTCCTCATCGGGCAGGCCTGCGAATTTATCCGCAGCCGTGTACTTCGCAATGTCCAGCGCTGCTCGAATTGCAGAGTCAATTGCTTCCAGCGAGAAATCAGACGACGAGGCATTGCCCCTTTTCTTGCCTTTAAACACGCTGACGCCAAAGCTTTTGTCACGTGTGTGTTCAATGGTTTCGATTTCACCCATGCGTACGCTGACCGACTGGCCCACCGCTTCGCTGATATCGACCGCGCAATCGGTCGCTCCCAGTGATTTGGCTTTTTTCAATGCGTATTCGGTTAATTCCTGAAATGTCTCGGATTTAAAGCTAAAGCCCATATTGCCCTACGAAAAGTGCTGCCAAAAATGGCTAATATACAGCCCATGGAACCAGAAAACGACAAACAGGGCGAGTTTGAAGAATATGATCGCCCCAGCAAGTCCTCGGTGAAGCGAGACATGCTGGCCCTGCAAGATTTGGGCAAAACCTTGTGCGAAATGCCCTATGACAAAGTCAAGCGGGCACCGATTGGTGAGCGCCTGCTTATCGAGATCGCAGAATTTCACAAGTGCAAATCATTCGGCGCCAAAAAGCGGCAAATGCAGTTTATTGGCAAACTGATGCGTGACGAAGAGCACGAGGAGGTGCAAGCCTGGGTGAATGGGGAGACCGTTGAGCAAAAACTGAAGGTGCTCCACCTGCATGCGGCGGAACAGTGGCGCGACCGCCTGATTGAAGAGCCTGGTCTGTTGGCGACGTTCATTGAAAGCTACCCCGCCGCCGCGCGGGAAAACCTGAACCCGATCATCAGGCAGGCAGTGCAGGAACGTGCCGCCAAAAAAGCTCCCCGAAATTTTCGACAGTTGTTTCAGATCATTTACCGTTTGATCGAAGAGAAAGCCGAGCAAGATGCGGACGGAGGCGAGTCATGAGTTTTGATGTCGTAAAAATTGGGTTAGTGTCGGTGAGCGATCGTGCCTCCGCAGGTGTTTATCAGGATCAAGGCATTCCGAGCCTTAAAGCCTGGCTTCAAAACGCGTTGCTGAACCTGATTGAGTTTGTTGAGGTGTTGATTCCAGATGAACAGGGCGAGATTGAAAACGCCTTGAAGAAACTGGCCGATGAACACAAGTGCAATTTGATTTGCACCACGGGTGGCACCGGCCCCGCCAAGCGTGATGTAACACCTGAAGCAACCCTGGCTGTGGCTCACAAGGAGATGCCGGGTTTTGGCGAGCAAATGCGGCAAATCAGCCTGCATTTTGTACCAACTGCGATATTGTCTCGTCAGGTGGCTGTAATTCGTGGTGAAAGCCTGATTTTGAATTTGCCTGGCCAACCCAAAGCCATTGCAGAAACGCTGGAAGGTTTGAAAGACACGGAAGGCAATAGCCTTGTGAAAGGTATCTTTGCCGCTGTGCCTTATTGCATCGACTTGATTGGCGGCCCGTATATGGAAACCAATGAGGCAGTGATCAAGGCATTTCGTCCAAAATCTGCCCTTCGAAAGCCCACTGAAGGAAGTGCATCGTGAGCGTGAACTCAAAGATTGAATGCGTTGTTGTTGAAACCGGTCCACAACCCACGGGCTGTGTAGTTTGGTTGCATGGCTTGGGCGCAGACGGCTATGACTTTGTACCCATTGTCAAAGAGCTTGAGCAAATGGGTTTGCCCAACACCCGCTTTGTGTTTCCTCATGCGCCTAAAATTCCGGTCAGTATCAATGGCGGTTATGTGATGCGCGCTTGGTACGACATCAAAAATGTTGATTTGCAACGTCAGGAAGATGAGGATGGAATACGACAAAGCCAGGCCACCATTGAACAATTGATTGAAGATCAGATTGCATTGGGTTTCAAGCCCGAACAAATTGTGCTGGCCGGCTTTTCACAAGGTGGTGCAATTACTTACCAGCTCGGTTTGCGTACACGCCACAAACTGGCAGGCTTAATCGCCTTGTCTACTTACCTGCCTTGCGAAAACACGCTGGATGCTGAATTAAACCCGATCAATCTCGGTATTCCATTGCTGGCGGCTCACGGCGAGCAAGACAACATCGTGCTCATGGAGCGTGGTGAAAAGGCAGTCAAGTTGTTGCAAAACAAAGGAGTTGATGTTCAGTGGCATACCTACCCCATGGCCCATTCAGTTTGCGGTGAAGAGGTGGTTGAAATTGCCAATTTCTTAAAGCGCGTTTTCTGAAATTTCACTGTATATAAAAACAGCTTTTTGGTTTATACTTGAGTTCAGGATTAACCAAGCAGGTGTAATTATGCCAGCGCAAGCGCAACCGCCAATTTCGATTATTGAACTTGAACGTGCCATCAATTATTGGCGCTCGAAATATCCTTCATCCCGGGACACCATGACACTGTGCCCCCAAGCCGCTTGTCTGGCCGAGTTGTATGCCCGAATGATCATTTTTCAAATTCACGAAATTTCGATCGCGGAGTTTTCTGCCAAAGCTAGGAAAGCGTTACGCGAAGCCGAAGAAGCCCACGCGGGTCGGCACAATCAGGCAGCTTGAATCCAATTAAACTCCAGCTTAGTTCGCACGACTTAACAACAAGTGAGCCGCGCTCCACAACTGGCTTGAAACCGGTGCATTGCATGGTCCTTTCAACTGACTGATTTGCCAGGCTTTGGCGCCCACACGTCGCAATTCCAGTGTGCCACGCTGTGGGGTGTGTCCTTTAATCTGCAAATGAAAAATACAAATATCGCCTGCCATGCAACGATCAATGTAAGACGGCACACAATGGTGCATTTTTTTGGCTTCGCTCAGCAAAGCATTCAACGAGTTCAATTCAATAAACTCAATGTTGTCACCCAAATTGCCCATGCCAAGAATCTCTGGCCAAAATACATTCTGACGCCCCAAGTCCAAATCAAGCTCGACCAAATGCCAATGTGCCTGCCGGGCCATTAAAGTGTCGTAGGTCCAGTTTCTTGAAATAATCACGGGGCGTTTGGTCGCGCTGGCCGCACTGCCAAGCAACCAGTCTGCAATTAAGGGAAACTCCTCTAACTCCAGCTCTCTTCTGTGTTCAAGCTTCAAGTTGCTTTCGCGGCGCTCCAGCGCCAGGCGGGTTCCCCGCAAAATATTCAAGGCCGCCACCGTATTCAAATTCTCGTGATTGCGCCTGAGCCAGGTGCTTAGTCCCCCGAAACCCAGCAAAGCTGCCGTTTGCTTGTCGACCCACGAAATCGGAATTTTTCGGTCCAAGGCGGAATGAAAGTTCACCCAGCTCAAGTGACTCAATTGCCCCCAGTTAATTCGGGCAATGTAAGCGGTTTTTTGACGTGTTAACCACCGCCAGGTTTGTTGGCTCATGCCTTGCGCCAACATGCGGTTCTTGACCATCTGCCAATTGGGCAAATTGCGCCACATGCCGCGGTCTTGGGCCAGTAAAGGTGCCAAAGAAAGATTCTCGCCAAGCCTGTCCTGAAGCACTGTTTTAAACGCTGCCACTTGGCTTAAATCAAGCAAGGTCGTGTATTTGGGCACCACTCGCAGTGCCAGTTTAAGAACATGGCCACCATATCGTCGGCGAATCGCACTGGTCCAAGCCCGCTGAATGTCGTTCAGGCTGGCTGCCTCAATGGGAAAATCAAGCTGTGTGTCAAGCAAGCTGTCAGGAAGCTGCATGCTTGGTGGGGCTCGCCACACAGAACGCATCAAATTCGCTTTCAAATTCCAGGCCGCCTCATCCGACAAAACAATACGGCAGGATTCAGCAAGTTTGGCACGGGCTTTCATGCCCCATTCAAAATAAAGTCCGGTTCGAGTGCTCACCAAACGCGCAGGCAGCCGTGGCGACTTAACTCGCGGTATGCTGGAGGCTGTGTTCAATTCAAAATCTAACAAAGGGCGCATGATGGACAACAAAGCAGAAGAACCTGTCGACATCAAGATCTTACAGCAAGGCGAGATCTGGAAAATTTCAATCAATCGACCCGAGGCTCGCAACTGTGTCGATCGTTACACCGCCGACCAGCTTGAAAAAGCATTTCAATCATTTGAAACGGATGCAACAGCTCGCGTTGCCATTTTGACTGGTGAAGGCGGTAACTTCTGTGCAGGCGCAGACTTGAAAGCTGTTGCATCGGGTGACCCCAGCCGTGTAAACCGAATGGAACGACATGGTGCAGGCCCCATGGGCATAAGCCGAATGGAGTTGAGTAAGCCAGTGATTGCCGCGGTATCTGGCTACTGCGTGGCGGGCGGCCTGGAGTTGGCTGCCTGGTGCGACATGCGAGTTGCAGACAGCACAGCAGTGTTTGGTGTATTTTGTCGACGCTTTGGTGTGCCATTGATCGATGGCGGAACAGTGCGCTTGCCACGCCTGATTGGTCAAAGCCGGGCAATGGACATGATCTTGACCGGGCGCCCTGTCAACGCTGTGGAAGCCTTTTCATGGGGTTTGGCCAACCGGCTGGAAGAAGAACGCACAGCCCTGGAGGGTGCAATCGAGCTGGCAGGTCTATTGTGCAAACACCCACAAACCTGCATGCGCAACGACAGACAAAGCGTATTGACCCAGTGGGGTTTTGGTGAACGTGAAGCACTTGAGGAAGAATTTGAGTTTGGCTTGAATACCCTCACTTCAGGTGAAACTGTCGAAGGCGCAACCGCATTTAAGGAAGGTTCGGGTCGCCATGGCGAGACTGTGCAGTAATCGCGTATTCAGAGCGAATGGAAGTTAAAACTTTTCATTCAAACAGATTAATTCAAGCCGACGATGACGCCAAACTGTGCAGAATTCGAAACACGGCGTGAGTCAGCGGCAGTGGAATAAGAATTGGACTGAACACCAAAAAACCAATTGGCCAAACCACCGCGATTGGTAAGCAAATACAGCCCCTGACTTTCGCTGTTCAGCGTTGCGCTGGACAGGCGGCCGGGGGTGTAAACAAGACTCAAATTTTCTTGCAGCGAAACTTGCAAGCCACCGTAAATTGCCTTGACTGAAGATTCAGGCTTTGTTTCAGAAAGGAGCAAGCCAGCTTTCGATGAACTCAGCCTGGTTTGAACAACTGCGCCCTCGTCTACCACGACACCCCGGAACAAATTGACTTTGCCCAACAGGCTCGTTGAAAGCTTTTCTTGATCAGGCGAGTGGAAAGGTGCAATTCCATGTTCTCCCAGTTTACCGCTCACCTTCAGGGCAAGTGGCTCAGCGGCATTTATGCCCCCCAGGTAAAAACACCCAGTCGTCAAAGCGAGTGCCATCAAAGCAAACTGTTTTGAGCAGATAAGTGCCATGATGCACTCCTTGAATACAGATTTTTACTTACTTCTATTAACGGCTATTTCAAGTTTTACTAAATTCCAAAATTGGGCTAACCCCAATGCGGGTGGGTACACCTTTAAGGGAAAGAATCAAGCCCAAAGCGGCTTTTTAGAGCAACCAATCTACTTCAATACTTGAAAGTAACATTTTTTCGCTTTGGTGATACACTAAAATGACTACATAAAAGTCACTACTTCGAGCGACTACACGCTGTAAGTGCACTGACAACAATACCGGAGACACTACCCATGAATTCTTCTGCCCGGAGAACGGATTCCTTTTTCCCATTAAACCGTGTGTCCACTGCCCTGTTGTTGAGCGTGGTCTACTGCACTTCCGCCCATGCTGGCGGTACTGCATTTGACGCCACAAGCATCAGTGCCATGGGAAATGCGTCGGCAGGGCAAGCTGCCGAGGCTGGTGATGCATCGGTTTTGTTTGCCAACCCAGCTGCACTGACCCGGTTTAAACGCGCTGAATTGACCCAAGGCGCCGCTGTAGTCACGATTGGTACCGATTACACATCCACTCAAAACAACGATGGTGCAGACTCCGGTGCGCCACAGGGCCAAAATGGTCAGGTGTTCAGTCGCAAAGACGGCTATGACGCTGGCGCGCTTGCACCCAACCTGTTTATTGCGATTCCAATCAACGAAAAACTGGTGATGGGCTTCGGCGCTTCTGCCTCTCATGGCCTGGTGATTCATTACGATGAAAATTTTCCAGGGCGAAATCAGGGCCGGGATATTGACTTCAAAGTGACCCGCCTGAATCTGGGTTTCGGTTACAAATTAAGCCCGACTTTGTCCTGGGGTTTGAACGGCTCCTATGAGCGTTATTTTCAGTCCATCAAGTTGAAGCTGAATTACCGTGAAGCCGTAGAGGCTCTAGCCCCAGGCTCCGCCGCACTAATTGAAGGTCCGGCAGGTGCCCTGATTGGCGCTCCACCGATTCCCGGTGAAAGCAACGCGGGTTTGCGCATGTTTGGCTGGGCATTCAACGCACAGCTGGGTGGCCTGTGGGAGCCCACCGAAAACACGCGCGTGGGTATTTCTTATCGACCGAAAACCGAATTCACGGGCAACCGTGGCAAGTTCAAGCTTGATGACTCACCCGAGCAAGCCGCGTTTCGCGCTTTTCTGAATAGTGACAGCCTGATCAACAACTTGGCGTTTGGTGCCTTGGGTGTAAACGGTCCGCAGGCAGCCGGGGATTTGGCACCCGAACAAATCATCAAACAGGAAATATCGCTGCCCGATGAGCTGCGCCTCTCCGTGTTTCACCACGCCACACCCAAACTGGATTTGATGGCCACCTACACGCGCCAGGATTTCTCGGTGACCACCTTGAATTTTGTACGTGAAAGCAATGGTCGAACGCTGGAAAACATCCCGCAAAATTTTGTAGCAGCAGAGTCGTATAGAGTTGGCTTGAATTACAAGCTGTACAAAAGGCTGACGTTGCGAGCGGGCTATGCGATTGAAAACAGCGTGATTGACGATGCCACCCGAATCACGATTTTGCCAGACAGTGATCGACAGTATTTTGCTTTTGGTGGTCAGTTCGATTTAAGCCGTGACACCAGCATTCACTTTGCCTACCAAAAACTGGACACAGACCCCGCACCTGTTGGTAACAACACTGGGATCACACCCGCCGAAGTACGCGGTGGCGACTTTCAGGGCAATGTGCAACTGGACACCCACTTCTTCGGGATTGGCTTCACCGAACGGTTTTAATTACGACTGCACACCAAGTGCACGGAACAAGCCAGCAATCAAGGTGGCGTAATTGGTTTGTTCCGTGGCCAAGGCCTGTTCGGCGTTGGCATACACGCGCTGTGCATCCACCACATCCAGAAAACTCACCAAGCCCAACTGGTACAGGGCATCTGCCTGCTCAAAGCTCCGTTTACTCGATACCACTGCCTTGCCGAGCGCAGTTTGGCGTGATGCGGAGGAGTCAATTGCAGTTAAGGAATTTTCAACTTCCTGGGTGACCACTCTCAGCACCTGCTCGTACTCGGCCAACGCCCCCTCAGCACGGGCCACGGCCGCATTCAATCGAGCGTCGCGTGCACCACCGTCGTATACCACTTGATTCAACAAAGCGGCCAAAGAACCGATCAATATGCTGGTCGCGGGGTTCGAATTGATCGCGGTACTGCCAATTTGTATGTTGGCCATCAATTCGATACTGGGGTAGAAATCAGTGTGTGCCACGCCCACATCAGCGGCCGCCTGTGCAAACCGGGCCTGCGCCAACTGAACATCCGGGCGTGCTTGTATTACCTGAAAAGGCACGCTCGCCGGAATGCCCAAGCCGTACTCTGGCAAATCGCCTTCAGGCCTGAGCAACTGCTCGTAAGCCCCCGGAAATTGACCGCTCAGGGTCGCCAAACGGTGGCGGGAGTCTTGCAGCGCCTGTTGCAATGGGCCAATACTCGCTCGCAGATTTTCGACTGAAGTTTCAGCTCGCCGAACGTCCAGCTCGGGTGACAAACCACTTTCAAATCGAGCTTGAACAATGGCCAGCGTTTTTTCCTGCAACTCAACAGATTCACGCAACATGGCCAATTGTTTTTGATTGCCACGCAAACTCAAATACTCTTGGGCCACGGCTGTGCTGGTTTCAATAATTTGCGCGCGCAAACCAGCCTGCTCAGCCATCAAATTGGCTGCCGCTGCTCGAACTTCCTGCTCAACCCGACCAGCCAAATCAATTGGCAAGATAAAACCCAAACCCAACAAAGCACTGCGTTCATCCCGTGCATTGTTGCTACCCGAATTGCTGGGGGTATTGTTGTTTCGATCTGATTTTTGGCCACTGACCTGGGCATCCAGTTCAACCAGCAAAGAATCACCAGCTTCACTGAGCTGAAGCAACGCGCGGGCTTCCTTGACACGCGCTGCAACTGCGGCGATTTGGAAATTATTTTGTATGCTTGTGCTCACCAGTTCATTCAAAACAGGGTCGTTGAAACCCTCCCACCAGCGTACTCCAGCCACTCCGGCATCTTTCGCGCTGCTCAAACTCTGAAGAATTTCTTGTGCAACAAACCTTTCAGGCGGACTTGTTTCAGACTTGGGCAGTTCAGGCGCAGTCATAGCGCATCCCCACAGCAAAGCGATCGGCCAAATCAGAGCAATCATCCAGGCGGCGCGCCTCATGCCTTCACCTCACCCTTTTTCAAACTGGCTTCGTATTCTTCAATCTCCTTGTCCAACATCTCTGCGGCGTGCGCCCTTGGCTTCATGTAAGGTGCAATAAAGCTATAGCCCATGGGAGCGAGGTACAGGGTAAACAGTGTAGACAATCCCAAACCGCCCAACACAACCCATGCAATCGCCTCTCGAGCCTCTGCACCTGGACCTGACGTCAATACCAATGGCAGTACACCCAGCAAGGTGGACAGCACCGTCATTGCGATTGGGCGAAGTCGCATGCGTGCGCCCTCCCGAATGGCCGATTCAATGCTGTACCCTTCATCACGAAGCTGATCCATCAGTTCAACCAGCAAAATCGCATTCTTGGTCATCAGGCCAATCAGCAACACCAACCCAATCTGACTGAACAAGTTGAGCGACTGGTTCGTAATCAACAGTGCAAACACCGCTGCGGCCAAACCAAACGGCACGGTAAACATCACAACCAAAGCACTTCCAACACTTTCAAATTGCGCCGCCAACACCAGAAACACCACAATCAGCGCCACAGCAAAAGTGATCAACATTTCATTGGAAGTTTCTTCCAGGGTGGCTGCTTCACCCAAAAAAATCAGCGTGGCCGAAGATGGCAGAGTACTATCCGCAACCGCGCGTATTTGTTGCATGGTGGTTCCAAGATCGGTCCCTGGCGGTATACCAATGTTCAGTTCGACTGCCCTGCGCTGTGCATGTCGGTCAAGTTCGGCAGCCACACCCCTTTCTTGCACCTTGATCATAGAAGCAAGCGGTACCAGTTGCCCGGTGTCGCTACTGGTGTATATGTTCAGCAAATCAAATGGTGAATTCAGACTGCCATTGCTTGAGCCCAGCATTACTGGCACGGCCTGGTCACCAACACTGAGATCCAGCAACTGGTATTCGTCGGCCATGATTTGTAAGGTCTGGGTAATGCGGCTCACCGGAACCTGCAAATCACTGGCTTTCTCGCGATCGATTTCAAATCCGAGTTCAGGCTGGGAGGTGTCATACTGAACGCGTACATCCTGAACTGCATCAATCTGCTTGATCAAGGCATCCGCCAGCGAATCTGCATTGTTGGCCAAAACATCGTAGTCGTCGCCCAGCAAAGCAATTTGCAAACCGCCGCCGCCACCGCGAATGTTCAAGCTGCTTTCATTTTGAAAACGCACTTGAGCGCCTGGAATGCTCGAGAGCTCCTTGCTCAGTTTGGCTGCGAGTTCCTGCTGGGTGGTGTCGCGCTGGCTCCAGTCTGCCAAATTGGCTTGAATGGCCACACGGTTTTTGTCGTATCGACCCACAATCGTGAACATGTCGGTGATCAGTCCCTGCTCTTGATAGGGCCTCATGATGTTCTCGGCGATTTGCCCCTGCCTGCCACTGTATTCCAGTGACGCACCATCGGGCCCGGTGAAATCCACCACAAGGCGCCCTCTGTCTTCCGGAGGCACCAATTCCTGATTCAACAAAGTGAATGTCAGGCCACCTGCAATTGCAATACCCAGGAAGACAAGCAAAAACACCAGGCGATGTTTCAAGAAACTATTCAAAGTGCGAAAGTAGGCATTGGCTATTCGATCGCCAAAACCCTGGAGTGGGCCCATGATTCGAGCGGTTAGACCTGTTGCGGGTACATCGTCTTTCAACAATTTGGCAGCCAGCATGGGGCACAAACTCAAGGCAACAAAAGTACTGATAATTACCGACATGGACAGGACCATGCCGAACTCCCGAAACAGGCGTCCTGTTTCACCCGGCAAAAAAGCGATGGGCAAAAACACCGCTACCAAAGAGGCAGTGGTGGCGATGACAGCAAAGAAAACCTGCTGCGTGCCCAACACCGAAGCCACGGTAATACTTTCACCCAGTTTTTTGCGGCGTTGAATATTTTCAAGCACCACAATCGCATCGTCGACAATCAACCCTGTTGCGAGCACCAAAGCAAGCAAGGTCAGCATGTTGACCGAAAAACCTGCCAACCAAATTGCGGCCAGAGTACCCACGAGTGACACTGGCATGGTTACCGCAGGAATCAGCACTGCCTTCCATTGCCCAAGAAACAGGGCAATGACAATCAACACGACGACCACCGCGAACACCAGAGACATCAATACTTCTTGCAAGGCACCTTTGATAAATACCGAGTCGTCGGAAATCATGATCACTTGCAAGTCTTTGGACTGCGCATTAATTTCCGCCATGCGCTTTTTCACATCGCCAGCGATCGCAATGGTGTTGCCACCGGCCTGCCGCAATACGCCCATGCCGACCACAGCCCGGCTATTCAGCAAAGAATACGACTCAGCCGACATGGGGCCGTAGTACACCTCGGCCACATCTCGAACCCGTACGCCATTTTTAATCAAAATAGAATTAATTGCTTCAGTGTCGATGGTGGAGGCATTTGCACGCACCAATAGCTCTTGCTTGCCCGACAGGTAACTGCCCGCCGGCACGTCAAGATTCATGGTTTGAAGGCTACTTAGTACGTCAGTGGCTACCATGCCGTACCTGGCCAATTTGGCCGGGTCTAGAAGCACTCGCAGTACGCGGGGTTGACTGCCATTCAATGGCACGTCAGCAACGCCATCAATCGAGACAAATGCGGGCACCAAATCTCGCTCAACACGTTCGGCCAGATCCTGCATAGCCAAGGTATTGCTGTATACAGCAAGCTGAACCACAGGCCGTGCATTGTCATCGGCTTTGATCACCAAAAGCTGGTCAAGGTTCTCAGGCAATTGATTGGTAATTCGGCTTATAGCCTCCCGCACATCGTTGGCAGCGGTATTTACATCAATGTCCGGAGAAAACTCCATGCGCACGCGCATATTGTTTTCCTCACTTGAACTTTGAATGCGCAACACGCCAGATACCCTGGCCACCGCTCCCTCTACTTTGGCGGTCACTTCAGCGTCCATGGTTGTGGGCGAAGCACCTTGATAAACCGCCCGCACAAGCACCACGGGCCTGTCAATATCAGGTAGCTCCCGCACCTCAACACCAAACATGCTGACAATACCCGCAAGCATAATCAACAAATTCAGCACCACGATCAACACGGGTCTTTTCAAACCCAGTGCGGTTAAACCGTCGGTGGCGCGACTCATTGCAAGGGGTCCTCAACCAACTCAACAGCTACGCCTTCTGCAAGCCGCAAACCACCTTCAACTACAACAGATTCGCCCTCTTTGATCTTGCCATCGAGAAACACGCGGCCCTGCCGCCGGTCGGCCACGCGCACGTTCTCACGGTAAGCTTTTCCGTCTCGAATCATCCAGACATAAGAGCCTTCCCGATCCCATTGCAAAGCTATTTCAGGCACGGAAGCCAACATTTGCCCCTTCACTGCCATTTGCACTGCGAACGACATACCCGGGCGCAATAAGTCATCAGGATTGCTGATATTTGCCCGAACGCGCAGCGATCGCTTTTCAGGATTCAAACGACTGTCCAAGGCAACCACACGCGCCTTGAATTCCTGGCCAGGTACAGATGGCGTGGTGACCGCCACCTCGATTTGATCCATGTTGCCAGCGTCCAATTGACCAACCAAGGTCTCGGGCACCTCAAAGTCCACATAGATGATTTCACGGGAATCAACACCGGTGATCATTACGCCAGGGCCAATTCGCTGGCCGGGATCGATGTCTGTAATGCCCACAACACCCGAAAATGGAGCACGAATTTGGTGGTTGGAGATGGCGAGTTTGGCTTGATCAACAGCCACTTGCGCAGCCTCGTAATCGGCTTGTGCTGAATCAACTTGGGTTTGTGGCACTGCCCCCTTACCCACAGCTTGTTTGTATCTGTCCAACAAGCTTTTTGTGTTCTTCAGTTGCACTTCCGCAAGCCGAAGCGCCAACTGTTCTTCTCGATCGTCTTGTTGAACCAGTAACTCGCCCTTTTTTACCTTTTGCTGTGGCTTGAACAAAACCTGAGTGACTTTCTCGTCCACGATGGCAAAGACTTCTGCAGATTTGTCGGCCCAGCCGGTTGCAATGGCGCCAAACGAACTCGCGGTGGACTCAAGCTTTACAACCTCAACCAAGACCTTGGGCGCTGCGCCTTTGCTGCCCTGATTGGGCGCGTTGGCAGACGAATTTCCCAGCAGTGTTTGAGAAACAGAGTAGGCAGCCCCCAACAAGATAATGAGAACAAGAAAATAAACCAGACGTTTGATCAAGCCAAAGGCTCCACTGCGAATGCGACGAGAAAGGTTATCACGTATGAAAGTACCTTCAACGAGACCAAAGTGCAGTCAATAAGTTCTGATATCCCCTAGTGGTTGGGGTGTAGGTTAAGAAAGTTGGGACACAATCAAGATCAACTGGTAAGCAAGCCTTAGAGGAGGCTTTACTCTTCAAGTTCTTCGTCGTCATCGCTGACCGCATCAATACCAGCTTCAACAACAGCGCCCGTGACTTTGATGCCTGTTGACACAACAGCCCCGGTAATTGAAATGGCAGCGCCCGCTGTAGCGCTTACTACTGCACAACCTTGAATGACTGGCAAGACAACTGCAGCCAGTGCGAAGAAAACTGCTTTGTTCAAGATCGGACCCATGGTCACCTCGCAGCCGTAAATAAAAAACGCTTCCGACCCTGTGGGTGAGAAGCGTTTTGTGCCAAATTTGGCATCCCCAACCGGATTCGAACCGGTGTTACCGCCGTGAAAGGGCGGTGTCCTAGGCCTCTAGACGATGGGGACCTAAAACCGTGTGCTTTGGTGGAGGTAAGCGGGATCGAACCGCTGACCTCTTGCATGCCAT
>JAHJCM010000170.1 GCA_018812945.1 Gammaproteobacteria bacterium | reverse complement strand
CGCACGCTTCAAATGAAGCCATCCTCCAAATGAAGGGGCATCGCTTCGAGGGTTCACACGTAACATCATTCAAACATATCGGTAATACCGGTTTTTATTTTTGGCAAACAAATTGGGAGGTTGCCGAATGAACCCCAACGCTGTACTTTTGATTGAAGATCATCCACTGGTGTCCATGATGCTGGCCGACATGCTCACCGAGCACGCCCCGGACCTGAGTGTGCTCAAGGTGCCCACCATCCAGGCCAGTGAACAGCACATTCACGAAAATCCGCGCCTCGTCATTTTTGATTTGAACTTGCCCGACTGCGAGGGCGTCGCCTCTGCCAGACGCGTGCGCAACCTGTTCCCTTTCTCGCAACTGCTGGCATTTACTGGCACCACACACGACGACATCCTCCAGGAACTGGACGAAATGGAAATTCCGTGTGTGCGAAAATCTGCTGATTACCATGAACTGTTGGATGCAGTCATGAAAGGGTTGATGGCCACAGGCGTGAGCTGCCAGGAAGGAATGAGTGCGGACAAAATGAAGTCCAAAAACGAGTTTCAATCCAACATCATTGCGCCAGGCTCCAAAAAACCGCTGACTTGGCGACAAGTTGAAATCATGCGTCGCATTGCTGTGGGAATGACCGCAAAAGAGGCTGCCCGCGACATGAACTTGAGTCCTGAGACTGTTCGTGCCCACATGCGTGAAGTCCTTGTTAGACTAGGCGCTCAGAATCGAGCCCATGCAGTGTCTATTTTCACCAAGGCAGAACGACAATCGCGGTTACTTGAAGAAGCGCAAAGTCACTGAACCTGGGCCGAACAATACCAATAACAAGGCTGGCCCATGAAACTGACCCTGCTGATTCGAATATTTGGCTTACTCATTCTGGTGTTCTCGGTATTCGGCATCGGTGTGAAGAGTATTTCGATTCACCAGCAAACAGTTCAGGAAGATTATTATCAGGCCTGGGCTTCCGACGAAGCCATTTTGACCCGCACGCTCGCCGAGTTTGAAGCCATGCGCAAGCTGGTGCTACTTTACGCAGCCAGCCGCAACCCGGAGTACATCAACCACTATCTTGACATTGTTGGGCTGCACAACGGCAGCCGTATTTACACCACCGAAGTCGACGCAGACTACTGGGTCGATGTCATCACAGGTCAAAACAAAGATTCTGCCGTGTCTTGGGGTATCGGGCAAAACCTCAGTGAAAGGCTTTATTCGCTGAGATTTATCGCTGAAAACGAGCCTGCCATTGAGCGAATCCTCGACCTGCGCCATCAACTTGAGAAAAATGAACTCAGCGCGTTTGCCAGCGGTATTACCCGCTTCGTTGAGAAACGGGAGGGCGAATACTTGTCACCGCCCGAAGTCAAAGAAACATTCGGTGTGTTGTTCGACCGTGAACACATTGAACTAACCAATGCACTGTCTGCAGAATTGTCCTCCTTCATTGCGCGTGAAAAAAGCCGCTACCTCGGTCTGATCGACGCCTCCCGTAAAGAACTGACTTACAGCGTTTATCTTGATGTGGTGTTCACCCTGTTGTTCCTGCTGGGTCTGTTCGTCGGTTTGGTGTCGATCAAGAAAAAAGTGATCGACCCTATTAATTCGCTTTACAACGCCAGTGAAGAAATCATGAAGGGCGATTACACCGTGCGTGTAAACAACCGCACAGGCTCGCATGAAATCAACCTGCTGATTCGCGCATTCAACCGAATGATTCGTTCATTCCAGCGCGACCTCGAGAAAAGCGAACGTGTGAAACAAGCGCTTGAAGAAGTCAGCTTGGCCAACGTCGAGAAAGAACGGGCGAAAAACGAGTCGAGAATCAAGAGCTCATTCCTGGCCAACATGAGCCACGAAATTCGCACGCCCATGAATGCGATTCTCGGCATGACCGCACTTACACTGAAAACTGATCTGAACGAGAAGCAGAAAGACTACCTCACCAAAATTCAACTGTCGGGCGACAACCTGCTTCACTTGCTCAACAGCATTCTGGACCTGTCAAAAATCGAATCCGACATGTTCAAGCTGGAGCAGCGGCCATTCCGCCTTGATGATGTGCTGGAGGAAGTCTTTGGCACCTTGGGCAACTCGGCACTGGACAAAAACATTCGCCTGCTCTACACCCTTCAAGGCAAAGGCCTGCAATCCACCCTGAACAGATTGGTTGGCGATTCTTTGCGCGTGGGTCAAATTCTGAAAAATCTGATTGGCAACGCCATCAAGTTCACCAGCGAAGGGCACATCAACCTCACTGTCAAAGTCCTCAAGCAACTCGACGACCAGGTTACCCTGCAATTCAGTGTCAGCGACACGGGCATTGGTATGAGCAAAGACCAGTTGCAACGCGTGTTTGACAAGTTCACACAGGCTGATTCAAGCACCACTCGAATGTTCGGTGGCAGCGGCCTGGGGCTCAGCATCGCCAAAGAATTGGTGCACCTGATGGAGGGCGACATTCATGCCCATTCCACACCAGGGCGCGGCTCGGTGTTTTATTTCACCTTGAACCTGAAAACCCAGGAAGCTGAGGCACCGGCTCGCAATCCGAATTTGCTGCATGGCCCAGACATCAAACGAGCCTACATCTGCTCGCTGGACCAAAAACTGCACCGCTCGATCTCCAGCATTCTTGACCAGTTCTATGTCCCGCTAGCGGTGCTATCAGCCGAGGAATTAATCACAGATCAACTTCCATTTGAAGCCAAAGACATTGTATTTATCGACAGCGATATTGCCACCACCTCGCCCGAACTTTTGTCTCTGCTCAAGGCAAATCACCTGAACCAAAACAACAATCTGGTTTGGCTTTCCAACCGCAACGCAACCGAACTGCAACGCATTCACGGCGCAGACCCCAACAACCGGGTGTTGACTACACCCATTTTGCCGGTGCACCTGATGAAACTGGCTGAGCGTCAAGTGCAGCAATCTGCACCTGCACCAGCCACAAAAACCACCACTTCACGCAAAGCTGCCAAAACCAGCGAAACACCCGCCGTTGATAAAACCGAAGTGCGTTCAGCCAAACTGTTGATCGTGGAAGATCACCCTTTGAACATGGAATTGCTGCTGGATTTCCTGAGTCCGAAAAACTACCAGATCCGCTGTGCGAAGGATGGTCGCGAAGCAATACAGATACTTAAAAACACGCCCGAACCATTTGACTTGATGATTTCAGACCTTGAAATGCCTTTTGTAGACGGCTACCAGTTGGCAACCTGGGTTCGGGAAAATGCGGTGCATTGTGTAACCCCGATCATGGCACTTACAGCACACGCCTTCGAGCAAACCCGTGTGCGTTGCGAAGAACACGGCATTAACGATGTGCTCACCAAACCATTTCACGAGAAAAACCTGTTCGACGCCATCAAGCGCTGCCTGCGCAACAAAGAAGGTGTGTTGACAGGATTTGAAACCAGGCATGACACACCCCGCATGCCCTTGTCCGAGCATGCCGCCACAGCCACCGAACCAGCCACCAGCCCACGCCATTCTGCCATTTTCAAAGTAGACAGTTTTGAGCCCGAGCGAATGGCAAAGTACCTCGGCAAATTTTTACAAACCAGTGAAAACCTGATTGAACGCCTGGAAGACTGCGCAAAAAACAAGGACATTCAAACCTTCAAACGGGAAATTCACTCCCTGGCGGGCGTACTGGGCATGTTGGGCACAGAGAGTGTCAAACAACAGTTCTCTAGAATGGATAAATCACTGGAAGATCCGACCACACAAACCATGGTGATGACAGAAATCAAAGATGTGTGGCCCACCATCGTGGATGAAGCCGAGAAAATTTTGGTGTTGATTAATCGTTTTGGAAAACATTGAACAAAGCTGTGCGCAAGTAATTGTGTTCGCACACAGCATGTCTTACACTGAGTTCACAAGATTTAACAAAATAAAAAGTTCATAGTATTTGTAGTGTCAAGAACTTACCCAAAGTAGTCAAAGTATTTTCAAGGGTTTGACGTGAAACATTTTTTGCATTCAGTGATTGCCAGCCTCGCATTGTTGACGATGGTGGGAGCCCCCGGCGTGGCTCGCGCCGAAGTGGTGTTGGTGGGTTCCAGCAGCATCCATTTCAATGAAATTTCGAAAACAAAACTGCGCGATTTGTACACCGGCCAAAGCCAGGCTGTGGGTGATTCCACCGTGCTGGTCATTGATCGGGACGATGAGTTTGGTGAACGCAGCCGCTTTATTTCAGGCACCCTGGGTTTCACCACTGAGGAATTTCGAACGGTTCAGCGACTTCTGGAATGCATCGGCATCAGCAAAACCCCCACCGTTGCGCGCAACAGCAAACACATGGTCGACCTGCTGACCAACAATCCCAATGCCTTGGGCTACCTTACCCGAAAGGAGTTGCAAGGCAATCCAACCAAGACTAAATTGAAACTCATCAAGGTACTGGCCGAGTAACTCGCCAAATAAGCAGAACATGGACAAGTACAACGTCAATTTTGGATGCAAAAGGCCTTGGTTGAACCTGGGTCTGCTGTTCACAGCCCTCTTTCTTGCAAACGCCAACGCCTACGCCTTTTGCGCAGGCACCTTGATCAAGGAGATCAAAGCCTTGGCAAGCAAGCCTGAGATCATTGAGGCCGTCAAGGCGTCCAATGCCCGTCAACTTGGCAAAGAAAGGATCATGGAACTGGACGAGAGGTGGATCAAACTGAAAGGCCGTTTGCCCGAGGCCGATCAAATCATGAACTCAAAAGTTTCAGATTTACTGGCCGCCGCGATGAACAAACAAAGTTATTTCAAAGAAGCGATTTTGACGGGCAACCAAGGGGAAACCGTCGCCATGAATATGGTGACCACCGATTATTGGCAAGGTGATGAAGAAAAATTCACCGCGATTTTTGACACCAACCTGCCTTCCAGAAAACCCGATTCGCATATTTCCCGCGCCCGCTGGGACGACAGCACCAAAGCCATGATTGCCCAAGTGAGCGTGCCAGTGTACGACGGGGATTACATGATAGGTACCCTCACGGTAGGCGTGGATCTTAAACGCGTGCCCCACCCCAACCACTGAGAAAAATCAATCGTTCAGCTTCATTTTCACGCTGCGTTCAGCCTTCAGAAACACGTTCACCGCCTGCGCCTTGTTCGATACTTCCAAGCGTTTGAAAATTTCCCGAATGTGTCCACGCACCGTCTCGGGACTAAGCCCAATGCGCTGGGCAACCATTTTTGCAGACAAACCTTCTGCAGTCATTCTCATGATTTCCACTTGCCGCCAAGTCAATGGTTTTGCACCGGGATAGGCCACAATATTGGATTGGTGTTCATTGGCTGGCGCGCTGTCTGATGAACTGCCATTCAAAATGCCCGATTTAAATAGCACAGACTCAATTTCATGGGCCAAAGCCGACTGGCTGCAGGTTTTCTCCACCACCGAATAGCCCGAGTGCGCGGCGCGGGTTTGAATGTCCTCATTCACAAAACCGGTATAAATCAACCCACACACTTTCGGGAACATGGAGTCCAACCAGTCTATTGTTTCCTGTCCCTTGGAATCGGTCAGGGTAAGATCAAAGATGATCAGGTCCGGTTTTTCAAACAAGTGTTCTCGGGCTTGAACCAAACTGGTCGCCACATGAATTTGGGCGTGAGGGGCCATGTCTTTGCAGACGTCCTCGATCACCATCGAAATCAGCGGATGATCTTCGAGCACCAATATTTTTTGATTTTTCATTGTTCGCAGGCTAAGTCGGGCACACAGGACCTTAGGGTCTCTTCTTCCACCCCAAGAGTACATGAATTCAGGGGAACAATTAAGCCTGCTTTTTGCCTTTTTTTACAAAGGGTTCCGCATTTCGGGGGGGCATCAGAAACAAGCATCCTCATTTCACGGAATGGGCAGGAAAATTCAACTCAGTAAGATGGACTCATACCGAATCCTTTGCGGAGCAAGCCATCATGACAATTGCACTGGTCCAACATCAGCAACACGACTGTGAACCACTTTACTTTCGCCAGTCCGAGGCGCGAGTCACCATGGAACTGGACAATGTGGCGCATGGCCTGAACCACTTTGCGCAACAACTGCGCAAAACCGCCTCAGCACAGGCGCGCTTCGCCTTGGTGGTTCAGCTGAAAACTTGGGCACTGAACAAACCAACCCTGCAAACCTTGATGGCGCAGTACCTGGACGAAGTGGAACGCACCCAGCAGGTGGTACATCTGGATCCGGATAGCCACAATGAATCGATTGAATCGCTGTGCGAGCAGCTGGTGTTTTTGAGCGCCGTGTTTGAGCAGGAATCAGAACTAATCGAACAAATGGCTTTTGCCGACCCACAATTGGTGTTTTGCGACTGAACCCTGGTTATCAACCTTATTTGCCGATACAAAACCGGCTGAAAATCAATCCCAGCAAATCATCGGGCAACATACGCCCGGTGATTTCTCCCAAAGCATCATGCGCCAGGCGCAACTCTTCAGCAAACAAATCCAGAATCCGATCGTCCTGTTGCGCGAACTCATGCGCAACCGCCAAATGCTGACCACACACCATCAAAGCATCAACGTGGCGTTGCCGCGCCATGAAACCATGGTCGGGCGTGTGGGCGATCCCCACCTTGGCCAATATGGCGTCTTTTAACAGCTCCAAGCCCTGACCATTTTTTGCGGACACTGGCAATATGTCGAGCTGTAATTGTGGCACCTCAGGCAGCAAATCGACCTTGTTCATCACGGTAATGGTGGGCAAATGCACCGGCAGTTCAAGGTGGGTGTTCAATGCATCCTGGAGGCCCTGAGTTGCGTCTTTCAAAATAAGCAACAAATCGGCTTCTTCCACCGACTTTCGGGTTCGCTCGATGCCGATTTTTTCCACCTCATCTGCGGTGTCACGCAAACCTGCCGTGTCAACCAGCACCAAAGGTATCCCGCGAATATTCAGTTCCTGTTTGATTCGATCACGGGTGGTGCCCGCAATGGCCGACACGATTGCGATGTCCTCACCGGCCAAAGCGTTCAGCAAACTCGACTTGCCCACATTGGGTTCGCCCACCAGCACAATTTGCAAGCCATCGCGAAACTTCACGCCTTCCTGCGCTGCACCGAGCAACTGTCGATGTGCATTCAAGATATCCGCAAGTTGACCTTTGGCATCTGCCTTCTCAAGAAATTCGATTTCCTCTTCAGGAAAATCAAGTGTGGCTTCGAGCAGCAAACGCAAATGTACAATTCGGTCGGCCAGCTCATTGACCTGCTTCGAAAACACACCACTGAGCGACGCCGCCGCAGCCTTGGCAGTGGCAATAGAACCGGCATCGATCAAATCGGCCACCGCTTCAGCCTGCGCCAAGTCAAGTTTGTCATTCAAGAACGCACGCTGCGTAAACTCACCTGGCATGGCGTGGCGCAAGGGAATATTCAGCTGCCGGGCCAAGGCCAGAGCATGCCCCACCACACCTTGCAGCACCGCTTGACCACCATGGCCCTGAAACTCAAGCACGTTCTCGCCTGTAAACGATGCCGGCGCATTGAACAACAGGGCAATGCCTTCATCAATGGCATGCTGATCAAAATCGCGAAGCGTTAAAAGAGTTGCCAAGCGCGGTTTGGGCAACTTGCCACAAAACGCCATGCAAAAAGCCTGAAAACTAGAGGGGGAAGGAAAAGAAAACCGCACCACCCCCACTCCGCCCTTACCGGGCGCGGTGGCGATGGCGACGATGGGATCACCGTGCAGTGGCTGGTGCAGACTCAATTTGACGCGTAATTACCCACTGTTGGGCAATCGACAAAATATTGTTAACAACCCAGTACAGCACCAAACCAGCCGGGAAGAAAATGAACATGACCGAGAACACCAACGGCATGATCATCATGATTTTGGCTTGAACGGGATCGGGTGGCGTGGGGTTCAACTTGGTCTGGATGAACATGGTCACCGCCATGATCACAGGCAAAATATAGAAAGGATCCGGCGCAGCCAAATCGGTTACCCAACCCAACCACGGTGCATTGCGCATTTCCACACTGGCCAGCAATACCCAGTACAAAGAAAGAATACGGGGATCTGAATCAGAATGGGCATACAACCACCCAGTGGATTGATTTTCTCGCGCTTGTACATTTCCATCATGGCGCGCTGGAAACCCATTTTGTCATCGCCATATTGTTCCTTCAGCTTTTGCATGCGCGGGCCAACTTTGCGCATTTTTGCCATGGACTTGTAGCTGGCTGCCGACAAGGGGAAAAACATCAACTTGATCAAAATGGTCAGTACCACAATGGCCCAACCCCAATTGCCAATATAGCCGTGGATTTTTTCCAGTAACCAGTAAATGGGCTGGGCAATCACGGTAAGCCAACCGTAGTCCACTACCAGGTCCAGCCCGGGGGACAGGGCTTCCAACACGCTTTGATCTTGCGGACCGGTATACAATTTGGCCTTGTACGTGCCAGTCTGCTCAGGCGCCAAAGTACCCAGGCTACTTACTAGACCAATGGAGTACAAGTTGGAATCTACCTGGCGCGTGTAATTCTCGCGAGGACCATCTTGACCGATAATGGCTGACACAAAGTAATGCTGAATCATGGCCAGCCAACCAGAATCAGCGGTTTTTACGTACTCAGCGCTGCGATCGGCGATGTCCTCGAACTTAATTTTCTGATACTTCTTCTCAGGCGTGTAAACAGCTGGCCCAGTAAAGGTGGAATAAAGTTTGGAATCGCTAGACAACGGCGTTGCATCGCGGGTTATTTGAACGTAAGCACTTGGCGATACTGGATCAACACCAATATTGCGTGCATTGATCACAAGGTCAATGTCGTAGCGATTCTTGAAAATTGTGTAGGTGCTTGTGTTTTCGACACCACCGCTTGTGGCTTTGAATACCAGCTTTAATTGATCCTGGCCGGGTGCAAACTCAGTGGAGCCCGACACCAGTTCAAACAAAGTGCGGTGGTTGGGCGCGTCAGGTACCCCTACCAAGCCAGCTTGGCCAACATAGGTTCGATTGGCTGTTTGTTCAAACAGTTGAACGGGCAATTCCGGATTCTCGGCAGCAGGGTGATTCAGCAGCTTTGAAGTAATCAGTTGTGCGCCCTGGCTTGAAAACTGCAGTTCAAGCACATCCGTTTTAACAGTGATGGTTTGCGCAGCCGGTGCGGCCTGTGCAGTGCCTGAAGCGATTGCATTCGGATCAGCTGGAACATCACCAGCCGTTGGAGCCACTGCCTGGGGCAAATCATTGCCTGCGTTGGAACCAGCTGCGGAACCACCAGACTTGGCAACATCGCCTTTGTCGCTGGTTTGCGCGCCAGTGCTGAGGCCGAACAAGGTTGGCTTACCAATAGAAGCCTGATAATTGTCCCAAAGCATGATGAGAGACAAACTGAATATCATCAAGAGGACTAGCCTGCGCGTTTCCATTTAAATCCTTAATTACTGAGCTTAATGACTAAGAGTCGCGACTGGTGCGACGCGTTTCAGGAACAGGGTCCAAACCGCCAGCATTCCAGGGATTGCATCGACAAATGCGGCCTAAAGACAAAGCCGCGCCTTTCCATGCGCCATGAATTTTAACTGCTTCAAGGGCATATTCCGAGCAACTGGGGTAAAAACGGCAAGAAGGCGGGAAAAGAGGGCTGACAGCAAGCTGATAACCACGGATCAGTGCTGTGATGGCACGCGCCGTGAGAGATCGTTGAAAAGTTGTTGGAGTTCTATCCACCACGCCGCTCGATCTGAATGACCTACTGCACACACTGGCTTGCTTAAGCGAACCAGAAATTTGCCTTGGTAGTTACCCAGTGCTTCCTGGCAGGCATGGCGGATCAAACGTTTTAACGTATTTCGATCCACGGCCCGTTTGGCCAAGCGCTTGGGGATCAGTATTCCGAACTGCGGTGGAGTGTCCTCGAACAGTGCGTGAAGCATCAATCGATCTGTTTTGGCCACTGGCCTGGTTTTTAACAGGCCGCCAAATGTTTCAGATCGAGTGATTTTTGTCGCATGCGACCCGGAACCCACCCTGTGCAATTCGGAATGTTCAAAGCGCCAGGCTTAAACGGACAAACGTGCGCGACCTTTGGAGCGACGTGCACGCAGCACAGCGCGACCACCACGGGTGCGTGAGCGTACCAAAAAGCCGTGTGTTCTTTGACGGCGAACTTTAGAAGGTTGATAAGTGCGTTTCATGGCAAGCCTCTGGCCCACATGGGCTTAAAATTTGGCGAAAAATAGTTTAAAACTGGTTTGGCCCTTGAGCTGGCATATTAGACGAAACCAATAAGGATCGAAGCTCACACCAAGGGAACCCGAAATTATAGAGGCAAATTCTGGAAAAACCTAGAAAAATCTGCAAGTTCGCGTGAAGGCGGTCAATCGCTCACTCAATCCGTGGGGGTTTGGATACAATGGAGCGCTGAGTTTTAATTCCTGCAAAGCAGTTCATCCGAATAATAAGGCTGTTCATAACGTGATTGATCAATTCTGGAACCACTGTGTTGAAGCGCTTCGGAAGGAAATTCCAGCCCAACAGATCAAACTGTGGATCGAACCACTGACTGTGGTTGAATTTGATGAAGACACCGCCAGCCTGAGCATGGCTGCCCCGAACCGATTCAAGCTGGACTGGGTGCTGAACAATTATGGCGGTCGCTTCAACGAACTGGCCTCCGAGTTTTTTGGCTGCGACATGGCCATCCAATGGCAAGTTGCAGCAAAACAGGCCAGTCCTCTAATCGCCCCTGCCCCAGCCACAGCCAAAAACAGCAATGAAGCCGTAGCACAAGGTGCACCCAAAGTGGCCGCCGTAAAGCGCGATGAGATCGCTGCCACGGTCTATGAACGCAGCCGCTTGAATCGCGACCTTTGTTTTTCCAACTTCGTGTCAGGCCGCGCAAACCAGCTGGCCAGGGCCGCTGCTGAACAAGTAGCGTCCAACCCGGGCGTGAGCTACAACCCACTGTTTTTGTATGGTGGTGTTGGCTTGGGCAAAACCCACCTGATTCATTCCATCGGCAACCGCCTGCTGGAACAAAACCCAAACACACAAATTCGTTACATCCATGCTGAACAGTACGTCAGCGATGTGGTCAAGGCCTATCAAAAAAAGGCATTTGAAGAATTCAAGCGCTCTTATTACTCGCTCGACCTGCTTTTGATCGACGATATTCAGTTCTTCGGGGGCAAAAGCCGAACGCAAGAAGAATTTTTCTATCCATTCGAACAGTTAATTGCCGCGAAGAAGCAAATTATCATCACCAGCGACACCTATCCCAAAGACATTCAGGGGATGGATGACCGGCTGATTTCGCGTTTCAACAGCGGTTTGACCGTGGCCATTGAACCTCCCGAACTTGAAATGCGGGTGGCCATTCTGCTGAAGAAAGCCGAACAGCAAAAAATACTGTTTTCGGAAGATGTGGCCTTTTTCGTGGCCAAACACATGCGCAGCAACATTCGCGAGCTGGAAGGCGCCTTGAGACGAATCATGGCATTTGCCAGTTTTCACAACAAGCCGGTGACCATGGACCTGGTGCGTGAAGCTTTGCGCGACATGATTTCAGTCCACCATGGCCAAGTGTCGGTTGAGAGTATTCAAAAAACAGTAGCTGATTACTACAAAATCAAGGTGGCAGACATGTTTTCAAAGCGCAGGCAAGCGCAAATTGTGCTGCCGCGCCAAGTCGCCATGTATTTGGCCAAAGAATTAACCGAGAAAAGTTACGTGGAAATTGGTGAGTTGTTTGGTGGGAGAGACCACACCACGGTGCTGCATGCGGTAAACAAGATATCGGAATTGCGAAATCAGTCTTCAGAGTTGAACCATGCGCTGCACGTGCTGGACCAAACCCTGAAGGGTTGATTTAGAATTGTGGATAACTGTGTAATAAGCGTGCAGAACAACACGAGTTATCCACAGAAAAAAAAGAACCTGGAAAATCCGAAAAAAGTTATCCACAGTATGCAGATCGAGTCCCGGAAGTTCTACACCCATTTTGAAAGAACCTAAGAAGCTCAATTCAAAGGAAAAAATAGAGTTGTCCACAGAATTGAATCAACTCTATTAACTAATCCTATAAGGAAATATTAAATGGAATTAATTCATAGCTCACGCGATGCATTGGTTCGAAAACTGCAAATTGTCAGCAACATCGTGGAACGTCGAAACACCTTGCCGGTGTTGGCCAACATTCTGCTGAAAAAACAGGGCGGCCTGCTGACATTGCTGTCTTCAGACATTGAAATGCAGATACAAACCAGTGCAGAAGTGGGTGCGGGTGGTGAAGACACCGCAACCACTGTGGCTGCTAGAAAATTCCTGGATATTTTGAGATCGCTGCCTGAAGATTCAGATGTGATGGTGAAACTGGACGGCAAGAAGATGTCGGTGCAAGCCAAAAAAAGCCGCTTTGCACTGCAAACACTGCCTGCAGAAGATTTCCCGCTGGTGCAGGAACCCAAAGAATGGGTGACACAAATCAGTTTGCCGCAAAAGATGCTCAAGAATCTGTTGGGCATGGTTCACTTTTCCATGGCTCAACAAGACCTGCGTTATTACCTGAACGGTGTTTTGTTGGTGATTGAAAGTGCCTGTGTTCGCGCTGTGGCCACCGATGGACACCGCCTGGCTTATGCCGATGCACCTGGTCAAGGTGGCACCGCCAAGCATGAGGTGATTATTCCGCGTAAAACCGTGCTTGAGCTGTCGCGTTTGTTAAATGACACCGATGACACTGTAACGATTGATTTGGCGAGCAACCAGGCCAAATTCACCTTCTCGGATATCACCCTGATCACCAAGTTGGTGGAAGGCAAGTTCCCCGATTATCAACGCGTGATTCCGAAAACCCATCAGCACCACGTGGTTATTTCCCGCGACGCCTTGTTGCACTCATTGCAACGCGCTTCAATTTTGACCAGTGACAAATTCCGCGGTATTCGCTGGGTGCTGGGTGCCAATGGTTTGACTATTGTGGCCAACAACTCCGATCAGGAAGAAGCCCGGGATGAAATGGAAGTCGAGTACCAAGGTCCCGAGATTGACGTGGGTTTTAACGTAAACTACCTGTTGGATGTGTTGAACAACCTCAAGTCGGAAACCGTGCAGTTCACGTTACAAGACGGAAACAGCAGTGCACTGGTGACCACCCCAGGCAAAGACGATTTCAAGTATGTCGTCATGCCCATGCGTATTTAAAACGACAATAAAGCGAAAACAACAACACTCTTATGACTTCAGAAACACAGAACGGCGGTGATTTGCCCGTACAAGGCAACAACGCAGATTACGGCGAAGGTTCAATCCAGATTCTTGAAGGCCTGGAAGCGGTCCGAAAGCGACCCGGCATGTACATCGGTGACACTTCCGATGGCACGGGCTTGCACCACCTGGTGTTCGAAGTCGTTGACAACTCGATTGACGAGGCTTTGGCAGGTCACTGCGATGACATCGTGGTGACTATTCATGCAGACAATTCAATCAGCGTGACTGACAACGGGCGGGGCATTCCGACCGGCGTAAAAATGGATGACAAGCATGAGCCCAAGCGCTCTGCGTCTGAAATTGCGTTAACCGAGTTGCATGCTGGCGGCAAATTCAACCAGAACAGCTACAAGGTGTCCGGTGGTTTGCACGGGGTGGGTGTGAGTTGTGTGAACGCTTTGTCGAGCTGGTTGCGTCTGATTGTTCGCCGTGAAGGCAAAGTGCATCAGCTGGAGTTTGCCCGTGGTTTTGTTCAGAACAGAATCATTGAGCAGGTAGACGGTGTGGATGTGTCGCCCATGAAAATTGTGGGTACCACTGACAAGCGTGGTACGGAAGTTCACTTTCTGCCCGACACAGAAATTTTTCAGCAGAACAACGATTTTCACTATGAAATTCTGGCCAAACGCCTGCGTGAACTTAGCTTTCTGAACAACGGCGTGCGCATTCGCCTGAAAGACGAGCGCACTGGCAAAGAAGACGATTTTGCCGGAAGCGGCGGCGTGATGGGGTTTGTTGAATTCATCAATGCCAACAAGAAAATTTTGCATCCGAATACGTTTTACGCAGCGGGTGAACGCCCAGCCGAAACTTACGGTGGTATTCCCGGTACCAGCATTGGTGTTGAAGTATCGATGCAATGGAATGATGGCTTCAATGAATCGGTGCTGTGTTTCACCAACAATATTCCGCAACGCGATGGCGGTACGCACCTGACCGGTTTGCGGGCGGCCATGACCCGCGTAATCGGCAAGTACATTGAAGTCAATGAAATTGCCAAGAAGCAGAAAGTGGAAGTAACCGGCGATGACATGCGCGAAGGTCTGTGCTGCGTGCTGTCTGTGAAAGTGCCTGAACCCAAGTTTTCAAGCCAGACCAAAGACAAGCTGGTGTCCAGCGAGGTGCGTGCACCTGTGGAAGACATTGTGGCCAAGGTACTCAGTGAGTTCTTGGAAGAGCGACCTAACGATGCCAAGCTGATTTGCAGCAAGATTGTTGAAGCAGCGCGTGCCCGTGAAGCTGCGCGCAAAGCCCGCGACATGACGCGCCGCAAAGGTGTGCTGGATGGTGTGGGTTTGCCAGGCAAACTGGCCGATTGTCAGGAACGTGACCCTGCTAAATGCGAAATTTATATTGTTGAGGGCGATTCTGCGGGTGGCTCGGCCAAGCAGGGCCGCGACCGCAAGTTTCAAGCCATTTTGCCGCTGCGTGGCAAGGTATTGAACGTAGAAAAAGCGCGGTTTGACAAGCTGTTGACCTCAGAGCAAATCACCACCTTGATTACAGCCTTGGGTACCAGCATTGGCAAGGACGATTTCAACCTGGCCAAGTTGCGTTACCACCGCATCATCATCATGACCGACGCGGACGTGGACGGCGCACACATTCGTACCCTTTTGCTGACTCTGCTTTATCGCCAAATGCCGGAACTGGTTGAGCACGGCCATGTGTATATTGCTCAACCGCCGCTATACAAAGTAAAGCACGGTAAAGACGAGCGCTACCTGAAAGATGATCAGGAAGAGGCGCAGTACATGCTGACCATTGCCATGGAAAAAGCGGCGCTGATTCCTGGTGAAGGCAAAGACCCAATCAAGGGTGAAGCACTGGAAGAGCTGGCCCGACAGTTTGTGACTGTGGAAGCAGTGGTGCGTCGTTTAAGCCGAATGATTGATCCTGATGTACTGAACGCGATTGTGGAAGGTGTTGAACTTGATCTTGATTCGGAAGAAGCATCCAAGGCCAGCGCAGCCCGCTTGCAGGCCGTACTCGACCCCGCAATCATGACTGTGTTTTCACAGTTCGATGAGCAAAGCGACAAACATCGTGTCTTGATTCACCGCCGCCACCATGGCAATGTGCGTGTCACCACAATCGATCCTGACTTTGTTCATGGTGCGGATTACCCCTTGCTGGCCCATGCTGCAAAAACCTTCAAAGGCCTGATTTCTGAAGGCGCTGAAATTCAGCGTGGCGAGGGTGAAAAGCAAAAGGTGCAAGCAGTGCAAAGTTTCCGCGAGGCCATGCAATGGTTGCGCGAACAAGCAGAAAAAGCGATTACCAAACAGCGCTACAAAGGTTTGGGTGAAATGAACCCCCAACAGTTGTGGGAAACCACCATGGACCCCACCGTGCGCCGTTTGCTGCGCGTTCAAATTGAAGACGCGATTGCTGCCGATCAAATTTTCACGACTCTGATGGGCGATGAAGTTGAACCTCGTAGGGCGTTTATCGAAAGCAACGCTTTGAAAGCAGGCAATATTGACGTTTAAGCACATGCGTACTGCGCACTAAGCGGACCCTTTAATTCTTCTTCAAGTTCCATGTAACACGCATGCGGGCCACGGTGTGCCCGCTCGCATCGTTGACCTCCACTTCAACCGGAAAATTGATTTTTCCTGTGGTGCGAAGTGTTTTCTTCAATGGTGAAATGGCTTGCGCAACCTTGGCCTGGGCATTGATCAGGCCAAGTGCGGGTTTCAGCACCTCAAATTCGACTTGGGCGGCCACTGGTCGAACTCCCAAAATAACCGAGGCAAAGCCACCCGCCATGGCTGCACCGGAGCAGGTCTCGGCCAAGGTAAACAGAGCGCCGTCAGCAAGCTTGCCGGTGTCGTCTAGCAGTTCGGGCTTCTGTGCCATTTCACAACGTGCCACGCCATCGCCCATGCTGCTTAAGCGCACGCCACAGGCTTTGGCAAAAGGTACTTTGCCATCCATTTGCATCTTGACCAGGGGTCGCATGATCAGGGTAAGCAGTGTGTCCAGCATTATTGCTCTCCTTGGGTCAAGCTGAACTGAATGTGAAGTTCAGCCAGGGGTTCGTTGGCCTCGTTGTTCAAGGTACTCACCGTGTGCGCCACTCTGTTGTCGAAATCAATTGTGGGTGCTGCGGTGTGGATCCAAACAGGCCCTTTCGCAGGTCGTTTGTAAGAAATTCGGCTGGTGTAAGCGGCAATTTTCCATTTGGTGTTGTGTTGCTCAAGGATATTCAGCAGGTTTGCTTGTGCATCGGCTTGTGCCGCGGTAAACAAGGCGCCAGCATGCAAAGTACCAATGTGATTTTTCAGAAAAGAATCAAAACCCAGTTGAACATGTTCTTCTGAGTTTTTGTTCACAGTGCCCAGTTTGGCAAACTGGAAAAAAGGATTGCTGGACAGTGTTTGGGCCAGACGCATGGCGTTCATTCAGTGTCTCCTTTGGTTTGCGAGAAACGAGTGTGTACGGTGTTCAAAAATTTCAGCACGGTGTCAATTTCCTCCGTGGTGAAACCTTCGACCAGTTGTTTGTTCAATTTGACCAACAAGGGTTTGGCGGCCTGCATTTTGTCCCTGCCTTTGTTGGTCATTCTCAGGTGAGCTACGCGGGCATCTTCTCTTGAAACCACCCGTTCAATCAGTTTGGCGTTTTTCATGCGTTGCACCAGGCCCGTCATGGCGGAGCTGTTCAAACCAAGCACTTCGCCAAGTTCTTGCATGGAAGCCTGTGGAAATTTATCCAGCGCAAACAGCAAACTGACTTGTGCCGCCGGTACACCAATGGCTTGTTCAACGCCACTGTCGGCGTGGCGATAAAGTACAGCGCGCGCGCGGTTCAGCATGAAGAAAAGGCGACGATCCATGTACATTCCAATTATTACGTATGCGTAATATATTGAAATTAAGTGGGGTCGTCAATTAATACGTGTGTGTAATAAATCAAACGGGGTTAGAACCTAGGTCGTTTACTGCGGTAAACCTTTGAGTTTTCGCGGTGACTGAAAACCAGTTGCCACAGCATGCCTTTGCGGGCACGGAAATAAGCTGCGCAGGTCATCAGGTAATACGTCCACATGCGGTGAAAACGTTCATCGTAATTGGCTTGCAGTGTGGGCCAAGCCTTTTCAACATTGGCATGCCAGGCCATCAGTGTTTTGTCGTAATCCGTGCCAAAGTTGTGCCAGTCTTCCAGCACCAGTTTGCCGTCAACATGTTCGGCAATTTCGCTGGGCGATGGAATTTTTCCGTTCGGAAAAATGTATTTGTCGATCCAGGGGTCAGTGGCCTCGGTTTTATTAAAACCGCCGATGGTGTGCAACAAAAAAAGACCATCGGGTTTTAAAAGCCGGTGCACCGCTTCAAAATAGGCTGGGTAGTTTTTTAAGCCCACATGTTCAAACATCCCCACGGACACCACTTTGTCGTATTGGCCTTGCAAGTCGCGGTAATCAATCAATTCAATTTCCACAGGCAAACCGGCGCAACGTGCACGGGCATATTGTTGTTGCTGGGCTGACACGGTAATGCCCAGTACTTGCACGTCAAAATGTGTTGCAGCGTACCAGGCCAACCCACCCCAGCCACAACCGATGTCCAGCAATTTTTCACCAGGCTGCAACTGCAATTTTTGGCAAATCATGTCGAGTTTGTGCAACTGTGCCTGTTCAAGATTCCGGGCTTGTTCCCAATAACCACATGAATAAATCATCAGCGGATCAAGCATGGCTTCGAACAGGTCGTTGCCGGTGTCGTAATGGTGTTCCCCGACTTGAAATGCGCGTGTGGGCGCTTGCAGATTAATGACTTTCTCGCGCAAAGCAAGCATTAACCATTGCATTTTGGTCCAGGCTTTGGTGTGTTCGTCGGCATTGTTTCGCATTAGTCGAAACATCATTTCATCGAGTCGCGCCACGGTCCACCAACCATTCATGTAGGCCTCGCCCAGGCCGATAGAACCATGGCTGAGTACAGCGTTGAATAAGCGCTCGTCGAGTATCTGAATGTCGTAGGGTTCAGTGCCGTTAATGTGTATGCCAGCGCTGTGCAACAGGCCTGCAATAGGCTTGGGTACCTTTTGGGCATCAACCAAATCGTGCGGGTGTGTTTTCATAGAACCTGTGAAGTGGCTATGACGACAAACCGATTATTGCAGACTTGACCAATGCTTGCCAAACAAGCTGTTGGGGCAAGAATTCAGCGTGCAAACCGGAATGCGGAAACACCTGCTGGGGGTGTTTTGTTGATATTGCCTTCCCAGCCTTCTATTCGTGCGGCCACGTGTGCAAGGCCTTGAACCAGCAAGGTGGGTGTGGACAGCAGGAACATCAGAATACCAATGTTGGTCATGGAGAAGTTCACAGGAAAATTTCCTTCGGTGCTGACGGTTGAGGGGCTGCCCGTGGCGTCGGCGGCAATCGGAATGAAAGTACCGAAGATAAGTGCCAACACGGCGCCTCCGAAAAAGCGCCCCAGGCTGTTGCACATGGAACGTGACGCAGGGCTTGTACCCACAGCGTTGTTCACAAAAAGTGCCATGTTGTTGAATATTCGCGACAGGTTGGCATTCGATGCCAAGACCACGTTCATGTTGAACAAACGCATGCCTTCGGCAATTTTTATACAGGCACGTGTGACGGGGCCGTACTGGTGAATATTTTTGGCCATGTACTCGCCTTTAAAGCAGTTTTTTGCTGCTCTGCTGGGGTCGCTCATTTTCTTGGCTTGTGCTTTTTGGTAGCTCTCGCTGGCCCATTTTCGCAAGGTGGGCGCTATGTGGGTGTTGGCCAGGCGATCAAGCAATGCCGCGGGGTAGGCAAGTGTTTTAAGGGCAAAATCGTGGATGGCAGGCGCAAGAATTTCTTCCGTTTTTCGACGGGCATCTTGAATCGCTTTGGCATGCGGGTTGTCAACATCCATGTGGTCTACAGTGCTCGCCAGCGCAACATAGTGGCTTTCTTTGGTGGTGACTGATTTGGCATAGCGGTAGCGTGCCCAAAGGGTGGCTGATTCGCCTGCTGGTTTTTCAACCTGCATGTAATGCCCTAAGGCAGTTTTAAGGGCCTGCATGTTTTCAAGGTCGCTTTTGCCGGGGTCAATTGCGGCCAGTGCAGCATTCAAAATAATGGGAACACCTTGAGCATCCAGACTGTTCGATTTGATTTTTTTCAGAATGTGATGTTTGCCTTGCATTGCTTTGGCCATGATCTGGATCAGCTCGGGTTTGCCTTTGATGGATTTGAGTTGTGACAGTATTTTTTGAAGATTTTCGCTGACGTCTTTTGAAAGGTTTTCTTTCTGTTTCGTGTTGAGCTTGTGTTTTTGAACTGCGATTTGGCTGGCCAGGCCAGCGCAAAAGCCCAAGAACCCCAAGGCAGAAGAAGCCACAGGGAACGCGATGAGCAAAGTCAAAATACCCTGACCCAGGAAAGTGGCACTGTTGCTGGAGAGGCCCCGTATTGCGCTCAATAACTCGGTAGTGGCCACACCGATGAACCCAAGTATTCCAAACATGAAAAGTTTGTTCTTGGTGCTTTTTTCATCAACACCACGGGCAGCAGTGTTGCGTATCACGTTGTAAGTCATGCCGGTGGGTGCGGCATTCATTTCGCAAAGGCCATGCAAGGCATGGCTTAACTTGGAGAATCGACGGGCCCACAGGTTGCGAGAGGTGGTTCCGTTTTCTTTGTTGTAGTAATTGGGGCTGTAGCGAATATAGTCTTCCCGCATCAAGCGGTTTTGAACACCGCTGGAATTCCACACTGTGTCGTCATACTCGTCTTCTGTGAGCGCGCGGCCCAGCGCGTTTGATTTTTGGGTGGCTTGGTAATCTTTGCGCAGAATGGCTGCTTCGGAGTATTGTTTGGATTCAAAATGCGCTTTGGCAACCACTTGAATGGCACGCGTGGAGCTCACAAAGTCACAGATTTTTTTCCAGGCAGTGCGCTGTTTATAGACGTCACCATGCACGTGTTTATTGCCTGATTTGCGGGCAATATTGTTCTTCATCCCACGGTCAAGCGCGGGCGTGATCATGTTCGGTGAGACAGTAATTTGCAGGGCCACGACAGGTCTCCAGAACGCACGATTCAGGTGCATTTCATTTTTTCTTTGACCCTAAACATGTCACAAACTGTGAATTTGTCCAAAAGCGGGCAAATAGGTATCACTCGTTGTGTGTCACTTTATTCATTAAAGTTTGACAAAATCAGGGTTTCCCCTATTTTTTGTGCACCGCAATAGCGCAGTACTTGAACTCGGGAATTTTTCCGTCGGGGTCAAGTGCTGCGTGGGTTCGTTTGTTGATTGCCGCCTCGGCATAACAAAAAGGCACAAACACATGGCCCGGTGGTGTGCCCGTGTCGGCGCGTGCAAACAGTTCTACCTCACCGCGGCGGGATTGAAGCCAAATGGTGTTGCCAGCCTTAATGTTTAAGGCTTTTAAATCTTCGGGATGAAGCAGTGCGGTGGGTTCGGGTTCAATGGCATCCAGAACGCTGGCGCGACGGGTCATGCTGCCAGTGTGCCAGTGTTCCAGTTGTCGTCCGGTAATCAATACAAAGGGAAACTCGGAATCAGGTGTTTCAGCAGCCCCACGGTATCGGGCTGGCACCAGGCGAGCCTTTCCATTGGGTGTCGGGAAGTGCTCGGTAAACACCACGGCCTGGCCAATGTCTCCTTCATGGGCGCAGGGGTAAACCAAAGCGTGCTCGCGTTGCAGGCGTTGCCAGGTGATGCCCTCAATGCTGTGCATGGCGCGGCGCATTTCATCAAATACTTCTTCCACACTGTTGTAATGCCAGTCCAGCCCCATGGTTTGAGCAATACTTTGAATAATCCAAAGGTCTTGCCGTGCTTGACCGGGCGGGTCGATGGCTTGTTGCCCAAGTTGAACCAGGCGATCGGTATTGGTGAAAGTGCCGGTTTTCTCAGGAAAGGCGCTGGCGGGTAAAACAACATCGGCAAGGCTTGCCGTTTCGGTCAGGAAGATGTCTTGCACCACCAGAAAATCGAGTGCGGCCAGTGCCTTTCGGGCATGGTTTAAATCGGGGTCAGACATGGCCGGGTTTTCACCGAGTATGTACATGCCTTTTACCTCACCAGCGAGAATCGCTTGCATGGTCTCGACCACGGTGAGCCCGGGGGTGTTGGAAAGTGGCGTATTCCAAAGGGCTTCGAATCGTTGTTGTGTTTCGGGATTGCACACCTGTTGGTAGTCCGGGTACATCATGGGGATCAGCCCGGCGTCTGATGCACCCTGCACATTGTTTTGGCCGCGCAAGGGGTGAAGGCCCGTGCCAGGTCGACCGATTTGCCCGGTGATCAGTGCCAGTGATATCAGGCAGCGTGCATTGTCCGTGCCGTGGGTGTGCTGTGAAATGCCCATGCCCCACAAAATGATGGATGCACTGGATGTTGCATACAGGCGGGCCACTGCACGCAATTCAGCCGGTGAAATGCCACAGATGGATGACATGGCCTCGGGTGTGCAGGCGCTGACATTCGCCTTCAGGTCATCAAAGCCTTCGGTACGTTGTTTGATGAATTCCCGATCAATCAGGTTTTCTTCGATGATGACGTGCAACAAGGCATTGAGCAGTGCCACGTCACTGTCGGCCTTGAACTGTAAAAAATGGGTGGCGTGCCGTGCCAGGTCTGAACGCCTGGGGTCGGCCACAATCAGTTTGGCGCCGTTTTTAACCGCATTTTTAATCCAGGTGGCGCCCACAGGATGATTCACTGTGGGGTTGGCACCAATTACGAAGATCACTTCGGCCTGGTTTACATCCATCACCGGGTTGGACACGGCTCCCGACCCAATACCCTCCAGCAATGCGGCCACCGACGAGGCGTGACACAGGCGGGTGCAGTGGTCAACATTGTTGGTACCAAAACCGGTGCGAACCAGTTTTTGAAACAGATAGGCTTCCTCGTTGCTGCATTTGGCGGAGCCAAACCCAGCCAGTGCGTGGCCGCCATGGGTTGTTTTTATCTGCTTGAACCGATCAGCAATCAAGGCCAGTGCTTCGTCCCAGGTGGCGGTGCGAAACGCATGGTTCACCTCTTCAGGATTCAGTAGGTTGACCGGATTCTTGGCAACACCTTCACGGCGAATAAGCGGTTGGGTGAGACGTTGTTCGTGGTGAACATAGTCAAAGCCATAGCGCCCCTTGACGCACAGGCGGCCTTCATTGGCGGGTCCCTTGCGACCTTCGACGTGCAAAATGGTATTGCCCTTCACGTGGTAGGTGAGCTGACAGCCGACACCGCAATAAGGGCATACAGAATCCACTGTCTTATCCGCGGGCTGGTGTGCCGCAGCTTTGGCCGGGCTCAGCGCACCGGTGGGGCAGGCTTGCACGCATTCGCCACAGGCCACGCAGGTGGAGTGGGCCAAAGCGTCACCTTGATCGAACACAACGGTGGCATGTTCACCGCGAAAAGCCAGGCCAATGACATCGTTCACTTGCACCTCGCGGCAGGCGCGTACGCAGCGGGTGCACTGAATGCAATGGTCCATGTTCACTGCAATTGCAGGGTGCGACAGGTCGGCGGACACGGATGCTCGTGCCTCAAACCGGGTGCTTTGAATGCCCATTTGCTGGCACCAGTGGGTTAATTCATTGTCGGCCTTCAACTTGTTTGGGTTCACTTGCCTGGGCATGTCAGCCAGCAACAGTTCCAGCACCATTTTTTGCGCGGCAATGGCCTTGGTGGAGTCGGTGTGCACCACCATGCCTGCCGCGGCCTGCCTGTAACACGAGGCGGCCAGGGTGCGCTCGCCCTCCACTTCGACCACGCAGGCGCGGCAGTTACCCGCAGCCTCAAGGCCGGCCTTGTAACAAAGGTGAGGTACGTCGATGCCCTCGCGCTGGGCAAGCTGCAGAAGGGTCTCACCGGGCAGGGCTTCAACAGTTTGTCCGTTGAGCTGTAAGCGGATCATTTGCGAGGCGTTCATGATTGGCTGCCTCTTGGCTCGAATTCCAATTCCTGAGGAAAGTAGCGAATGACACAATCAATCGGATTGGGAGCGGCCTGGCCCAGACCGCAAATGGAGGCATCGCGCATCACAGTTGATAGCTCTTGCAGCAAAGGCACATTCCACTTGGGTTGATTGATCAAGGCCAGGGCTTTGGCGGTACCGGTGCGGCAGGGAGTGCATTGCCCGCAGCTTTCATGCACGAAAAACCGCATCAGATTTTGGGCCACGTTCACAGCGCTGTCCGCTTGAGAGAACACCACAACAGCCGCGGAGCCGATGAAGCAGCCGTGGGCTTGCAGGGTGTCGAAATCAAGTGGCACATCGGCCAGTACCGCTGGCAATATTCCGCCAGACGCTCCGCCTGGCAAATAGCCATAAAGGGTGTGGCCGGGCTGCATGCCATCGCAGTACTCGGAAATCAGCTCGTTCAGGGTGATACCTGCCGGGGCTAGGTGAACGCCGGGTTTATTCACGCGCCCTGATACAGAATACGACCGTAGACCACTTCGCCCGTGGCGTCCCTGTTCGGAAAACCAGCTGGCCCCTTTTTCCAGGATGGCGGGCACCCAGTACAGGGTCTCAAAGTTGTGAACCAGTGTGGGTTTGTTGAACAAGCCCACCTGCGCAACGTAAGGTGGGCGTAGTCTTGGTAATCCACGTTTGCCTTCAATCGACTCCAGCATGGCCGATTCTTCACCGCAAATGTAGGCGCCTGCACCACGACGAAGTTCAATGGCGGGCATGTTGCTTATCGGCGGATTGGCTTTGAGAAGGGCCAGTTCGTTTTGCAGCATGGCCCGGCAGGCGTGGTATTCGTCGCGCAGGTAAATGTAAACGGTGCTGGCTTGCACGGCCCAGGCGGCAATCAGCATGCCCTCCAAAAACTGATGTGGGTTGTGTTCAAGGTAGCTGCGGTCTTTGAAGGTACCGGGTTCGCCTTCATCGATGTTCACAGCCATCAAACGGGGTGCGTTTTGCTCGCGCACAATGGCCCACTTTTTGCCGGCAGGAAAACCCGCGCCACCCAGGCCGCGCAGGCCTGAACTCGAGAGTGTGTCGATGACCGATTCAACTGTGCGTGTCCCAGTTACACATTCGTGCAAAAGTTGATAACCCCCTGCGGATTTGTATTGGACCAAATCAGTGTGGCGCGTTGGCAAGGCCTTGGTGTGCTGACCAAATGCTGCTTCCATAATTTCATGGTGATTGGCCCATCCCATTTCATGCTGGCCCACAGCCGCAGCCGGGGCTTGCTCGCAACGCCCAATGCAGGGTACCGCTTGAACCCGCACGGTACTGCCGAGCAGTGCAGGCAATTTCTCGATCAGTGCCTCTGCTCCCGCCATGCAACAAGACGGGCCATTGCAAACACGCACAGTGAGATCGTGGTTTGCGGAGTGTTTGGAGTCCACTACATCGAAGTGATGGTAGAAGGTGGCCACTTCGAACACTTCTGTTTGTGACAACCTCAGGCATTCAGCCAGCGCGGCCAAGTGAGGTTTGGGCAGACAGCCCAATTGGTCTTGCAGTTGATGAAGGTATTCAATCAGCAGGTCGCGACGCAATGTTTCCCCGCCCAGAACGGCAAGGACTTCGGACATGCTGCGCGAATCAATTTGTCGACCTTTGGGCTTTTTGCGGTGTTGTTGCGCAAAGTCAACAGCAGTTGCAATCGGTATGATTGCTGGGTTCATCTTTTCTCCGCCTTCTGTTGTTCGCCCTATTAGGCCGCTATTGAACTTACACGGTCCTTTCTAGGACCAAGGGGTTGCGGTGAAGTTCATCGTAAACCTGCAGCTCAATTTGCCGTTAGTGCATTCTGTCAACCCAAGTTTGCTGCGCTGCGGTAGCATCCTGTTCTTGAATCAGTTTTCGAAAAATGTGTATGAAAAACAAGCCTTTTGGCATTTTCCTGGCGTCCATGTTGACCTTGGTGTTGTCGGCCTGTGCCACGGTTGCACCGTCGGTTGCGCCCTTGCCTGAACCTGTACCTGCTGCCCAGGCGCAAGACCCGATTGCACCAAAAACCCGCGAGCCAGTGGTTGCCTTGGTGCTGGGGGGCGGCGGTGTGAAGGGCTTTGCCCATGTGGGCGTGATCAAGGTGCTGGAAAGCCACGGTATCAAACCCAGCATTGTGGTGGGTACCAGCGCAGGCAGCTTTGTGGGTGCTTTGTATGCCAGTGGCATGAATGCTTACACCTTGCAAAGCGTAGCTTTGGGTATGCAGGAAGCCGACATTCGCGACCTGACCTTGAGCAGCCAGGGGTTCTTGATAGGCGACAAACTGCAGCAGTATGTGAATACGCAAGTGAAAAACAAGGCCATCCATCAATTTCCGATTCGCTTTGCTGCTGTGGCCACCGACCTGGAAAGTGGTGAGAAGGTCGCGTTTAACTACGGAAACGCCGGGCAGGCAGTGCGTGCGTCGTGCAGCATTCCAAACGTATTTTTACCCACCCGTATCGGAAAACGCCAGTTTGTGGATGGTGGTTTGGTAAGCCCTGTACCCGTGCTGACTGCCCGTGAAATGGGCGCCGATGTGGTGATTGCGGTGGATATTTCTGCAAAACCACGCACTGGAGCAGGTGCCATGGGATGGTGGGGGTTGCTCGACCAAAGCATCAATATTCTGAGCCAGCAAGCCATTCGTGCCGAGTTGGCCCGGGCCGATGTGGTGATACAACCCAGTGTGCAACACGCTGATGCATTGAATCTGGACCAGCGCCATGAGTTTTTGCTGGAAGGCGAAAAAGTGGCGCAGAAACTGGTGCCAAAAATTCAGGCTGCCATACAGGGAAGCCGTGAACGGCTGATGGCACAGGCAAACCCGCAGGCACGTCTGTAAATTTTCGCAGTACAATGCCTTGATGACACAAGAAAAAACAGGGCACGCAGACATGGGTTCGCTGACGGACAAACCCACAATTTTGATCGCTGAAGACCACCCGATGATCTCAATCATGTTGGCCGACATGATCGACCAGCTGGTCACTCACAGTGAAATCATTGTGGTGGAAAGCATGGAGAAAGCCAGGGGGATTCAGGTTGAACCAGACCTGGTCATCGCCGATCTGGACCTCCCCGACTCCAAGGGTGTGAGCACCATCAACACATTCGCAGTGCTGTTTCCACAATGCCCAAAACTGATTTGTTCGGGCGTGCTGGACAAAAACCTGGCGCGCGAGGCTGAGCGGGCTGGCTATTTCTATGTGAACAAGGCCAGCACCTACCCTGAACTGCTTCGTGCCCTTCAAAATTTGCTGATACAGGCGGGTGTGCTTGACGATGTGCCCAAAGGCGCGGAGAAGGCAGCCAACGAATACCATTCCAACATTTATGCGCCGGGCTCGGACAAACCCTTGACCTGGAAGCAAGTGGAAATCATGCGAAAAACCGCCGAAGGCTTGTCGGCCAAAGAGGTTGCGCGTGAAATGGACATCAGCCCGGATACGGTGCGTGGGCACATCAAGGAAATATTCTTGCGCTTGGGTGCAAAAAACAAAGGTCAGGCTGTTGATATTTTCATTCGGGCTGAACGCAAAGCGCGCTTGCTCGATTCTTGAACACCGCTGGCTGGGAGGCCAAGATGATCCGTTCGATGCGTTCCTTACTTGCCTTTTTCGTAGCCCTGTTTGCCTTGGTCTTCGCCGGTACAGTGGCGGCTGCAGATTTAAGCGGCATCACCAGCAAAGAGGCAGTAACTGCTTTGCGCACCACGCTCAGCAAAGGTGCCGATGCCGCAGTGGGCAGCTTGGGCAAGGCCGATGGTTTTTTGGGCAACCCGGCAGTGCGAATTAAACTGCCGGAGTACTTGGAGAACAGCAAGGGTTTGTTGAAAATGGTGGGCATGGGTTCACAGCTGGACCAGATGGAGGTCAGCATGAACCGTGCAGCAGAAGCCGCAGTGCCTCAAGCGAAAGCCGTGTTGAAGAAAACGATACAAAACATGACGGTTGAAGACGCCAAACAGGTACTGAGTGGCGGTGACACCGCAGTGACAGATTTTTTTCGCAGCAAGACGCAAGCCGATTTGTACACCCAGCTTTTGCCGATTGTGAAGGGCAAAACCGCGCAGGTGGGTTTGGCACAGCAATACAATGCACTGGCCGAAAAGGGCAGCCGCTTTGGATTGGTGAAGGCTGAAGATGCCAATTTGGAGGGGTATGTCACCAACAAGGCGCTTGATGCGTTGTTTTTGATGGTGGCCGAAGAAGAGAAAGCGATTCGTGCCAATCCCGTTGCGGCTGGCAGTGCCGTGCTTAAAAAAGTGTTTGGGAGTTTGAAGTGAAGAAAATGATTCATTTGGCGGTTTTGTCTGCCGCGGTGGCTTTGGCAGCCTGTTCTGAACATCATGACCATGGTGCAGAGTCGGGCCATTCTCACGATGCGCCTGCTGTAGCAGAGCAGGCGACAACACCCGTGCAGGTGCAAGACGGAATTTCGGTTCAGAACGCCTGGGTGCGCCCCACTGTGGGCGAGCAGGACGCCACTGGTGCCTATTTGACCATCACCAGTCAGGAACCCATGGCCTTGGTTGGCGTGGCCACCCCGGCCGCCGAAATTGCTGAAGTGCATGAAATGAAAATGGACGGCGACATCATGCGCATGCGCATGGCCGAGCGCATTGAAATGAAGGCAGGCGAACCGCTGGAGCTCAAGCCGGGTGGCTACCATGTGATGCTGATGGCTTTAACCGCACCGGTTGAGGTTGGCCAGGAAATTGAACTGAGCCTGCAATTTGAGAAAGCCGATGGCAGCAAAATTGAAATGCCGGTGAAAGCGGTGGCAAGCCAGAATGCAGCAGGTGACCACCACAGCCATGGTGGCGGCGGTGATCACAAACACTAAATGCCCAGCCTTGCCTTAGAAGGCCAGTTTCACACCCACCAGCGCAGAGCGCCCGCCCAGCGGCGTATAACCGCGCACGGTGTTCAGCGTTGTGGCTGAAAACGCCAGCTCATCAGTCAGGTTTTGAAGGTTGGCGAATATTTCGCCACCGGTGCGGCCCCAGGTGAATGCTTTGCCGATTCGCAAGTTCACCAACTCGTAACCATCCACTTCAACATCGCCCGCACCCGCTTTGCTGTCGCTGACCCAAATCAGTTCAGGCGTAACGGTCCAGCCACCTTGTGTATAAGCGGCGCTGGCCACCACACGTTGCGGGCTGATGCGCGGAAGGTTGCCGCCCCCATCGGTGCGTTTGCCACGTACAAGGTCGTATTGAATGGACGGCTGCAGCTTGCCGGCACCCATGGCGTAGGCGGTTTGGTACCCCAGTTCAATGCCTTGAAATTCTGCGGGAACCGCTGTGAAGTCGAACACTTGAATGGGCGGTTCTCCGGGCGCTTCAATAAATTCGGCATCGGCACCTGTGCGTCCAATCAAGGCAATGTAATTGCTGTATCGGCTTGCGAAGGCGGTGGCATTGAATTTGGATTCACCTTGTGCCCAGGTGCTGGTTAATTCCAGGTGGCGGCCGCGTTCTTCCTGCAAATTCGGATTGCCTTTCTCGTAGGCATCCGTGGCCACATGCACGCCGTCGGCATACAACTCGAAGCTAGAGGGCGCGCGCTCCACCCGAGACACTGAACCACCCAGCGACCAGCCGTTGCCAATAGGCGCTGTATAGCCCAAGGAAACGGAACTAGGGCTGAAACTGCGGTTAATGCCAGGGCCCGCGTCTACACCGGCGCCCGCGACAGGGCCATTTAAGGGCGATAAACCACTGGTGGCTGCATTCACATCCACTTGGTCTCCACGCAGACCGAATTCGAATACCCCACTGTTTTCCTGCCCGCGGCTGGCACGGAAGATGGTGAAGATCCCGGTTTGATCGGTGCTGGTGCTGGGCACAAACGCTTCATCCCCAATCGCCGAAAAATCGGTCCGTTCAAACTGCACGCCCGTGCTGGTGTTGATGTTCATGCCCGCAATTGAAAACGGCTGCAAGGCCACTTCCACGCGGCCGTCCACGCCATCATTCACAAACAGGGTGGCCGGCGCGCCGTCTTCAAATTCCTGGTGCTGGTAATCGGTTTTGGCCAGGCGGTATTTCACTTGTTTAAAGGCAGCATTGTTGAAATTTTGCTCACCTTCCAGTGCATAGCGTTCGCTTTCCATGCCAATGCGCACATCGAGCGATTTCGGAACACCGTATTCGTTGTTGTAACGTTCAGCCGACACGCCAATATAGCCATTGCCGGTTTGAAACGATGCACCAATGGCTGCGCCATCGGATTTCGAGGATGAGTTTTGTACCCGGTCTCCGGTCACTCCGTCTGGATCAGTGAAGGTGGGGGTTTCAAGGTCGCGCGTGGTTCGTTTGAATCCATCCAGATGAATGCTGACGCCCTGCCCCAAGCCGGCATCCAGCTTAAAGCCGCCGGCAGTTTGATCGGCTGCGCCGCCACCCAGCAAGTTGATTTCGCCTTGAAGGCCTTGAACAGGCGTGCGTGCAATACGTTGGTCGACCAGGTTCACTACACCGCCGACTGCATTGCCACCATAGGCCAGCGCAGCAGGGCCACGAAGGATTTCAACCTGGTGCAATGCGAAGGGATCTACGGGCAGGGCATGGTCGAAGCTGAGTGCCGACACATCAACCGTGGCGGCTGAATTGCGCAGGATCTTGATTCGGTCAGAGTCTTGGCCACGCACGATAGGGCGGCTTGAATTGGGGCCGAAACCTGTGGCGGACACTCCCGGTTGATAGCGCAATGCCTCGCCCACGGTGCTGGCGCCATTGGCATTCAGCTCATCGGCGGTAATGATTGAAAAAGGTTTGGTGATGGATTCTGCTTGTTCGGTTGTGCCGGTGACCACCACGGATTCAAGCAAGGCCTCTTGGGCCAGGGCTTGGGTTTGTGCAATAAAAAGCAAGCTGGCCAGCGCCACCGCACGGCGCTGAAATTGGGATTTGTTCATGTTTTTTCCTGAAATACAGCACGCCGCTGTCCGGCCCGGTTTTGACAACACAAGGGCTCGGAAAGCGACAAAAAATGAAGGGGATTGTTTACTTCAGGAAAAACTGGGTGGGTCGCGCACCCGCACCCGTTGCGCGAACAGGGTATTTCTGGGCGCTGCGACCGCACTGCTTTGAATGCCCAGTTGGGCCAGCAGTGGCGATGCGCAGCTGGAGGGTGGGTTGGAAACCGCAGCCTGTGCGGTGGCAAGGCCATCGAACAGCAGGCAGGAATGCAGTAAATCGCTGGCGGCAGCGTGTTTGCTATTGTGACTGTGTGCGTGGCCGTGCGATTCTGCTTGCAGCCTGTCCCGGTGCTCTATGCCGTGGGCGAGCCCTGCCCATTGCGTAGCCAGCACGGCCAGCGCGATCAGCATGTGTTGGAACCAGCGGGTGCGCATTGGGGAGATCACTTCGTTTGACTGCAATTCGAGTAGTTTAACAAACCTGTCAAGCCGGTGCTGGTGTGGTTCACGGTGAAGTGTGTCCGGCTTTGCGGCGCATCTCCGCGAGGCGTTCGTCTTTCAGGGTCCAGATGTTGCCAATCCAGGTTTTAAACCGGTTCTTGAATTCCAGGTCGTTGCGAAAGTCGCCTGCGATCATGTCGGCAGGAATGGGCAGAATTTCAACATGTACCTGCATATTGGGTTGCTTCCCACACAGCCAGCTCCACGTGATGTTGCCGTGGCTGGGGCCATAGGCGATGGTCACATTGACCATGCCTTCAAATTGCTCGCCCATGGCGTTTAGCGAAGCTGACAAGCCACCGTACTTGGGGCCCAGCAGGTGGGTGTAGGGCGATTTGGTTTTGGCTTTTTTGGCCGGGGTAAATCGTGTACCTTCCAGAAAGTTGATCACGGTGACCGGGCTTTCCTTGTATACCTCGCAGGCTTTGCGGGTGGTTTCCAGGTCTTGGCTGGCCAGCACCGGGTTGCGTGCAATGGCAGCACGGCTGTGGCGCTTCATGAAGGGGAAATCCATGGCCCAGCACACCACGCCCACAATGGGAACCCAAATCAGTTCTTTCTTCAGAAAAAACCGGCCAAAAGGCGCATGGCCATGCAGCACATCGAACAAGACCACAATGTCGGCCCAGGCAGTGTGGTTGCTGATCACCAGATAACTGCTGTGCGGTTTGAAGTCGCCGTGAATTTCAACTTGCCCCTGTTGACCGTGCAGCAGTTTGTAAAGTTGCTTGTCCGAGCCTACCCACCAGGTTGCAATTTGCACACAGCAGTTCGACGCCAAGCGTTGCAGCCTGTACACCGGCACAAGGCGCAACAGGATAAATGGGAACATCACGATGAACCAGAAGGTAATACATAGGCTCATTAGGGCAACAGTGAGTATGCCAATGACTGGGGCTGGGAGGATTTTTGACAGAGGCACTTGGGGATCCGGACTCGGTTGATGGACAACGAAACAGCCCGGATCTTACCCTAGAAACCTTTAAACACCCAACAGGCCTGTGACGACATCCACTGGGTAGATGCCCTGTGGGGTAATGCGGTTTGCGCCATCGGCCACCTCGAATGTGGCGGACAGGCTTTCTGAACCACCGCGTTCCAGGATGGTGCTGACTGCCCAGTATTCGCAGGTGGTTTTGTCCTCGGCCACGCGCAGAACACTGTAACCGCGTTCGGTCACGTTCACGTGTTTAATGTGCGGGCTGGTCAGGCGAATGGCTTCAATGATCTGATTGGGCAGGTCAAGGCCTGGCGATGTGACGGAGGTCACCACAAATTCAGTGGCCACACTGCCTTGCCCGGTAATCGGATTGTAGCCGCCCACCGCATCAATCGGCTGGTTGGGGTTATCCGTGATGTCGGCCACCCAGGCGGTGTGCACATCGCCGGTCAAAATCACCACGTTGTTGATGGGATCGCCACCATCATCACCGCGCATAGCATTGATGATGCGCTGGCGCTCGGCACTGTAACCATCCCAGGCGTCGCCATTCAGGCCCGACGGCGCAAGCAACTCGCCCAATTGCGCAGGTGCGGGGTTGTTCAAACCGGGTTTGATGATCCACTGGTGAAACACCACCTGGTTGCCAATCAGCTTCCACTGTGCTTGCGATGCGCGCATGCCGTTGATCAAGAAGTTGTATTGTTCTTCACCGATCATGGTGCGGTCGGGCTGGCTGGCCACGCCGTCGGTGGGATTTACTGGAGTGGCGGCTTCAATGTCGCGGTCAAACAGGCGCGTGTCGAGCATGAACATGTCGACCATGTCACCAAACTGCACCCGGCGGAAAATCTTGGCGCGGTTACCAGGCTCCGGGAGGCGAATCGGCATCCATTCATCGTAGGCGCGTTGTGCAAAACCCTTGCGTTCTTCCCACACACCTTCTGCACCCTCGGTGTGATTTTCTGCGCCGTCGCGATAGGAGTTGTTGGTGGATTCGTGGTCGTCCCAAATGGTGATGAACGGGAAGCGCTCGTGAAGCTTTTGCAGGTCTTCGTCTCGCTTGTATTGGGCGTGACGGGTGCGATAGTCGGATAGAGTGATAATTTCCGTCGCCGGTTCATACTCGCGGACATTGCCGTACTGGCCGTTGCCATACTCGTAAATGTAGTCGCCCAGGTGAATAATGGCGTCGATGTCGTCGCGCTCGGCCAGTTTGGCATAGGCATTGAAAAAGCCATGGGCCAGGCTGGAGCAGCTAACCACGCCAAAATTCAGGGGGCGCTTGTTGCCAGCGGCGGGCGTTGTGCGGGTGCGGCCCAGCGGGCTTGTTTTTCCGTTGCTGCGGAATTGGTAGAAATAAACGGTGTCCTGTTCCAGCCCATCGCAAATCAGCTTCACTGTGAAGTCTTGCGCGGCAGTGGTTTGAAAGTCCATCGACTTCACAAACATGGTCAGCGCTTCATCCTTGAATACATCGAGTCGTCCCGCCACGGTGCGGTTGGTGTTCTCCGGGGTAATTCGGGTCCACAGCACCACGCTGTCAAAAGCCGGGTCTCCACTGGCCACGCTGTGCAAAAACTGCACATTCTGCGTAGGTGTTTCCTCATTGGGACTGGTGCGCCCATCGGTCAGGCCGCTGTTGTTGTCGCTGCCGCAACCCTGCAACAGGCTTAGACCGGTGACTCCAGCTGTGCCAATGCCCAAACCTTTCAGGAATGAGCGGCGCGTGATGCCCGGGCGTTTTTGAATTCGACTGCGTTTGCGGCGTGGACCTGACATGGTGGGTATTCCTGAAAGTTTTGTGTGTATGTTGCTTATGCGTTGGGCAGTGTGTCGGGAATCATCAGTTCATAGAGCATGCCCAATCCAAGGCCATAGCCACCTTGCCCGTTGGGGCCTCCGCGGTCGCTGGTGAAGTACATGCGTTTGCCATCCGGGCTGAACGCAATGCCCGCGATTTCCGACTGATCCTGGCCAACAATTTGCAGCAAGGGCACCAACACACCATCCGGGTACACCACCACCACTTGCATGCTGCCACCATCTTCTGCTACCAACACTTCACCAAATGGCGTCATGGTGATGTTGTCAACGCCAGAAAGAATGTTGTTGGGTGCGGTGGCGGTGGCCATCTCGTAAACCACCTCAATGGTTTGTGCCGTGGTGTTCAACATCCACAAGCGGTCATCACCTTTGGTCGCAAAAAACACGCGGTCATTCTGGTACCACACACCCTCGCCACCGTCGAACACAGCAGTGTCGGGCAGGCGGTTCTCGGTTTGCGGTGCATTTGGGTTGGCTGCGTTCACCCAGCTGTAGCGAACGGGGCCATTCAATGCATCGGCCACATCGCCCTCCACTTTCAATACTTGCAGCAGCCCCTGGTTCATGTTGGCGCGCTCGGCACCAGCGGGCCAATCGCCTGCGGTGGGAACCCAGCGGTAAAAGCGCCCATCCGGCATGTCCTCAGTCATGTAAAACACACGACGTTCGCTGTCGATGGCCACTGCTTCATGGCTGAACACGCCCAGGGCGGGCAAAGGCCGCGCAGCCTGAATGCCAAACGGGTCGCATTCCCACACCAAACCGGTAGGGATTTCCTCGCAGCTGAGCCAGGTTCTCCAGGGTGTTATTACGCCAGCACAATTAAAAGTAGTGTTTTGTAATATTCGATAGCTGTCCTCAATCGTGCCATCGGGGCCAAACACAAGGGCGCTTGCGCCGCCCAGTCCGGGGCTGAATGTTTCGAGCAAATTTCCAACAGGTGCCAGTTCAGGTACGGTGAAACCAAGTGTGCCGAAGCCTGGAATCTCGCTGTTTGAACAATAAATCCAGCCACCATCTTCACGGGGCACCACACCGCCACCGTCATTGAAAATATGCCAAGGTGTCGCGCCTGAAACAGGCGGCAGGTTGCTAACGGCCACTACCCGGGTGGAAAAACCAGCGGCAGTACGCACGCCGTTGGCATCAGGATCGCCCAACGGGCCAATGTTTCGGAATCGAAACTGGTTGTTGTTTAGTGCTGTGCCGCCAAACCTGTTGGTCTCTGAGGCACCAACCCGGCCACTGGCGGAACCTGGGGGATTGTCACTGCCGCAACCGGTAAGCCAGGGAAGGGTGCTGGCACTGGCTCCGTACAAGAAGGTTTTAAGTAGATTGCGTCGGCGGGTATTGGGAAGCAAGGCAGGTGAAAACGGCATGGCGCACATCCAGATTGAACAACATCAACCTGTGATACCTGCCATACTGAGTTTTGGTTTCCGAAGCAATCTTCAGTGTGACGATTCACTGATTTGTCACACTGAAGTGCAGCCCTTTAAGTTTTGAAGTAAGACACAGCGCGCTGCAAATCTTCCGACATGCTTTCCACCTGGCGGGATTGCCCCTCCAGTTGCATGCTGGCCATTTTTAGTTGTTCCGACAATGCTGAAATATCGCTCACCCGCTCGGAAATATCCATGCTGGCGGCCTCCTGCTCTTTGGTGGAATTGGCCACAGCCAGCGCATATTCAACGGATTGCTCGAAGTGTTGAACAATTTCCTGAAGACCACCCATAAGCTTGTCGGCATACTGCATGTTTTCGCTCATGTGCTCGCCCGCTTGTTCCACCGATTTGTTGGAACGTTCTGAGTAGGTGCAAATTTCACCGATCAAGGTACGAATTTCATCAGTGGCCGTGGCGGTGTTCTGTGCCAGGTTACGTACTTCATCGGCTACCACTGCGAAGCCACGCCCTTGCTCACCAGCGCGAGCGGCTTCAATGGCAGCATTCAAAGCCAGCAGGTTGGTTTGCTGGGCAATTCCCTGAATCACCGACACGATACCGTTGATTCGGTCAGAGCGTTCTACAAGCCCAGCAATTTCCTGAGTGGTGGTTTGCATTTGACCTGCCATGTCATTCATTTTGCCCTGCAGTGCCTGCATAAGTTTCATGCCGTTTTTGGCTGTGTCTGCCGACAGTTTGGCCTGCACTTCGGTTTTGTGGGCGTAATCAGAAATGGACTTGGCGCTGGCGCTCATTTGTTCCACGCTGACTGCAGTGGCGTTGGAACTGTCGGCCTGTTTTTCAGCAGAACCTGACAAACCCGACGCCACGTTCACGAGTTCGCTTGAAGCGGTTTTGAAAGTGCCGCAGGCCTGTGACACCTGCTTGATGATTTCCCGCAAACGCACTTGCAACTGTTGCATGCCGTCCATTAGCGAGCCACTTTCGCATTTCGGAACAGACTGAGTCAGGTTACCTTGCGCCATGGTAGCCACAACATTGAGCGCCTTGGCGGGTTCGCCACCAATTTGCTTGCGAAGCGACGAAGCCACAATGCCAACCGTAATACCGCACAACAGCACAATGGCGATACACACAATTCCTATGGTAATCAGGGCATTCTGGAACACGGAATCGCCTCGGACCGCTGCGGCTTCCATGGTGCTTTTCACGTTTGAGTTCAAGGCATTCATGGTGTTGTCAATCTGCTGTTCCAGGGGGTCTCCTTCGCCCAGCAGTATCAAGGTGGCAGCCTGTACTTCACCCAACTCGGATTGTTCAATCACTTTTTGGTACACCGTGTGCAAGGCTGAATTGTCGGTGTTGATGGTTTCGATCAGCTTGCGGGTTTCGCCAGCAGGCGCGCTGGCTTGCATGCTTTGGCCCAGCAAATCAATTTCAGCATCCAGCGCCAGCATGCGTGATTTGGCCAAATCAAACCGCTCCTGCTCATCAGCGAGTATCACATTGCGGGCTTCGCGCGCCAACAATGCTGATTTACTGCCCAAGTTGGACACCTGCGTTAGCAGGGAAACCTGCTTTTCGGTGTTTTCCTGGTTGAACTGGTTTAGGGCATGAATTTGATAAACAGCAAACACACTCAAGGCGAGTAAGGCCGCAATGGGTATGCCCATGACAATACCCAGCCGAACATTCAGGCTGGTATTGATGATCTTGTTCATAAAAGAGGAGGACATGGTTACTTGCTCATGGAAGGGCTTGAAGATTCACGCCGATGGTTAAAGTGCCAATGGCTTTGCCGCCCTCCATCACGGGTACCGAGACCTGAGAAACCACCGCACCGGAACTTTCATCCTTTTTCGCACGGGCAATGTAGTCATCGCCTTTGCCATCTGCCCATGCTTTTACAAACTTGGGCTCATCGCCCTGCCAGTAATCGGAAGTCATGGAACTGATGGCTACGTTCGCTCCCTGGTTGTCGGTCAGAATGGTTTCGGTGAAATAAGGTTTGGCTTTTTCAGCAGCCAGCAGGGCTTTAGACACTGGGCTTTCCATCATGGCTTTTCCCTCTGGCAAACCGCCTGATGCAGCGATCCACTTGCTGTCCATCGCCTTGATGGCGTCCAGTGTCAGTCCTTTTCCGTTTTGGGCTTTGACGGCAGCGATTACCTCGGGTTTCGCGGCGATTGCCTTGATTTCGGGCAGTACATCGTTGGCGGTGCCCGCAAATACGGCGCTGCCAGTGGCTAGAATGAAAGTGGCCAAGCTGGCCTTTGCAAAAAGCTGGAATCGGTTCATGTGTTGTGCTCCATGGGATTGAGCGTGGGTCTCAATCGGTTGTTTGTTAAATTTTTTCCGCCACAAGGGGGATGTAACAAGATTAAGGATCTGATTCTGAAAACAATTCATGGATAAGCAGCGGGAATAGGCCTTACTAAAATTAGTTGGTCCATTTGGAGGGGGGTGTTAGGGTAAACCCTTGCATCTGAGTTTGACTTGACGTAACAGTTGCGAAGAACAAGGGTTGGCGCTATGTTTGAGCGGGTAACAACTGTTGCGCAAACAAAAAGGGGAAAAAATGAAAAAATTGATGCTTGCTGCTTCGGCAGCTGTTGTACTGGCAGGTTGTGCGGCTGGCGGTATGTTTGGCCCAGCTCCGAAAGACGGTGAATTGGCCCAGCCCACCGATTACAAATCCTGGCCGGTGTTCCTGGCCGGAATCGAAAAGCCCACTGGCCACATTCGTGACATTTACATCAACCCCACTGGCGCAGCCGCCAAAAAAGGCGAAGCCTTTGCCAACGGCACTGTGAGCGTGATGGAAATTTACAAAGCCACCAAAACTGGCGACAAAATGACCAAGGCTGGCCTGGAAAAAGTGTTTGTCATGTACAAGGGCAACAACTGGGGCAGCACTGCGCCAGAGGGTATGAAGACTGGTGACTGGGTTTACGCCGCATTTGACGCAAATGGTCAGCCTGCCAAGGTGGATTACGCCACCTGCCGTGGTTGCCACCTGCCGCTGGCCGACAAAGACTACATTTTCCACTACGACAAGTACTTTGACACACGCAAGAGCGCCCAGATTCTGGACGGTCATGCTGGCAAAGTAGCCATGTCTGTTGAAGAAGCCCACCTGGCTGCTTTGGTTACCAAGTAAACCACTGGCTATTTCCGTACAATAAAAGCCACCCAAGGCCGGGTGGCTTTTTTGTTTGGGGTATTCCATGCGCATTGTGCGTTTCGCTTTTTATGTATTGTCGGCAATTGTTTTACTGGGGCTGGGCGCTCTGGTTTTCCTGCTGAAGTCTTATCCCGCTGTCCAGTTGCCTGAATCGTTGAAACCTGGCCCTGCCGGCAGTGTGCGAACCTTGTTTTTGGGAACCTCGTCCATGGCGTGGACCGATGGGCAGAGCACCTGGCTGGTCGATGGTTTTTTCTCGCGACAACCGTTGTCCAAGGTTGCTTTTTCCCGATTGAACGTTGATGAAACCCAGGTTGGCGCAGTGGCCGCAGAGATGTTCAAGCGTCTGGATATGCCCAGTGCCTTGAGTGGTATTGTGGTGGCTCACTCGCATTACGATCATTCCCTGGATGCTCCTTTTCTGGCGAAACAATATGGCGCGCGGGTGGTGGGTTCGGAATCGACTCTGCAAATTGCCAAAGGGCAAGATGTGCCGACAACACAAATAGATGCTTTTACGGGCAGTGGCCGCGTGAAGTTGGGCGAGTTTGATATTCAGTTGATTCAATCTGCCCATGCGCCCACCGGATTCACGGGTGGGTTTAACACCAAACCTGTGTTTCTTCCGGCCCATGCCTTGCAGTTCAAAGAAGGAATCAGCTATTCATTTGTGGTGTCTCACCCCCGCTTGGGGCCTGGGCCATTCGCGCTTGTTCAGCCTAGCGCAGGTTATGTTGAAGGCCAAAACAAAGGCATTGCGGTGAAGCATGTGTTTTTGGGAATGGGTGGTTTGGGTAAATTAAGCGACGCCTACATTGAGAATTACTGGCGGGAAATGGTGGTCGGTACCGGAGCCAAGCATGTGTACCTGATTCACTGGGATGATTTTACCCAACCCTTGATGAAACAGGGCGAGCCGCTCGCATTAAAACCCATGCCCAAGTTGCTGGATGACTTCCCGAGATCCCTTGAATTGTTAAAGATGTTTTCAGAACGCGATGGCGTGACTCTTCATGTGCTGGATGCATGGCAAATTGTCCATTTTTGATCCACAGTTTCCGGTGTTTGAGTGCATACTAAAACCGCATGCTGCGTGGCATGCGTGACCAGCGCCATTCGCTGAAATGTAAGTAACTATGCCGAACACCAGCAGTCTGCACACCGACGCCAATAAAAAGAACTTTGCGGATCTATTTCACAACGAGGTCACAGCGTGGTTGGTGTTGGTGCTTTCAATTGTCATCACTGCGCTGGGCTGGGTGTTGTCCAGCCAAGCCATCGAGAAACGCGCCAACGACAGGTTTTCATTTGAGGTTCGAGATGCCCAAGAGCGCATTCAGAGCCGGATCAATCAGTACCAACAAATTTTGCGCGGTGGAGTGGCTTTCTTTGATGCGCACACCAGCGTAAATCGAGAACACTGGCAGGTGTACGTGGCCTCGCTCAACTTGCAACGCGAGTTACCAGGCGTGCAAGGTTTCGCGTTCGCCGAACGCGTATTTCCGGAAGCCTTGCAACAATATGAAAACCGTATTCGCGCAGAGGGGTTTGCGAATTACACAGTCACTCCAACTGGCCAACGCGAGGTGTATTTTCCGATCACCTTGATTGAACCTTTCGACGAACGCAACCAGCGTGCTTTTGGTTATGACATGTTTTCTGAGCCTGTACGCCGCGAGGCCATGCGCCGGGCCATGGACACGGGTCAGCCCACCGTGTCGGGTTTGGTGCAATTAAAGCAGGGCGACGAGAGAAACCCCGCCCAGGGCTTTCTGATTTACCTGCCTTTGTATACCCAGGGTGTAGATTTAAGTTCGGTCGATTCTCGCAGGCAGGCTATTCGCGGCTTTGTGTATAGCCCATTTGTTGCCTCGGACCTGATGCAGAATGTGTTGGGCAATGAAAAAATTCCCCTTCACTTTCAATTGTATGACGCTGAAAGCATGGTGCCGGAATCGCTGATTTATGATTCCGCCAGTGGAGTAGACACCCCACAGCAACTCCAACAGTTTGATCACACCCATGCAGTGACAGTCCCCGTTGAGTTGTCTGGGCGAACGTGGACCGCGCGTTTTGAAAGTACACCCGATTTTGATCGGGATGTTCACAGCTCCCTGCCCAACCTGATTTTGCTCGCCGGCGGCGCAATTGATTTGATGCTGTTTCTCACCATCTATTCTTTAGTGCAACAGCGCAGGCGACAAAGCGCCAGCAATGCGAAAAGCCAGTTTCTGGCCAATATGAGCCACGAAATCCGTACCCCGCTCAACGCCATTCTGGGTTTCAATACTTTGTTGGGAGAACAGCTGACAGATCCGCAGGCCAAAGAGTATGTGAAGCAGGTTCAAGAGGCTTCAGAGCAATTGCTGGGCATGGTTGAAGATGTGCTGAGTTTCTCGCAGATTGAGGCAGGTTCTATACGGATCGAGAATATTGAATTTGATTTGCATGACAGGGTGCGCAGAACCTTGCGCCTGTTTACTGCAAAAGCACAGCTCAAAGGTTTAAACCTTGAACTTGAAATGGATGCAATGACACCACTGATGGTGAAAGGTGACCCTGCGCGTTACGGGCAGGTGTTATCGAATTTGTTGAACAATGCGATCAAGTTTTCCGACAGTGGCGTGGTGCGCGTCAAAGTGCAGGCCGACAGGCTGGACATGCAAGAGGCAGTAATTTGCACCGAGGTACACGATCAGGGTATCGGCTTCGATGTCAATGAATTCGAGCGCCTGACCCGCCCCTTTGAGCAGGCGGACAACACCGCCACACGCCGGTTTGGCGGTAGTGGTTTGGGTTTGGCGATCTGCAAGCGATTGACCGAGTTAATGGGTGGCGAACTGTTTGTTGCCTCTGTGCCGCAGGCTGGCAGCGTATTTGGTTTCACCTTGCGGGTTCAAACCGTGTTTGTACAAACGGGCGATTCAACCGCCCTGTTGCCCACAGCGGCTGAGTCACTTCAGGGAAAAAAAATACTGGTGGTTGAAGACAACAAGCTGAATCAGCATGTGATCAAAGCCTTGCTTTCAAAAATGAAAGCAGATGTATTGTTGGTCGACAACGGGCAAATGGCCGTTGACGCCGTGCGTGCAGATTCGTCGATCGACCTTGTGTTGATGGACATTCACATGCCGGTGATGAACGGCATTGACGCCGCCATCGCAATTCGCCAGTTGCCTGGTCCAGCCAGTCGTTTGCCTATAGTAGCCCTGACTGCAGGAGCCCTGCCTGAAGATGAACAGGCCTGCATGAATGCTGGCATGAACGAGTTTTTAAGCAAACCAGTGGACGTGCCCAAACTGCGGCAGGTGTTGAGCCGGCAATTACTGGGAGCGCACTGAAAATACGAACATGCCCACCAGCATGGCCGCAATAAAAATCAGGCCATCGGTGGCCAGGCTGGCCGCAGCCACTACTGCAGGGCCGGGGCAAAAACCGCCAATGCCCCACCCCGCGCCAAATAACGCCGCACCCAGCAATAGTTTTTTGTCGACATGGGTGTTGGTGGGCAAATTCATGGGCAAGCCCATGAGGCTGTTTTTCAGGCGCTTGGCCAACAAAAACCCGGGCAACCCAAGGGCAATTGCACCGCCCATCACAAACATCAGTGAAGGATCCCAGGGCATGGAAAGATCAAGAAAGCCTATCACCTTGGCCGGGTTGGCCATGCCCGAGATGATCAAGCCCCAACCAAAAACCAAGCCTGCCAGGCCGCTTGCCACGGCAAAACGCATGTTGTTTTTCACAATTTAGTTTCCCTCAAATAACATGCATAAGCACTGAGGCCACCACGAAACCGGTGACCATGAAAACGCCCGTGGCAATCAGCGATCGCAGCGACAGCCGTGAAAGCCCACACACGCCATGCCCACTGGTGCAGCCCGACCCCAGCCGTGTACCGTAACCCACCAACAGCCCAGCAACAACCAATGCAACCGTGCCGCGTGGGCTTTCAAATTCAAAACTTCCCACCACCGCTTGGTACAGCCAGGGTGCTGCGGCCATGCCCAGTACAAAGGAAAGTCGCCACAGCATTTCTCCGTGTTGCGGCTTGAGCAAACCGCCCACTATGCCGCTGATCCCGGCCACGCGGCCAGTCAACAGAATCAGCATGACGGCCGACAAGCCGATCAACAACCCGCCGAACAAAGCCGGGTAGGGCGTAAAAGCTTCCCAATTGACAGTGAACATCGTGATCCCGATTAAGTATGATTACTCGCTCATATTATCATGCGCAAAATATAATCACCAGAATGGGTGTGAGTTACAATGCGGCGTCTGTCTTGTTGCCCACACAACCCCATGCCCTCTTCGGAAACACCTTCCCAAGCCCTGTTCCCTGTGCTTTATCCGCCTTCAACGGTCGCGGTAATTGGTGCGGGCATTGCGGGCAGTAGTGTGGCGCTGGCGCTTTGCAAACTGGGTGTGCAGGTGCACTTGCATGATTCAGCCAGCGGCCCCGCAGCGGGTGCTTCCGGTAACTGGGTGGGCGCTTTTCACCCCCACATTACCCGTGGCGATTCGCCCTTGTCGCAATTAACACGTTTGGGGTTTGAACACACCTTGCAGTCGCTCGAGGATTTGACCGCGCAAGGTTTGCTGAAAAAAGGCGTCGATTGGGACACCCCAGGGCACTTGCAAACTGTGCCACCTAAAGAGGCCGACCGCGCGCGTGAAACACTGGAGTTGTTGAATTTTCCGCAAACACTGGTGCGCTGGGCGCAGCCCAATACCCTGTTGCCCACACCCTTGAGTGGTCTGTTTTTCCCGCAAGGTGGTTGGGTGAAACCAGCTCGTTGGGTAGCGGCCAATCTGCAGGCCTGTGGTGATTTGCTTCATACCCATTACAGCAGCACCATTGGCGATATAGGCCCCTTGCGGGAACAACACGCGGCGGTGGTGGTGTGTGTGGCTGAAAATTCACTTGAATTGGTACCGATCCCTGGTGCTCGCGCAAATGCTGTCAAAGGCCAAATCAGCAAACTTCGGTGTGCAGTAAAACCGGGTGTCGTGTTGTCGGGTGAAAGTTACGCGATTGCTCCAGCAGCAGAAGACTGGTTGGTGTTGGGGGCCACTTACGAGCGACCCGTATTGCACCTGAACCCCACTGCAGAGGCCGATGAGTTGAACATTGCCCGGTTCAAGGCAGCATTTCCCGATTTACCTCTTGGAGAGTGGCTTGATCACCGTTGCGCTGTGCGATCTGTTTGGCATGATCGCTTGCCAGCCATCGGCCCCGTACCGAATATGCCAGGGGTGTATATGAGCACTGGCTTTGGGTCGCGTGGATTGCTGTGGGCGGCTTTGGGTGGGTGTGTGGTGGCTGACTACTTCAAGGGCAGCCCAATCGAGTCGAAACTCTTGAAAAAAATTACGCCCCGCGCTGCGAAGGCGTAAGTTTTAGAAAGCGTTCAAAACGCAAAATTCATGACGTTTCTTTTGCAGTCTTGGCTTTGGCTGCGGTTTTTGTCGCTGGCTTGGCCGCAGTTTTGCCTTTGGCTGCACCAGGCTTCTTCTCGGCTTTTGCCTCGAACTCAAAACCAATCGCACCGTCGGGTTTCTTGACCAAAAACGCTTTGAACGCACGGCGGGTTTTCGATGAAACAAACCGTGTCAGCAAATCAGTTTTACCGTCGAGCAACAGTTTTTCCATCTGTTCGCGGTCAATGGGTTGTTGCAAAATCACCTTGCCTGAACGGAAGTCACAGCTTTTGCTTGGTCCCACTGATTTTTCGCACACATAACTGGTGGCCTGTTCATACACATTGGATGCGCACTTGGGACATGGCCCAAGTCGGGTTTCACCAGAGAAGTCGACGGGTTCGCCATTGTCATCGTCTTTGGCCTGGCCAAAGTCAAATTCCAGCTTGTGTTCATCAGTCAGCTTCAGCACCGCGGCAAACGGACGGCCCATTTTGCTGCGGAAACCATCGAGCATTGGCAATTCGCGGTCTTGCAACAGCTTTTCAACTTCAGCCACTTCAAACTGACGCCCGCCTGGCACTTTCGAGATCGAGAATTCGCATTTTGTGCAGGCAAAGCGGCGGTAGTTTTCCTTCACCACGCTGCCGCAGTTCGGGCAAGGTGTCACCAGTGTGGCGTAGTCGCCTGGAATGGTTTCCTCTGTGTAGTTTTTCGCACGGTCAACAATGTTCTGCGTAATCTTGGCGATTTCCTGCATGAATTGTTCGCGCGAGAGCTCGCCCTTTTCCATCAAGGAAAGTTTGTACTCCCACTCGCCTGTCAACTCAGGCATGGTCAGTTCTTCAACGTCCAGGCCACGCAGCAGGGTCAGCAGCTGGAACGCCTTGGCTGTGGGCACCAAAGCGCGTTCTTCACGCACCAGGTATTTTTCGTTAATCAAACCCTCAATGGTGGCGGCTCGTGTGGCTGGCGTGCCCAAGCCCTTCGTGCCCATGGCGTCGCGTAGTTCTTCTTCTTCCACCAACTTGCCGGCGCCTTCCATGGCGGAAAGCAACGTGGCTTCGCTGTAGCGTGCAGGTGGCTTGGTGCTCAGGGTGTGTACATCAATTTCGTCGGTACTTACCTTTTCACCGGCATCCACAGCCACCAGGCTGTCGTCGCCGGCAGCAGCGGCTGCGCGACCGTAAATGGCCAGCCAGCCCGGCTTCACCAGCACCTTGCCTTCGGTTTTGAAGGGGTGGCCTTCAACCGTGGTAATGCGTGTGGTGACGTTGAATTCCGCTGGCGGGAAAAACACCGCCAGGAAGCGTTTCACCACCATGTCGTATAGCTTGGCTTCGGGTTCGCTCAGGTTTTTTGGCACTTGCAGGGTTGGAATGATCGCAAAGTGGTCTGAAATTTTGCTGTTGTCGAACACCCGCTTGTTGGGCTTGACCCAGTTGTTTTTCAGGATTTGTTCACAAAATTGGCCGTACGCACCGGCAATGTGGCCTGAATCCAAACCCACAAAGCTTTTCAGGGTTTGGTTCACGGTGCCCATGTAATCCTCGGGCAGTGCTTTTGAATCGGTACGTGGGTAAGTCAGCACCTTGTGCTTTTCATACAGCGCCTGGGCCAGGCCCAAAGTGTTCTTGGCTGAAAAACCGAAACGGCTGTTCGCTTCACGTTGCAGGCTGGTCAAATCGAACAGTTGCGGTGCAATTTGGGTGGTGGGTTTGCTTTCTTCTTCCACCGTGCCGGGTTTGCCATCACAGGCCGCCACAATGGCTTTGGCCTTGGCTTCGTCCCACAAGCGATCTGCGCGCTGTTCGGGGTCTTCTGCTTTTTTGAAGTCGCGGTCAAACCACTTGCCTTCATAGGCACCGGCTTGCGCACCAAAACTGGCGCGAATCTCGAAATAAGTGCGTGGCACAAACTTGCGAATTTTCTCTTCGCGTTCTACAACAATGGCCAGTGTGGGGGTTTGCACCCGGCCTACCGTGGTCAGGTAAAACCCACCTTCCTTGCTGTTGAATGCAGTCATGGCGCGCGTACCATTGATACCCACTAGCCAGTCTGCTTCCGAGCGGCAGCGCGCTGCATCGGCCAGTGGCATCATCTCGGCATCGCTGCGCAGGCTCGAGAAGGCCTGACGAATGGCTGCGGGTGTCATCGATTGCAACCACAGGCGCTCAACCGGCTTGCTGCTTTTCGCGTATTGCGCGATCAGGCGGAAAATCAGCTCACCTTCCCGGCCCGCGTCACAGGCGTTGATCAGGCCGACCACGTCTTTGCGTTTAATCAGTTTGTTCAGCACCTTCAGGCGCGATTCTGTTTTCGCAATCGGGTTCAGGTCAAAGTGTGTTGGCAACACGGGCAGGTTGGCAAAACTCCACTTGCCCCGCTTCACCTCAAATTCGTCGGGCGCCTTGATTTCCACCAAATGGCCCACGGCCGACGACAGCACGTACTCATCACTTTCAAAGTAATCGTCGTGTTTGGTGAAACCACCGAGGGAGCGCGCAATGTCGGCGGCCACAGAGGGTTTTTCCGCGATGATCAGTTTTTTGGGGTTTTCGCTACTCAATTAGTCCAACTCGTCGGTATGTGTAATTTCAAGGCCTTGTGCGCCGAAGTGTAAGTGTCAGTCCTTCAACAAATCAAGGCTTTCTCTAGAATCTTCAATTCTGTTGTTGCAACGGCCTTTTTTTAAAATACACCATTTGAACGCACCCAGCGGTTACCGCTTTCACCCAGCACCAGCCCCAGCAGCTCCAGTTCGGTCAGTGCAGCCAGGGTGTCTTCCGTGTCCAAACCCAATTGCCGGGCCAATGTGTCCGTGTGCACCGGGTCGTGCCCCAGGTATTGCAATACCCGGCCCAGTTCTTCATCGGGTTCAGCATCAGTGTCCACGGTGCAGGTCATTTCGGTGTGGCAATCGCTGTCATCTTCTTGCAACACGCTGGCCTGTTTGTACTGTGGCAGGCTGGCCTTGGCCTCTTCCATCAACTCCAGGGCTGTTTCTACCAGCAAGGCGCCTTTTTTGATCATGTCGTGGCAGCCTTTGCTTTGGCTGCTGTGAATGGAGCCAGGAATGGCCCCTACCGGGCGCCCCAGTTCACTGGCGACTCTTGCCGTGATCAGGGAACCTGAACGCATGGCTGCCTCGACCACCAGGAGTGCATCGGCCAAGCCAGCAATAATGCGGTTTCGACGGGGAAAAAAGCCAGCTTGCGGCGCGGTGCCGGGTGGGTATTCGGACAACACCAAACCACCTTGTTCGACAATCTGCTTTTTAAGACCGGCGTGGTGCGGGGGGTAAACCTCGTCTGGCCCACAACCCAGCACGGCAATGGTGGCACCCAGGGCCTGAAGTGCACCAGCGTGCGCTGCGCCGTCAATGCCTTCGGCCAAGCCGCTGACAACTACCCATTGGGCTTGCGCAAAAGCCTTGCCAAAGCCCTGTGCGTTGCTCAAGCCGGTGAGTGTGGCATTTCTGCTGCCTACAATCGCGATGCCCCGGGTTTTCAACAAATCCAGGCGGCCTTCACCGAACAGAATCAGGGGCGGGTCTTTCAGTGCAAGCAGGCTTTGCGGGTAAGCCGGGCTGTGAATGCCCACCCAAAATCTTTTGTTGCTTTGCAGCAACCAAGTGCTGGCCAGTGCATGCCAAAGTCGAACTGCTTCGCATGGGGCGGGTAAACTGCAACCTGGGCCTTGTTGGGCCAGTTCGTAGCGTACACGCGCCTTGATTGTGGTGTTGTAAGCCAGGTTCATGGCGTTGAGCAGCTCACCCATGCAAAGTGCCGAGCAACAAGTGATGGAATTTGCGAACTATTTTTGCCACAGAAGGTATATCCTTTTAGTGTTGACTGTGAAGGTTTTTTGAAAGCATGGCTTTACTCCCAATTTTGCGTTATCCGGATCCGCGCTTGAAAACGGTTGCCACCCCTG
>JAHJCM010000169.1 GCA_018812945.1 Gammaproteobacteria bacterium | reverse complement strand
GAAAAACACCAACATCCCCGCAAATGTCTATCAATTTTTCCGGGATCCGGACGTTATCACCTGTAGAGGTAGTCAATCAGGACTGGATTATGAAAAAACTGAAGATATTGATGGTGGCAGGTGCTGCGACCATGCTGAGCTCGTGCGACCTGTCGCAGATCCCGGGCCTGACAGGCAAATTGTCGATGGAGGACAGCAAGGCGGTGGGCGCGGCTTGCAGGCACTCTGGCCGTGCGCTGGAGGATTGTTTTACCTTGAACCCCAATACGCACCAGTCCGGCGTGTTTGAGGGCTGGCGCGATATGAACGACTACATGTTGGCCAATGAAATCGAGGTGGTGAAACCCGAGATTCGGAATTCGGCTTTCAAGCAGGAAAAGACTTCACTTGGCTCGCCTGATCTGCAGGCCACACCGGCTGATCCTGGTTCTGCACCGGTAGGTACGCCCGAAGAGGCAGTTCCAATGGCGCAGGGGCGGCAACGCTGGTTACCCAAAGGTATTGAAGATCCGGCGGCAACAGATTCCGCCGTGGCTCCGCCCGCCCCAGTGGGCAAGGCGGATGCAACCGTGGCAGCCCCTGCGGTAAGTGCGGAAGAGGCTCCCACCCAAGAGGCACCTGCGGCAGAGTCGCCAGCAAGACCTTGGGAACGTAAAAAGGACCCGAAGAAACACACCTGAGGACCGGTACCACGCTGAACAAGGTGGCGTGAATGATATCCTGAAAGTTCACAATTGCACTTCAGGATTTCGCGCGTGTCAGTTCGTAAACTAGGTGGTGTTATCGTCCTCTTCAGTCTTGCTTTGCCGCAAGCCACATGGTCCAGCCCCCTGGATCCCCAAGTGCGGGCTTTTCCTTCCAGCGTGACTCAGGCCTTTGTCAAAAAAGGCATTGCATCAGACGATTTCACAGCATACGCATTGCCCATTTCACCTTTCGTTCACCGAAAACCGCAAGCTTACGCGCATGGTTCCAGTCAACTGGTCAACCCGGCTTCAGTGGCCAAGGTATTTACCACTGCGCTGGCTTTGCAAAAGCTGGAATCCACTTATCGTTTCAAAACCGGTTTTCATGCCGACGCCGAGCCTGTGGATGGTGTGTTGAACGGTCCCTTGTACATCAAGGGCAGCGGAGATCCTGCATTTTTGAGTGCAGACCTGTGGGCTTCACTTCGTCAACTTCGGACCAAGGGTGTGGATGTAATTAACGGCCCGGTTGTCTTGGATGACTCAGCGTTTACTGAGCAAATGCCCAGCCTTGGCCTTGCTGAGGAAGATGCCTTTGATGACGCGCCTCACCGCGCCTACCATGCCCAACCCGATGCCCTGTTGCTGAATTTTGGCGCCATGTCGATCGATCTGAAAATCAATGAAAACACGGTTGTGGTTGTGCCCGAGGAAGCACCCAAAGACTGGGCTTTCGTATCAGAAATCAATTTGATTGCTGGCGTTTGTGGTGCCTGGAAGAACGGCATGTCAGTAGACTTTTCAAAGGCCGGGCGCAATGTAGTGGTGACAGTGAAGGGGAATTACCCGCGCCGTTGCGGTCAGTCGCGCTTGCCCATTCGGGTGCCCGCGCAGGATTGGTTGTGGGAATCCTGGGTGAAGGAAATCTGGTTGCAGTTGGGTGGCAAGTTTGCCGGTCCACAAGGCGGTCAAGTGATCAAAGGGGTAACACCAGCCAGCACCATTGCTCTGTACACGCACTATGGAAAACCACTGAGCGACCTGATCAAGCAGATCAACAAATGGTCCAGCAATGTGATGGCTCGTCACCTTGAGCTGGCGGTGGCTGGCACGCCCGAAGCCTTCAATGCTCAACTCAAGGATTGGTTGAAGTTGCAGGGCATTTCATCAAATGACTGGTTTTTTGAGAATGGCTCGGGTTTGTCCCGCAACACACGGATTGATGCCAAAGGATTGGCCGAGTTTTTGCGAAATATGGCGGCTCGATCCGATTTTCCTGATTTTCTGGCCAGTTTTCCGCGCGCCGGTGCGGACGGCACACTGCATCGACGCGTGAACAATGTAAATGGATTCGCCTACCTGAAAACAGGAAGCCTCAACGGTGTACGTTCTTTGGGGGGTACCTGCGAGACAGGGAAGGGCAGTTGTGGGCGGTTGGTATTTTGGTGAAAAGCCCGAGGGCTTATGACAGTTGGGGGCCCATGGAAAGCTTGCTTGAGTTTTTATACAGAGCAGAATAATTCGAGCCAAAAATGATGCGCTTGCCTGCAAGCCTTTCCCAATCTGGGTTTTCCTTTGTTAGACTGGGTTATTACTTTCATTCACCAGCACGAGGCCAATATATGGACAACAGCAAAGACAAACTCTTTAGTGATATGAAAATTGTGTTGAGCGATGCAGAAGATCTGTTGAAAGCTGCAGCTTCTTCGTCTGGCGAACGCGCAGTCGAATTGCGTGAAAAAGCGCTGGTCAGTTTGCGTCGCGCAAAAGAGGTGATGCAAGACGCCCAATCGGCTGTACTCGAAAAAGGCAAGGCCGCCGCGCGTGCCACGGATGACTATGTGCATGATCACCCTTGGAAAGCAGTGGGTATTGCGGCAGCGGTGGGGTTTGTATTGGGTTTGATTGTTAACCGTCGTTAAAGGCTGGCTGTGCTAAATCCAAATGCAAGGGCAGCACTGAAACGGGTTGTGGCCAGTTTACTGGGCATGACCCAGACACGCCTCGAGTTAGCCGGTGTCGAATTGGCTCAGGTTCGTCAGACCACCGTTCGTACCGTGGTTTGGTCATTGCTGACAGCCTTGGCAGCTGCATTTGCCTCTTTGTTTGTTTGCATCCTGGTCATTGCCTTGGCGTGGGAAGACCACCGCTTTCTCGCAATTGCCGGGTGCGCGGCTTTCTACGTGGTTCTGGGTGTGTATTTTTATGTCCAGTTAAAAGACACCCTGGCCTCGCAGCCACCTTTGTTTGAGGCAACCTTGGCTGAGCTGGGGCGCGACAAGCAAGCTGTACTTGACAGTTTGGGCAGTGAGCCCCGGGAGCAGTCATGAGCAAAAAATTTGATGCTCTGGAAGCACGCAAAGAATTGTTGATGATGAAAGCCCAGCTGGAACGCATGGAGTTTGGCGGGCAGGTGGATACCTTGAAAAAGGAATTTGCCTGGGTCAATGTGTTCAGGCAGTTTGGCGGGTGGCTGGGGCAGCGCAACATGCGCGCCTTGGGCCCTGTGGTCAGCCTGGGTAGCCAATTTTGGCAAGAGGGCTTGAAAAAGTATCCCCTGCTTGGCATGCTGGCCTCAACGGCGCTGTTGCGTTTTCGACAGCCCATTTCCAAAGTGGCTTTGCGCGCCGGTTTGGGCGCTGTGGCCCTTGCAGCAGGCATGTTCTGGTTTCAAACGAGAAGCCCTTGGGCTTCTCGTTCGCCGACTAAGCCTTTTACAGACCCAAGCGACTCATAAGTTCTCGCACACGTTCATCCAGCTTGGGGTCAGGCTGAATGCTTCGGCCCCATTCACGCGTGGTTTCTCCGGGCCACTTGTTGGTGGCGTCCAGTCCCATCTTGCCACCCAGCCCACTCACCGGGCTTGCAAAGTCGAGATAGTCAATCGGGGTGTTTTGTATCAACACGGTGTCCCGCACGGGGTCCATTCGGGTGGTGATCGCCCAAATAACCTCCTTCCAGTCGCGCGCGTTCACGTCGTCGTCCACGACCACAATAAACTTGGTGTACATGAATTGGCGCAAAAAGCTCCAGGCGCCCATCATCACTCGCTTGGCGTGCCCGGCATATGCTT
>JAHJCM010000168.1 GCA_018812945.1 Gammaproteobacteria bacterium | reverse complement strand
TGATGATGATGGTGCCTGAAGCGTGGGAACAGCACACCTTGATGGACGACAACCGTCGTGCCTTCTATGAATACCACGCCGCCATGATGGAACCCTGGGACGGCCCCGCCGCCATGGCTTTCACCGATGGCAAGCAGATTGGTGCCACGCTTGACCGCAACGGCTTGCGCCCAGCGCGCTACATCGTGACCGAAGATGATTTGGTGGTGATGGCGTCGGAATCAGGCACATTGCCAATTCCAGAAAGCAAGATTGTAAAGAAGTGGCGCCTGCAGCCCGGCAAAATGTTCCTGATCGACATGGAAGCTGGCCGCATTATTAACGACGACGAGTTGAAAAACCAGCTCAGCGCCGCCAAGCCCTACAAGCAGTGGATCGACACCATCCGCGTCAAGCTGGATGAGGTGGAAGGCCAGCCTGAGCCCATCGAACCCAATGAAACTTTGCTGGATCGCCAGCAAGCATTTGGTTACACCCAGGAAGACCTCAAATTCCTGATGGCCCCCATGCTGCAAAGCGGGGAAGAGGCCACCGGCTCCATGGGCAATGACAGCCCATTGGCAGTCATGTCCAACAAGCTCAAACCCCTGTACAACTACTTCAAGCAGTTGTTCGCGCAGGTGACCAACCCACCGATCGACCCGATTCGTGAAAACCTGGTGATGAGCCTGAACAGCTTTATCGGCCCAAAGCCCAACCTGCTGGATTTGAACAACATTAATCCGCCTATGCGCCTTGAAGTGTCACAGCCTGTGCTCACATCGAAGGACATGGCGAAGATTCGCAACATTGAAGCCTTCACCGGCGGCAAATTCACCAGCCACGAACTGAACATTTGTTACCCAGTGGCCTGGGGCAAGGAAGGCATTGAGGCGCGAATCGCTTCCCTGTGTGCCGAAGCTCGCGATGCCGTGAAACAGGGTGTGAACATTCTGATCATCACCGACCGCATGATGAGCCGCGACAATGTAGCCATTCCTGCGCTGTTGGCCGTGTCTGCCATTCACCAGCATTTGGTGAAAGTGGGCTTGCGCACCTCCACCGGCTTGGTGGTTGAAACTGGTTCTGCCCGTGAAACCCACCACTTTGCCTTGTTGGCTGGTTACGGTGCGGAAGCGGTGCACCCTTACCTGGCCATGGAAACCATTGCCGACATGAGCAAAGGTTTGCCTGGCGACCTGAGCCCCGAAAAAGCCGTGTACAACTATATCAAGGCAGTGGGCAAGGGCTTGATGAAAGTGATGTCCAAGATGGGCATTTCTACCTACATGAGCTACACCGGCGCGCAAATTTTCGAAGCCGTTGGTTTGAACCAGGCATTTATCGATGCCTACTTTGCAGGCACCCCCACCAAGGTGGAAGGCATTGGAGTATTCGAGGTGGCCGAGGAGGCCATTCGTGTACATCAGGCTGCATTCAGCCCAGACCCCGTGTTGGCAGGTGCTCTGGATGCGGGTGGTGAATACGCTTGGCGTACCCGTGGTGAAGAACACATGTGGACACCCGATGCAATTGCGAAATTGCAGCACGCCACACGCAGCGGCACCTACAACACCTACAAGGAATATGCGCAGATCATCAACGATCAAAGCAAGCGCCACATGACCTTGCGTGGATTGTTCGAGTTCAAGATCGATCCTTCTAAAGCCATTCCAATTGAAGAAGTGGAAGCCGCTGAAGAAATCGTGAAGCGATTTGCAACCGGTGCTATGTCACTGGGTTCTATCTCGACCGAGGCGCATTCAACACTGGCCGTTGCCATGAACCGCATTGGCGGCAAGAGCAACACCGGCGAAGGTGGAGAAGACGAAAAGCGTTACAGCGCTGAGCTGCGTGCCGGCCTGGACAAGTTTGGCCCAGGCACTGGCCCCATTGGCGAAGGCGCCACGCTGAAAAGCGAATTGGGCGATGTGGTGGTTGCAGACTTCCCCTTGAAGAAAGGTGATTCGCTGCGCTCACGCATCAAGCAGGTGGCTTCTGGCCGTTTTGGTGTTACCGCTGAATACCTCACATCTGCCGATCAAATCCAGATCAAAATGGCGCAAGGTGCCAAGCCTGGTGAGGGTGGTCAGTTGCCCGGTGGCAAGGTATCCGATTACATCGGCAAGCTGCGTTATTCCGTGCCTGGCGTGGGCCTGATTTCCCCACCCCCACACCACGACATTTACTCCATTGAAGATTTGGCCCAACTGATTCACGATTTGAAAAACGTGAATGCGCAGGCTTCCATTTCAGTGAAGCTGGTGTCTGAAGTGGGCGTGGGCACGATTGCAGCAGGTGTGTCCAAAGCCAAAGCAGATCACTTGGTGATCGCCGGACAAGACGGCGGTACTGGTGCATCGCCCGTATCCTCCATCAAGCATGCTGGTACCAACTGGGAACTGGGCTTGGCTGAAACACAGCAAACCCTGGTGTTGAACGGTTTGCGTGGACGTATTCGCGTGCAGGTTGACGGTCAAATGAAAACCGGCCGCGACGTGGTAATTGGCGCCATGTTGGGTGCCGACGAATTCGGTTTTGCAACCGCACCACTGGTGGTCGAAGGCTGCATCATGATGCGCAAGTGTCACTTGAACACATGCCCCGTGGGTGTTGCGACACAGAACCCAGAACTTCGCAAGAAGTTCACAGGCAAGCCTGAACACGTGGTGAACTACTTCTTCTTCGTGGCCAACGAAGTGCGCGAAATCATGGCGCAGCTCGGCATTCGCAAGTTCGACGACCTGATTGGCCGTGCGAACCTGCTCGACATGAAGAAAGGCATTTCACACTGGAAGGCCAAGGGTCTGGACTTCAGCCGTTTGCTGTGGGTACCGGAGGGCACGACAGAGCCGCTGTTGCACACTGACAGCCAAGACCACGGTTTGGACAAGGCCCTGGACCAGAAGCTGATTCAACTGGCCAAGCCAGCTTTGGAAAAAGGCGAGCGCGTTTCTTTCATTACTCCGATCAAGAACGTGAACCGCACTGCGGGTGCGATGTTGTCGGGTGAAGTGGCCAAGAAGTACGGTCACGCTGGTTTGCCAGACGACACCATTCACATTCAGTTCACAGGGACAGCCGGCCAATCATTCGGTGCATTCCTTGCGCATGGCGTGACAGCTGACTTGGTCGGTGAAGGCAACGACTACGTGGGTAAGGGCTTGAGTGGCGGTCGAATCATTGTTCGCCCCACCAACGACTTCCGTGGCCTTTCTGAAGAAAACATGATTGTCGGCAACACCGTGTTGTACGGTGCAATCGCAGGTGAAGCATTCCTGAGTGGTGTAGCAGGCGAGCGTTTCGCAGTTCGCAATTCAGGCGCTGCCGCGGTAATCGAAGGCACTGGTGACCACGGTTGTGAATACATGACCGGCGGTACTGTGGTTGTGCTGGGTGAAACCGGCCGCAACTTTGCCGCGGGCATGAGCGGTGGAATGGCTTATGTGTACGACATCGATGGCCTGTTTGCCAAACGTTGCAACATGGCGCAGGTTGAGCTGGAAGAAGTGGTGCCCGCAACCGAGCAGGAAGCGTTGGGCAACCGTGAAATTTGGCACAGCCCCGCACGTGGTGCAGATCGTCAGCCTGATGAGGTGATTCTGAAAGGCCTGATCGAACGCCATGCCCGTTACACCGGCAGCGAACGCGCCAAGGAAATTTTGGAAAACTGGGGCACCGAGCGCAAGAAGTTCGTGAAAGTATTCCCAACAGAATACCGACGCGCCTTGAAAGAACTGTACGTGGCAGCGCAGGCCAAACCTGCCGTGGCCGCTTGAGAACCAACCTGTTAGTGAGGATTTGAAAAATGGGAAAGGTCACAGGTTTTATGGAGTTTGAGCGTTTGAAGGAAGCCAGCGAGGCTCCAGAAAAGCGCGTCAAGCACTACAAAGAATTTGTTATTACATTGAACGACGACGAAGCCAAAATTCAAGGTGCGCGTTGCATGGATTGCGGCATTCCGTTTTGTAACAACGGTTGTCCGGTGAACAACATCATCCCCGACTTCAATGATCTTGTTTACAAGCAAGACTGGAAGGCGGCTTTGCACACCTTGCACAGCACCAACAACTTTCCGGAGTTCACGGGCCGCATTTGCCCTGCGCCCTGCGAGGCTGCGTGCACACTGGGTATTCACGAAGAACCCGTAGGCATCAAGAGTATTGAGCACGCAATCATCGACAAAGGCTGGGAAAACAACTGGGTAGTGCCCCAGGTGCCCGCCCAGAAAACCGGCAAGAAAGTGGCTGTGGTGGGTTCAGGCCCCGCAGGCATGGCCGCTGCACAGCAGCTGGCGCGTGTGGGTCACGATGTTACTGTATTTGAAAAGAACGACCGCATTGGTGGTTTGCTGCGTTACGGCATTCCTGACTTCAAGATGGAAAAAT
>JAHJCM010000167.1 GCA_018812945.1 Gammaproteobacteria bacterium | reverse complement strand
CGGGTGTACCTTGTGGATCTGTTTTTCGGATCAAGGCCGTATTTTATGCTTTTACCCGCCAAAGTGCACTTATTTAACCGGTTTTAGAATCACATAGGCCAGGCAATCTGGTTTCTTCATCTGAAAACCGAAGTCGATTTCTCCCCAGGAGTTATTGGCTGTGTAGGTGGTTGCTTCCTCCAAAGATTTACCACGAGGAATTTCGGTGATCTTCAGGTTCTCGTATTGTTGTTTTAGCTGAGGCATGGTGATACATTCGCCTTCCAAGTACATCAGTAACATACCTGGGCTTTGCGCGCCTTGCTGAGGCAGTCGAAGATCAATTGTGCTCACCTTGACCTCACCTGCGAATTGAATACTTTGACCCTTGTAAAACTTGAAATACTCATTGGAATATCGAGTATCGTGGGCAAGTGTTTGAACCAGTGTTTTTTCGACATGCGCCAAAGTGAGCGAAGACTGGGTTTGAATATCGTCGATCAAATTCCAGATGGAACGGTTCAGATTGATCATTGTGTTTTCCTTTGACGCGTGTGTAATCGGTTGGCTGGCGCTGTAGAGCAGGGCAAACAACAGGAGCAGTTTTCGACCCGCATTACTTTTTCCCGCCATAATTTTTGTCATACCAGCCACCGTAATAGTCTGCATAATTTTGACCTGTTGTCGATGTGATTTCATTGGCACCGAATTGTGAGCCAATTTCTCGATAGGCGTTTTGAGCATTGCCATCTTTTAAGTACTGGTTGTAAGCCTGAATATAGCTTGCATGGTTTTTCGGGTTGCCGGCAATACCGATGTCGGGGCCACCTGCTTGAATGATTTCTCGTTGAACCTGAATGTTCTTCATGGTGGCAGCCCCCTCGTCATCCAGGGTGCTGTTAAGGTATGCCTGCCTTGATCTGGTGTCTAACTGATAAGGGTGCAAGGCGTGGCCCACTTCATGGGCTAAAACCTGCGTAGCCTGATTGGCATCTCCTCTCAGATTGCTATCCAGGGTAATCGTTTTCTCTCTGCGGTTGGCGTAGGACCCGCCTCCCGCCGCTCCGAAGTCGACCTTCCAGCCCTGACTCTGCAGAGTATTCAGGTTATTAACCAGTGTGGGCGACTTGCCAATTAATGTGTCAATGCTTTGCCCGAGTTTGCCTTTTAGTGGAGAAGCCGTGGAGCGGGTATCGGGTGCTGGTGAGTTTGGCGGGTGGTTTGCTGCTGATGCGATCAAGGTGGCACCACACGCAATTTTGTGACCGTGCAGGGCCACCGCCATGTAGTTGTCGGTGAATGTGCAGAGCCCCTCGACAATCGGGAATACATGGGGCTTGCACAGAGGGCAGGTGACCATGTCGCCGACCCTGGCGATAGGTCGGCCTTCAACCGATGTGGTGGGGCTGCCTGAGATGACCACACCACCGTGGCTGGTGGTGTCGCCGATCAGGATTTGTGCGCGACCTTGTATAAGAGGCCTTGAGGACATGCGATCAAAAGTAAGTGGTGTAGCTCCTTGAGTAATTAATCCGTGGCGGTGGTTCCCTTGAATTTCATGGCTTGTGGATGAAAATGCCTTACTTGTAATACTTGCGCAAAGCCAGCAAGGGCACCGCATACAACACAGCAAACCCGGAATTCAGAACCGCGTTTTGCCAGAAGCCGCTGTACAGCGAAAATGCGGTGTCGGGTACATACCAAAGCAATACAGAAATGGCGATCATGTTGCAGGTCTGTTTGGCGTCCTCAATGTTCAGTTTGCGCACCAGCATGAAGATCAGCGCGCCCCAACCTACCAGCACTGAGCCCATCACCGCATGGGCCAGTTCAATATATGCAGTGGCTTGTGGGTCGAAAGCTGCAAACTGTTCGGTGTTCTGGAATATCAACAATCCAAAAGCCTGTTGAGTCAGCCCTGGTGCAAGCACCATGAGCAGGCCAAACAGCACTGTGAATTCGGCGGTGTAAGTAAGCCAGTTGATCCAAAAGGTGGGCGTGCTTGTTGCACGGTTGTGCATGGTGCTGGTTTGCATGGCAGGTCTCCTCGCGTGGTTGAAAGTGAATCAGGCAACACCAGTTTGATGAGGTCAGGGTCATTGCAGCAATAACCTGCGAGGTCATAGATTTCAGAAATTTTCCGTGGCAGTATGAGAACATGCATACTCAAGCCCCCACCCATACCGCCGGAATTCGCCTGCGCGATTTACGCACTCGACAAAAGGTCAGCCAACTTGATTTGGCCTTGCGCGTTGGCGTTTCCCAGCGCCATTTAAGTTGCATTGAAACAGGCAAAGCCAGCGCCAGCAAAGACATGCTGTTGGCACTGCTGGAGGGTTTGGATGCTCCGCTGAATGAGCGCAATGAAGCGCTGGTGGCTGCGGGATTTGCGCCCTTGTTTGGTAGTCGACCGATTGATCACCGTGAAATGGACACCATCAATGAGGTGATTGATTTGATGTTGACTGCACAGCATGCAGCCCCGGCCATGGTGTTGGACAGTGAATGGAATTTGCTGAAATTCAACCCCAGCTTTGTACGTTTGTTGCAATTGCTGGAATTTGACTTGGCCGCATTACAAGCCACACCCAATGTATTGCTGGCGCTGACTGCACCCGGTGGCTTGGCTTCGCGTCTGGAAAACCCGGCTGAGGTGCTGGGTGACGTGCTGAAAAGGGCTCAGCGTGAGGCGCTGCACGTGCCCGCCTTACAGGCCATGTTGAAGCAAATTCCGCAATCGATGTTCGATACCAAACAGCCACAGAACTTCAACAACCCCACCTTGGTAACCCGGTTTAAAAGTACGGTGGGTGAGCTTCGGTTTGTGTCAACTTTCACCAGTTTCGGGGCGCCTTTGGACATCACTGCGGCATCGTTAAGAATTGAACATTTGTTCCCCGCTGACGAAGCCACTCGAAAGGCCTTTGCCTGATGCGTACGCTGCTGTTGTTTTTGCTGATCGCCTTGGGGACATTTGCAACATGGTGGTTTCTTCAAAAACCCAGCCACAATCGGCAATGGGCTGATGATGTGGCCCACATGCTGCATGCCGATGTGAAGGGTAATCAAGTGGTATTGAAAAATGTGCGCAACTTTGAGTGGCGCACAGAAACCGATTACACCCCACGTTGGGAAACACGTGAATACGATTTAAGCCAGTTGCAAACCGCCGACCTCATCCTGTCGTACTGGATGGGGCCAAAAATTGCACACACGCTTGTTTCATTCGGTTTTGCCGATGGCCAGTACCTTACTTTTTCACTCGAAATCCGAAAAGAGCAAGGGGAAAAGTTTTCTGCATGGAAGGGGTTTTTCAGGCAGTACGAGGCAATTTTGGTGGCGGCAGATGAAGCGGACATTATTAAAACCCGCAGCAATGCACGCGGTGAAGACGTTTATATTTTCAGGCTGGCCATTCCGCCCGAACAATTAAAAACCTTGTTTTTGGCTTATGTGGAGCAGGCGAACAAACTGGAAAAAACCCCCGAGTTTTACAACACACTGACCAGCAATTGCACCACCGTGGTGTTTGATATCGCCAAGCAAATTGTGCCCGATTTGCCTTTGGATTACCGCTTGCTGCTCAGTGGGTACTTCGCGGAGTACGCGCATGCGCAGGGCGGTTTGGTTGAGGGTTTCGCTTATTCCGAGCTTCAGGAAAAAGGCTACATAGTGCCCCGTGCCAGGGCCATGCAGGCCGGTGAAAACTTTTCGGAAGTCATTCGCCGGGGTGTGCCTGGCATGTGATGTGGTGAGTCAGCAGCCACCCGCCCAGCGCGGGTCATTGATGTTGTAGCTGCGCGGTTTCATGTAGTCCACCGGGTCGCGCAGGTAATCCACTTCGGGTGGGTTTGGCAGCTTGCCAACCGCCTCTAGCCAACTGGTTTCATAGGCTGAAGCGCCGCCACCAATGCCGGGTGTCCACGCATCATGGTGGTTGGGCAAGGCCACTTTGGGTTTGGTCAGCGCCACATAGGCCAGGGCGTCGCGGTAGGCGCTGGTCACCAAACCAAAACCCACAATTGCATTCAGTTGCACATCCACGCATTCGGGCAAATTGACCAAGGCGTTGGCCACGGCTTCGCTTTCTGCATTGCCAGCTTTCATCACCCCGGTGGAATTGTGCCAAAACCAGGCAAAGTCGCCTGCGCGGAAGTGATAGGCCCAGGTGCCACCTGCGGGTTGGCCCACACCACCGTCGTCGCGAAGTGTGCCCACAAACCGAAGTGCCTCGGCCAGGCTGGTGTTCAGGTAAGTGGGGTAGGTCAGCACGTCCGGAATGTACACAAGCGGCATGCCACCGCTAAGCAGGTCGGTGGGTTCAGCGGCGGAATGAGTGTGCTGTACAACATGCACGGGCTCGACATCTTCCCAAATTTGAATGGCGCGTGTGCTTCCAGCGCCGGGGGTGGTTTGGTCGCCCAGGTTCAGGCAGGGAAATGTGTCAGGTATGCCCTCACTGGCGGCGCGTTCGCGGGCGATGTCGCACACATTGCTGCCTGCAACCAGCAGGGCCTTGCTCAAGCCGGCCACATAACCGGCATCCGCAGCATGGTCAAAGTGACCGTGGCCAATGAAGATTACCTCGGGTTGAATGGCGGCCAGTTCTTCGCGGCCGATGGGTACATAATTGGCGTGCGCGCCCACAATTTCCCAAGCGTCCATCAAGAACAAATGGCCCTTCATGCTCACAATGAAGCTGGAAACACCCACCCACCAGAATTTTACTTGTTCAGGGTCCATGGCGTTGGGGCCGAGAATGCGTTCACGTGTGGCTTGAAGTTCGGCACTCGCAGTGCCCGCTGCAGGCAGGGGTGTGAAGTTGGCGGGCGCAAACACATTGGGGCGTGTTTCGTTCGGGGTGGTTCTTGCGGTGCTGGCGCTGCCTGAGTCGGAATTGCCACTCAGGCAGGCAGATAACAGTGGCGCGCAAAGCAGGGCACAGGCTGCAAGGCCTGTGCGGGACATGAAAGAAGTCATTGTTGTTGGTGTTGAATGTGTCTCCAACACCTTGTACTGCCGAGTGCGCTGTTTTAGATGCCCTTCACCAGCGGCGAGAAAAAGCGAATGATTTTGACGAGGTCTTCTTTGGCTTCTGGCAGAGCAATGTTCATCGTCGGCCAAATATGCGGCATGCCGGGGCGGGTGAGTAAGGTGATTTGCCCGCCCACTTTTTCTACCGCATCACGTAGCAACACGGAATCGTCCAACAAACATTCGTCTTCACTGGCTGTCACCATCAGTGGTGGCAGGCCTTTCAGCTTGCCCAGCAAGGGCGATGCGCGTTCATCGGCGGGGTCATGGCCACACATGTACAGGTTGGCGGCATGTTCAATCATGTGGGAGGACAACATGCTGTCGGTTTTGTCATTGCCTTCAATCGAAGGTGACAGGCGGCGCATGTCGGTGGCTGGCGAAATCAGCAGACCGCCGTGCGCGGGCAACTTTTTCTTCAATGCATGTTGCAGCACTGCCAATCCCAAATTGCCGCCAGCGGAATCGCCTGCCACGAAAATTGGCTCGCCAGTGGGGGTGTCGGCCACCAGCGCTTCAAAGGCAGCAATGCAGTCGTCCAATGGCGCTGGAAACGGGTTTTCTGGCGCAAGGCGATAATCAGGCATGAACACTCGAAATCCAAGCGCATTGGCCAAGGCGCCGCAAAAAGGGCGGTACATCGGTGGGTGACCCGCCACAAAGCCGCCACCGTGAATGTAAAGCAGAGCACCCTTGGGATTCAAGGGAATCAGCCACTCGCCGGGTACGCCGCCCAAAGCGCCTTTGATGTGTTTCAAGCCTTTGGGAACTGGCGCCAGAAGGTTGGATGCAGCAGTGACCATGCGGAACCTGCGCACAAAGCCGGCACCGTTGCCCCGGTAACTTTTCAGGGCAATGCTTGCAATTTTGTTCATCACTTTGGCTTGAATGGACGGCATGGTGTTCCTCTTGGAAAGTGGGATGGGGTATTTATAGCACTGCCAGTGCTGGCCAGTTTACCCTGAGTTTTCAATGCACTTGATAAATTCGGACAAATCGGGAGGGGATTCGCAAACGCTGTTTTCAGGTCTGAAAAAATCGGCACAATAAAAAAAGAGCACAACCACACGGAGACACCATGGCGATATTCGACGAAGACATTTTGATCATTGGCGCAGGTTTGTCAGGCATTAGTGCCGCATGCCATTTGAAAAAGGAATGCCCCAACCGAAAGTTCACCATTCTTGAACGCCGCACCACCATTGGTGGCACCTGGGATCTGTTCCGTTATCCCGGCATCCGATCCGATTCCGACATGTTCAGTTTCGGCTTTAAATTCAAACCCTGGAAAAATGCACATTTCTTTTCTCAGGGCAATGACATTCGCAGCTATGTGCACGAGGCAGCCACCGAAAACAAGGTGTTCGATCACATTCGCTTTCAGAGAAAGGTAAGCGATGCCAATTGGGATAGCGAGGCTCAGCGTTGGGTGATCAATGCGGTGAATGAAGCGACTGGCGAACCCGAACAATACCGTGCCAAATTCATGATGGCCTGTGCGGGTTACTACAATTACGACCAAGGCTACCGCCCTGATTTTCCGGGTGAGAAAAACTTCAAAGGCTTGATTGTTCATCCACAGCATTGGCCAGAAAACCTGGACTACACCGGCAAGAAAGTGGTGGTGATTGGCAGTGGTGCAACAGCAGTTACGCTCATCCCCAGCATGGCTGACAAGGTTGAGCACATCACCATGTTGCAGCGTTCGCCGTCTTATATTTTTTCATTGCCCTCCGTGGATGCGCTCACGAAGGTACTTCAAAAAACCCTGCCTTCCAAACTGGCCTACAAGCTGAACCGCACGCGTACCATTGGTTTGGCGCACTTCATGTTCAAGGCCAGCAAAAGCAAGCCGGAAGTGGTGCGGCGGTTTTTGATTGCCATGATGCGCAGGCAGTTGAAGGGTTCGAATGTGGATATCAAGCACTTCACACCCAACTACATGCCATGGGATCAGCGCTTGTGTCTGGTGCCTGATGGCGATTTTTTCAAAGCCCTGCGCAGTGGTAAAGCCAGCGTGGCCACGGACACCATCAAGCAGTTTGTGGCCAATGGCATTGAGTTGAACTCAGGTGAGGTTCTTGATGCCGACATTATTGTGACTGCCACTGGTTTGAATGTTCAGATGGTAGGCGGCATGAAAATTTCTCTGGATGACAAGGCTGTCAACCTGAGTGAAAAAATGTTCTACAAAAGCGCCATGCTTCAAGACCTGCCCAATGCAGCAGTTGTTCTGGGCTACACGCACGCTTCATGGACTTTGAAATCGGATTTGGTGAGCGGTTTTGTGTGCCGATTGCTGAACTACATGGACAAGAAGGGCCACGCCGTGGCGGTAGCCAAAACAGCCGAAGTAAAACCTGTGGAGGGATTCACAGTGTTGGGTGGTTTGAATTCAGGCTACCTGAAACGCGTGGCAGACCAGTTGCCCCGCCAGGGTGAGACCCACCCCTGGCACAATCGGCAAGACTATTACCACGACACCAAAACCTTGCTGGAAGACCCGGTGGATGAGCCCGGTTTGGTGTTTGAGCCTGCCAAAGCAGCGAGCAGGGCCAAGCCGAAGTTGAAGGCGGTCGCCTGAATTTAACTGTCGCTATCAACGAGGGTGAAGCGCCGGGTCATGCGCTCACCCACCTGTACCATTTCAAAAAATACATTCATAGGCCGAGTCCAGGCGGTGTGTGTGTCGCCACTTAGGGGGCGGTACACCACCACAGGGCTTAAATCGCTTTCTTGAATGGCCTGGCAGATAATTTCATAGAGGCCACCTTTGTAGTGTCGGTAACGTTCGCCTGCTTTTACGCTGTGTAGTTGTTCCGGTACGTGGCTCATGGGTGTCTCCTGTGTTGTTCAAAGTCATATTTCTTGAATATTCAAGGTCATATCGTTAAACTGTACGGCTGTCCTTGAAGAATTGAAAGGAGTTCCTGAATGCCTGCAACCAAGCGAGCAACCGAGGAAACCAGCAAACCAGCAACAAAGCCTTTGACCAAGTCGGCTGTAAAGCCAGCTACAAAGGCTACGGATGCCAAAGCAGAAACGCCTGAAAGCAAGGCGCGCCCGGTGGCTACAGCCCGCAAACCGTCCAAAACAGCACTTTCTCCTTCTGAGGTAACGCCTCTGGCCCTGCTTACGCCCAACAAGCCCGCGCGTCGCCGCAGGTCGGGTGCTGCAAAGCCAAGAAAACTGAAGGGGGCTACAACTACCTGGCCATTTCCAACCGGCTCAAGGCCTTAACCTGCTGAACGCTTCACTATGCTTCTAATCGATATTCTGCGCTTACTGCTGGAAACAGCCGCCAGCCTGCTTGCTTTTTGTCTGTTGCTACGCGCATTGATGCAGTGGGTGCGTATACACCCAAGCAACCCCTTGTCGCCCTTTATTTTTTCAATGACCGACTGGCTGGTGAAGCCGCTGCGCAAGGGCGTGCCCGGCTATGGTGGCATTGATTGGGCCTCCATTTTTGGTGCTTTTGTAGTGTCTTTTGTGCTTCACATTGTGTTGGTGCTGCTTACGGTTGGGCTTTCCAGCGGCGGGCCTGGTGTGGGCGCGCTGATTACCCTGACCATACCCATTGCCATTTTCTGGGTGCTGCGCAATGTGGCCTATCTGCTCATGGGTATTGTGTTGATTCAGGTGGTTTTGAGTTGGGTGAATCCGTTCTCGCCAATCGCATCCATTTTGAATGAATTGTCGCGCCCTTTTCTGGAGCCGCTGCGCAGGGTATTGCCCACCATTGGCAATGTAGATTTATCGCCCCTGGTATTTTTCTTGATTTTGCAAATTGTGATGATGGTGCTGCAAAGCCTGATGCCAGGTTTTTGATTCTATTGAATGAAGATAAAAAAAGAGCACTTGTGAAAGTGCTCTTTTTCATTTGGCTTAGAACCTAACAGCTTCTTAGCGTGTAACGCGTGAAGTACCACCGCCACTTACAATCCGAACGCGGTCGCCGGGACGGAAGTCTTCACCCGCTGCATCTTGAACATAAGCGCGCAGGGTGCCGTTGTCCATGCGAACGGTGATTTCAAGACCCTGGCGAGTCGATGCGTTGCGCTCAATGGCTTGACCGGCCACACCGCCAGCCACTGCACCCACGATTGCGCCCACTGCGCGACCACTACCGCCGCCCACATTGCTGCCTGCAATACCGCCGATAATACCGCCAGCAGCGGTGCCCACGCCGTTGGTGTCGCCTTGAATGGTGACTGTACGAACACTTTCAACTGTGCCCTGCTCGATAATTTGCGCTCGGCGGGTTTCACCTTCACGGTACACTTGGCCCGAGCTGCTTTGCGTGGCACAACCTGCAAGCGCAGAGAGCGCAATCAGGGCCACTGCGCCGGTGCTTCTAAAACTGAACTGAATTGACTTGGCCATGATTTGATTTTCCTTTCAAGTTACCAGGGTTGTTGACCAAAAGCGGCGGTAAACCTGGACGCAATTTCTTCCCGGCTGTACTGGTAGGTTTGGGGGCCTTTCACTTCAATTTTCAGTGAACCCATCAAACTGGCCAGCCTGGCCGCATTCACAATGCCCATGCCTTCTGTGAGGCCGTAGAGCAAGCCGCCACGGTAAGCATCGCCGCAGCCGGTGGGGTCGGCAACACGTTCAGCTTTAACGCACGGTATGTCGTGCCGTTGACCCTGTGTATACACCCAGCTGCCTTCCGCACCGCGTGTAACCACAAGCGCTTCCAGCTTGTCTGCAATTTGCTCCAAGGTCAGGCCTGTGCGGTCACACAACATTTTGGCTTCATAATCATTGACAGCAGCGTAGGTAGCAAGTTCCAAAAAACGGTCAAGTTCGGGTTTGCCGAACATGGGCAGGCCCTGGCCCGGATCAAATACAAATGGAATGCCCGCTGCCGCAAACTGCTCGGCGTGTTGCATCATGCCGTCCCGGCCATCGGGTGCGATAATTCCCAAGGCAATGTCGCCTGCATCGCTCACCTTGTTCAGGTGTGAGTGGCTCATTGCACCTGGGTGAAAGGCGGTAATCTGGTTGTCGTCAAGGTCGGTGGTGATGAAAGCCTGCGCGGTAAACTCCTCGCCAATTTGCTTCAGGCAGCTGGTTTCAATGCCCAAAGTTTGCAGGCGCTGAAAGTATCCACCGGCATCATGTCCAATCGTGGCCATGGGTACAGGTTTGCCGCCCAGCATGTTCAGGCTGTAGGCAATGTTGCCTGCACAGCCACCCCAGTCTTTGCGAAGGGTTGGAACCAGAAATGCCACGTTCAGGATGTGTACTTGGTCGGGCAGAATTTGATCTTTGAAGCGACCTTCAAACACCATGATGGTGTCAAATGCAATAGAGCCGCAAATTAGAACGCGTTTGGTGTTGGTTGGGGAATTCATGGTGAAAAGGTCCAGTATTAAAAAATTAGCTTGGCGATTTTTGTTCGCTTGGGCCTTGGTCAAATAATTCGAGTCGAAAGCCGGTTGCCGCGCTTTCGGGGAGTTGCGTGTTCAAAGTACTCAGGTTCAAGTATGCCAGTACTTCCACTGTTTTTTTGCCAGTTATCAACTGTGCCTGACTGGCTGCATTTTCATCCCGCAGTTGGTAATCGCTGGGGCTCAAGGACTTGCTGGCCAGTACCAATCCTTGTGGGTCGAGCAGTTCAACTTTCAGGTAAGGCCAACGGGCTGGCAGCACAAGCTGATTGTGCAAGGTTAGGTCCACTCGCAAATTGTGCTCATCCAGCGCTTGCAGGCCGCTGCCTTCAACGCGCAAAGCTTGGGTGGCAGGGCTAGCAAACAGCCGTTGAATGGCGGGCCCTGCATTGTTGATGTGCTTGGCGATTTCTGGTGTTTCTTGCAACAGGTTTATGCGCTGCCACCACAGTGCCTGCATACCGAGCGCTAGCAGCAGTGCAATACAGGCGGTTTTCAGGGCAGGGTTACCTTGGCTGAAATTCAGCAGAGGTTTCGTGGGTGCTGTGTTGGCAAACAAGGCCTCAGAGCCAGTCCCGTCTCCGCCTGACAAGTTGTGGTCGCTGGTGTAGTTGCTGTCGCTTTGCCTGGGGCTTAGGTCCAGCTTTTGCCAGGCTTCGGTGTCGGCTGACGTAAGGTGTTCAATGCCGGAAAATACGGTTTGGCAATGCCCGCAGCGCACCTTGCCCTCGTGCATTTGCAGTTGGCCAGAGGTTACTTTGAACAAGGTATTGCAGTTGGGGCAGCGGGTGGCAAGGCTCATGGCACTAGTTTAACCTTGCCTGTAAAGGGCTGGATTATTAGTTGGCAACTTGATTGACAACTTAGTCAGCGGCTTTTTGGCCATGCAGGCATACCCAGCCATCGCGTTCTGCCCACACGGCCAGCTTGATCCATTGGCGGTAATGCGCAATCACTTCTTCAGCCTGTCGGGCCAACACGCCGGAAAGCACCAACTGCCCGCCCGCTTCAACATGGTTGCACAATGACGGCGCCAACACTTTCAGTGGATTCGACAAAATATTGGCCACCACCACAGGAAACTGACGTTTGGCCAGTGGAAAGTCGGGCAAACCACAGGGCATTTCAACGCCATTGTTGCCCGCATTGTAGGCGGTGCTGTCGACAGCTTGGGGGTCAATATCCACGCCAATGGCCTCAGCGGCGCCCAATTTAAGTGCAGCAATCCCCAAAATACCCGAACCGCAGCCGTAATCCAGAACACTTTGCCCCTTGAGCGGAAACTCGCTGAGCCAGCGAAGGCAAAGGGCGGTCGTGGGGTGTGAACCTGTGCCAAAAGCCAAGCCAGGATCGAGCACCAGATTGATTCGATCGTCGATGTCTTGGGGCTCGTGCCAGGAGGGCACAATCCACAAGCGAGCTGAAATGGGAATGGGATCGAATTGGGACTGGGTCAGGCGAACCCAGTCCTCTTGGGGCACTTCCGTGTAATCAACCTGAGCGTCGCCCAGCAATTCAGCTGGAACTTCACCGAAAATTTGCTCACCTTCGGCCTTGTTGCGAAACAGGGCCACCACATGGTTCAAATTCCACGCCGCTGATTCTGGTTCCATGCCGGGCTCGCCGAACAAGGGTTGTTCGTCTTCGCTGTCGGCATTGGCATCTTCCAGGCTGACCGCCAGGGCCCCCAACTCCATGAGCAGGTCTGAGACTTCATCGGCTTGCTCAAAAGGCAGGGTCAGTTTGGCTTGTATCAGTGGAGTGGCCTGTGGGTTCATTTACTTGAAACGTGCTTCCAGTTTGTGCTCAAGGTAGTGAATGCTGGTGCCACCCTCAACGAAGCGGGCGTCTTCCATCAATTCACGGTGCAAGGCTGTGTTGGTTTTGATGCCGTCGACCACCAGTTCGGCAAGCGCCTGGCGCATGCGGGCCATGGCCTGCTTGCGATCCTCGCCGTAGGTGATCACTTTGGCGATCATGGAATCGTAGTGAGGAGGCACGTTGTAACCGCTGTACACATGGGAATCCACGCGCACTCCGGGGCCACCCGGTGCATGCCAGTTTTTGATTGGGCCGGGTGAGGGCACAAACTTGAATGGATCTTCCGCGTTGATTCGGCACTCAATGGCGTGGCCGCGGAATTCAATGTCACGTTGGCGGAAACGCAGCTTTTGCCCGGCAGCAATACGAATCTGTTCCTGCACAATGTCCACGCCGGTGATCATCTCTGTAACCGGGTGTTCAACTTGTACGCGAGTGTTCATCTCGATGAAGTAGAACTCGCCGTTTTCGTACAGGAATTCGAATGTGCCCGCACCGCGGTAACCAATTTTGCGGCAAGCTTCAGCACAGCGTTCACCAATGCGCTCAATCAGGCGGCGTGGAATGTTCGGCGCCGGTGCTTCTTCAATTACCTTTTGGTGGCGGCGCTGCATGGAACAATCGCGTTCGCCCAACCACACGGCATTTTTGTGTTCGTCGGCCAGAATCTGAATTTCAATGTGGCGTGGGTTTTCAAGGAATTTTTCCATGTAAACCGCGGGGTTGTTGAAAGCCGAGCCCGCTTCGGTTTTGGTCATGGTGACTGCATTCAGCAACGCAGCTTCGGTGTGCACCACACGCATGCCGCGCCCACCGCCGCCGCCTGCAGCTTTGATAATCACCGGGTAGCCCACCTGGCGTGCAATTTTCACGATTTCACGTGGATCGTCGGGCAATTCACCTTCTGAGCCGGGTACACAAGGCACACCGGCTGCGATCATGGCCCGCTTGGCAGATACCTTGTCACCCATCAGCAGAATGGATTCAGCACGGGGGCCAATGAACACGAAACCGCTTTTTTCAACGCGATCAGCAAAGCTGGCATTCTCGGACAGAAAACCGTAGCCGGGGTGAATGGCTTCAGAATCGGTTACTTCCGCGGCGCTGATAATGGCTGGAATGTTCAGGTAGCTTTCTTTGGAGCTGGGGGGGCCAATACACACCGATTCGTCGGCCAGCTTTACATACTTGGCGTCTACGTCTGCGGTGGAATACACCGCCACGGTTTTAATGCCCATTTCCTTGCAGGCGCGAAGAATGCGCAGGGCTATTTCGCCGCGGTTGGCGATCAATATTTTTCCAAACATGGTGGCTGCTCCTGTTCTATTCAATGACGAATAGAGCTTGACCAAACTCCACGGGTTGACCGTTTTCGACCAAAATGGCCTTCACAACACCTGACTTGTCGCACTCAATTTCGTTGAGCAACTTCATGGCTTCAATAATGCAGATGGTTTGGCCTTCTTTCACCGTGCTGCCAATTTCCACGAAATTGGATGCGCCGGGGCTGGGCGCGCGGTAAAACGTGCCCACCATGGGTGAAGTTACTTTGTGGCCAGCATCGGCTGGTGCTGCTGCCGGTGCCTCTGTGGCTGCAGGCGTTGCTGCGGCAACAGTGGGTGCAGCCATGGCTGCTGGTGCTTGCTGCATCATTT
>JAHJCM010000166.1 GCA_018812945.1 Gammaproteobacteria bacterium | reverse complement strand
CTCGATTTCCCTTCCTCAATGTGGCAGTGCAGCGTTTTGGATTACACTTGGCGAAGTGTCTTACCCAGGGAATGTTGATGGTTCCACATCTTGTAACTGCTTTAACCGGTCCGCTGTTGGATCTCGAAAAACGTATGCTCGACAAAACCACCGAAATTGAGCGGTGGTTTCGCATGGCCTGGAACGAGAACACCCCTCCGTTCTACAGTTCTGTCGATGTGCGCAACGCAGGTTTCAAGCTCGCCCCTGTTGACACCAATCTGTTCCCTGGCGGTTTTAACAACCTCGCCCCCGATATGATGCCGTTGGCCATTCAGGCCGCCATGAGTGCGATCGAAAAAATTTGCCCTGAGGCACGCAGCATGGTGTTGGTGCCCGAGAACCACACGCGCAATACCTTTTACCTCACGAATGTGGCCCGCTTGGCTGCCATTCTGAAGCAAACCGGTTTAGACATTCGGCTGGGTTCTATATCGCCTGATATTACCGAGCCCACTCGCTTCGATTTGCCCGATGGTCAGCACATCATCTTGGAACCGCTAAAGCGCAACGGTAACCGAGTGAGTGTTGACGGCCTTGAGCCATGTGCGGTGCTGTTGAACAACGACTTGTCCGCCGGTGTGCCCCCAATTCTTCAAGGCATTAAAGACCAAATCCTGTTGCCCCCTTTGCATGCTGGCTGGGCCACTCGTCGCAAAAGTGCCCACTTCAAGGCCTACGATTCTGTTGTGGAGGCATTTTCTGAAATGCTGGAAATTGATCCCTGGTTGATCAATCCTTATTTCACACATCGAAACAAGCTGAATTTTCAGGAACGTGTGGGCGAAGAAGCCCTTGCAGAGGCTGTAGATGAAGTGTTGGCCAAGACACGCGTGAAGTATGCTGAGTACGGGATTGACGAGCAGCCTTACGTGGTTGTGAAGGCCGATGCGGGTACCTACGGCATGGGCATCATGACTGTGAAAGACGCTTCAGAAGTGGTGGGGTTGAACCGCAAGCAACGCAACAAAATGTCGGTGGTCAAAGAAGGTTTGCAAGTGTCTGATGTCATCATTCAAGAAGGTGTGCACACCTTTGAGAACATTGAGGACGCGGTGGCTGAGCCGGTGGTCTATATGATTGACCGTTATGTGGTGGGTGGTTTCTACCGGGTGCACACTGGCCGAGGCCGCGATGAAAACTTGAATGCCCCTGGCATGCACTTCGTTCCATTGGCGTTTGAAACACCGTGCAACACGCCCGATTGCAGTGATCGCCCAGATGCGGCCATGAACCGCTTTTATGCGTATGGTGTAATCGGTCGTTTGGCGGCACTTGCAGCCTCTCAAGAACTGGAGGCCACAGCCAGCGTGGAGTTGGCCGCATGAGCAGTAAAAGCTTTGTGTGCGTAATCGACCCGCTCACCAGCCTGAATCCGAAAAAAGATTCTTCCATCGCCATGATGGAATCGGCCCAATCGCGTGGCTGGAAGGTGGGTGTGATCGAGGACGGGGGCTTGCACTGGTCCACTGGCGCAGGCGTGCGTGCGCAGGTGGTGTGGATTACAATTGATCGCGCAAATAAACCTTGGTACGCCGAGGTGGGGCGTGAAGAAATGGCATTGAAAGACCTTGATGCCGTCATCATGCGCAAAGACCCGCCGTTTGATGCCGAGTTTGTAACCGCTACCTGGTTGCTTGAGCAGGGCGAGCGCGAGGGTGCGCGCGTATTCAATAGCCCGCGGGCCATTCGCGATCACAACGAAAAATTCACCATTGCCCAGTTTGAACAGTTTGTGGTGCCAACCCTGGTTTCGCGCAATGCTGCCCAGCTTCGCGCTTTTCTGGAACAACACCCCGACGCCATTGCCAAACCCCTGGATGGCATGGGCGGCACCTCAATTTTTCGCATGAAAAAAGGCGATCAAAACGTGGGTGTGATATTGGAAACGCTGACCGACTATGGCCGCAAAACCGCCATGATTCAGCGCTATATTCCTGAAATTGTGGATGGCGACAAACGTGTGTTGCTTATCAATGGCGAGCCGGTGCCCTATTGCCTGGCGCGTTTGCCCAAAGAGGGTGAGCACCGAGGCAACCTGGCGGCGGGCGGCACGGGCAGGGCGCAGCCCTTGAGTGAAAGCGATTGGCACATTGCCCGCACACTAGCCCCGGAATTGAAAAAGCGTGGGCTGTTACTGGTGGGCCTGGACATTATTGGGCAGAACCTGACCGAGGTGAACGTGACAAGCCCCACCTGCTTCCGTGAGATCATGGATCAAACCGGTTTTCCTGTTGCGGATACTTTTGTGCAAGCCGTTGAAAACGCCTTGCAGGAGGGCAACTGATGCTTGGGCTGGTTCTGGTTACGCATGCCCCTTTGGGCGACGCCATTGCTCAATGTGTGAAACACGTCATGGGTTCTCTGCCAGATGGTCTGGCGGTCGTGGATGTACCCGGCGATGAAGACATTGAACAGTCGGTGCAACGCATTCAGACCGCTGCGCGGCAGGTGCATGCGGGCGAAGGCGTGGTGTTTCTCACCGACCTGTTTGGCGCAACTCCCTCCAATGCAGCTGTGCGTGCCGGTGTGGAATCGTTGAACCTGCCCACAGTGTTGGTCTCGGGCTGCAATTTGCCCATGGTGTTGCGCGCACTTGGTTTTCGGGATTTGCCCATCAATGAAGTAGCCGAACGTTTGGTCATGGGTGGCCGAAACGGTATCGTAAGCACTGGTGCCACAGCGCCACAACGTCAAACCTTTAATCCGGCGAAAAACGATGATTCAGCAAGAAATCACCATCAGCAATAAATTGGGCCTGCACGCGCGCGCATCGGTCAAGTTGACCCAAACAGCCAGCCGCTTTCAGTCCGAAGTGTGGATTGGCAAGGCAGGCCGCCGCGTGAATGCGAAAAGCATCATGGGTGTCATGATGCTGGCCGCAGGCAAGGGGCACAATGTGGTGCTGGAGGCAGAAGGCAGTGACGAGGCTGAAGCCATTGCTGCACTGGTGGCCTTGATTGATGACAAATTCGGCGAAGGCGAGTAAACCATGACCCTGGCCTTGCATGGCATCGCAGTTTCACGAGGCATTGCAGTTAGCCGCGCCCTGGTGTGGGACACGGCCATGCGGGATATTCCCCGCAATCGCATCGATAAAAAATCGGTTCGTTTCGAGAAAAAAAGATTCGACAATGCCATCAAGCGCGTGGCCGATGAACTGGTTGAAATTCGAAGTCAAATTGCAGCTGACTCCCCCGCCGAGTTCGATGCTTTCCTGAATCTGCACAGCCTGATCCTTGCCGACCCCATTTTGTCGGAAGAACCCAAAAACCTCATTCAAAGCAAGCTGATCAATGCCGAATGGGCCTTGATTGAGCAAATGGAAGTGTTGCTGGAGCAGTTCTCCGCGATTGAAGACGACTACTTCCGCGAGCGCAACAGCGACGTGCGCCAGGTGGTTGAGCGGGTTTTGAAATCGCTGCGCGGGCATGCCACGGCTTTGCCCCTGCCGCCAGAAGGCGAGAATGAAGACCCCTGGCTGATTGTTGCGCACGATATTTCGCCCGCCGACATGGTGCAACTGAAAGGTCGCCGCGTGGGCGCTTTCGTGACTGAAATGGGTGGTGCAACCTCCCACACTGCCATTGTGGCGCGTAGCCTGGGCATACCTGCCGTGGTGGGCGTGCCGCGTGCGCTCGAGTTTGTGCACAACGGCGACCTGGTGGTGGTCGACGGAAAAGTGGGTGCTGTGTTCTTGGACCCAGCCACGATTGTGGTCGAAGAGTACCAGCGCAAGCAGGCCATTCTGGCCTTGTCGCGCCAGCGCCTGAAACGACTGATTACCACGGAGGCACGCACGCAGTGTGGTCGCCGGGTTGAACTGCTGGCCAACATTGAATTGCCTGAAGACGTGAAAGGCGTAGTCGATGCCGGAGCCGATGGTGTGGGCCTGTTCCGTTCCGAATTCCTGTTCATGAACCGCAAGGAATGGCCTTCAGAAGATGAACAGTACGAAGCCTACCGCAAGGTGATCAAGGCCATGAAAGGCAAGCCGGTCACGGTTCGCACGCTTGATCTGGGTGCCGATAAGACCCTGCAATTCGATGGTGCCAACAGCAGTGCCCCCCCGGTGTCCAGCACCTCGGCGCTGGGTTTGCGTTCCATTCGCTTCAGCCTGTCCGAGCCTGCGATATTCCTCACCCAAATTCGCGCCTTGTTGCGGGCTGCCAAGCATGGACCTGTGAAAATTCTGTTGCCCATGCTCACCAACATTCGTGAAACCAGACAGGCCTTGGCTTACATCGACATGGCCCGTGAGCAATTGCTCGAACGGCGTTTTCAGGCCAATCAGGCCGTGCCCATTGGCGGCATGATCGAAGTGCCTGCGGCCGCGCTCAGCCTGCCGCATTTTTTGAGTTACCTCGATTATGTGTCGATCGGCACCAACGACTTGATCCAGTACACCCTGGCTGTTGACCGGGTGGATCACCAAGTGGCTCACCTGTACGATCCCCTCCACCCGGCGGTGCTAAGGCTGGTGTACGAGGTCATCTCCAGTGCCGAAAAAGCAGGCGTGCCCGTGAGCGTGTGTGGTGAAATGGCAGGTGATATTCGCTTGACCCGCTTGTTGCTGGGTATGGGTCTTACCCAGTATTCAATGCATCCGTCACAACTACTCGATGTCAAAGAGTTGCTCTTGAAAACCGACTTTGAGGCCACGCAAAAACTGGTCAAAAAGGTGACTCGAACATTTGACATCGATAAAATTGACGCCCTGATGCGCCAATTGCACGAAGACTGATCCCGCAACCGGGCCGCCTTCAATGCCGATTTGCGATTTATACTCAAAGGCTTGCGAAAACCAACAATCCAACCTAAGAAACACCGTATTGTGTCTGCCAACCAGTCCGTGGGCTTCGTAAAGCCCGAGCTTATTGAATTCACTGCACCGCTTTTACTCGAGTGCGGAAAGTCCCTGCCCAGCTATTCTCTGATGGTTGAAACCTATGGCACCTTGAATGCCGAGAAAAGCAATGCTGTGCTGGTGTGCCATGCTTTAAATGCCTCTCACCATGTGGCTGGCCTGTACGAAGGACAAGAAAAAAGCGAAGGCTGGTGGGACAACATGGTGGGTCCCGGCAAGCCGCTGGACACCAATCGTTTTTTTGTAATCGGCGTGAATAACTTGGGTTCGTGCTTTGGCTCCACTGGCCCGAGCAGTACCAACCCTGAAACTGGCAAACCCTACGGCGCCGACTTCCCGTTTGTAACGGTTCAAGACTGGGTGAATGCGCAGGTACGCCTGGCTGATTATTTCGGCATTGAAAAATTTGCCGCAGTCATGGGCGGCAGTTTGGGCGGCATGCAAGCCCTGCAATGGAGCCTGAGTTACCCAGACCGCGTGGGCCACTGCATGGTGGTGGCTTCAACGCCCAAATTGAGCGCACAGAATATTGCCTTCAACGAGGTGGCTCGCCAGGCCATTGTGACCGATCCCGATTTTCACGGGGGAAATTACTATGAGCACGGCGTGGTACCCAAACGCGGCTTGCGCCTGGCACGAATGATTGGCCACATCACCTATTTAAGCGGTGACGACATGGCCGAGAAGTTTGGCCGCACTCTGCGCAATGGCGATTACAACTACGGTCTTGAAGTGGACTTTCAGGTAGAAAGTTACCTGCGCTACCAGGGCGACAAGTTTGCAGATTACTTCGATGCCAACACCTACTTGCTGATAACCAAAGCGCTGGACTATTTCGACCCCGCACGCCACACGGGTGGCGATTTGGTCAAGGCCCTGCAAGCAGCCAAAGCCAAGTTTCTGCTGGTCAGTTTTACCACCGACTGGCGATTTGCACCCGAGCGAACCCGCGAAATTGTGGAGGCCCTCATGGCCAACCAGCGCGATGTCACTTACGCGGAAATTGACGCCCCACACGGTCACGATGCATTTTTGCTCACTGATGAGCGTTACCACAATGTGGTGCGCGGATACTTTGAGCGCATTGCCAAGGAGCTTGCATGAAAACCCTGCACGCCGTTCGCCAAGATGTACAACCCCTGCCCATTGTGGTGCCGCGGGCTGATCTCGATTTGATCGAAAGCTGGGTGCCCATGGGGGCACGCGTGCTCGATTTGGGCTGTGGTGACGGGTCCTTTTTGGCCCGTTTGATGAAAACCCGCAAGGCCACAGGCTATGGCGTTGAAATTGACGACACCAATGTGCAGCGCAGTGTGGCCAATGGCATCAACGTGATACAGCAAGACCTTGAAAAAGGCCTGGCCATGTTCGAGGATCATGCCTTCGATGTGGTGATTTTGTCGCAAACCCTGCAAGCCATGCACAACACCGAGCGAATTTTGAAAGAGATCGCCCGGGTCGGCAAAGAAGGCATTGTCAGTTTCCCCAATTTTGGTCATTGGTACCATGTGTGGTCGATCGCTTTGGGCCGCATGCCAGTGTCCAAACAAATGCCTTATCAGTGGTACAACACGCCGAATATTCACCTGTGCACCCCCAAAGATTTCGAGGCACTGGTTGCTCAAATCGGACATAAAGTACTGGGCAAACAACTTTTTTTAAACGGCGAACCCGTTGAACTGTTGGGCAATTTGCGCAGCACTTTGGCGGTCTATCGCTTCAAGCCCCAGTTTGCAAATTAGGCCAACACCATGAAAACCCGGCAACCCACCCCACGTGAAAACGAGTATTGGCGGCAGGTTAAAAGAATTACCTGGCGCTTGCTGGTGGTGTGGATTGCCCTGATTCTCAGCGTGGTGTTGTTTATTCCCCAGCTTGGCATCACGGTTTATGGGGTGCCTTTGACCTATTGGGTCATCTCCAGTGTTCTGCTTTTGAGTTTTTTGGGATTGGTTGCGTGCTACGCATGGCGCATGGATAGGTTAGAATTGAAATTCAAACGAGCGGTGGAAAACAACCGCAACCATCCAGGAGACACGAATGAAAAGCAGCACCGGCGAGGTGGGAAAACCCCTCACTGACACCAAAGGCACGCCCCTGCGTTTTGTAACCGGTTCGTCCCTGTTCGACGGACACGATGCAGCGATCAACATGATTCGCCGCCTGTTGCAAAGCCAAGGTGCTGAAGTCATTCACCTGGGGCACAACCGCTCCGTGCAAGAGTTGGTCGATGCCGCCATTCAGGAAGATGCGGATGGCCTGGCCGTGAGTTCCTATCAGGGCGGGCACAATGAATTTTTCAAATACATGGTGGACGAGCTGAGGGCCAACAACGCCGGTCAAATTCAAGTGTTTGGTGGCGGTGGCGGTGTCATTTTGCCTTCTGAAATTGAAGCCCTTCAGGCCTATGGCGTAAACCGAATTTACAGCCCGCAAGATGGTCAGAAAATGGGTCTGGAAGGCATGATCGGCGACATGATTGCCCGTGCGGCACAAGTGCGCGATGCCCGCAAAAAGATTGACACAGCTTGCTCACCGGAAAGCATCAAGGCTTTGGCCAACAACTGGCCCCTGCTTACCCAATTGATTACCCGCCTT
>JAHJCM010000165.1 GCA_018812945.1 Gammaproteobacteria bacterium | reverse complement strand
CTGAGTCACGTCCGTTGCGCGTAGAGCCGCCGCCTTTCTTACTTGCCATGAGTCATTCTCCTCTATCAAGCGTTGATGGCTTGGATCTGGATTTGAGTGAAGTTCTGGCGATGGCCTTGACGCTTTTGATAGTGCTTGCGACGACGCATCTTGAAGATCTTCACTTTGTCGTGACGACCGTGTGCCAAAACAACTGCCTTGACCGAAGCCCCTTGAACCAGTGGAGTACCCACTTTTACGGTGTCACCGCTACCAACGGCAAGCACTTCGTCCAGAGAGATTTCTTGGCCAATGTCAGCAGGTATCTGTTCTACTTTAAGTTTTTCACCAGCGATAACCTTGTATTGTTTACCACCGGTTTTTATGACCGCGTACATAGTTGACCTCTAAACTTTCAATGATATAAACCCGAAAAAATTCGGATAGCCCGTAATTATGCTTGGAAAGTGCAATGTTGTCAAAGCCTTGTGATCATTCATCGTTCATTCTGCTCACGAAACGCGGCTTTTGGCAAACACCGTCAAGTACAATATGCGCAACATAAATCATCCAGACATGCAGTGAACCCATGCCCAGCCCAGCGCCCAGTGTGAAAAGTGTGTTGTCCCCCATCGCGGCCGACATGCAGCAACTTGATCAGGTTATTCGAACAAGTCTGCATTCCGAGGTCAGCCTGATCAACCAGATCAGCGATTACATCATCAACGCAGGTGGAAAACGCCTGCGCCCCGCATTGGTCATTTTGACAGCCCGGGCACTGGGCGCCAACCCACAACAAATGCAGCAAGCCATTGAATTGGCAGCAATTGTTGAATTTATTCACACGGCCACACTGCTGCACGACGATGTGGTCGATGAATCCGACATGCGCCGAGGGCGCCTGACTGCCAATGCCGAGTACGGAAATTCTGCTGCGGTGCTGGTGGGTGACTTCCTGTACTCCCGCTCGTTTCAGATGATGGTAAAAATTGGCTTGATGGACGTCATGGACGTGCTGTCGGAAGCCACCAACACCATCGCTGAAGGCGAAGTATTGCAGTTGTTGAACTGCAAAGACCCCGATGTCACTGAAGCTCGATACATGCAAGTCATCGACTTCAAAACCGCGAAGCTGTTTGAGGCCTCGTGCCGCCTGGCGGGCATTGTGACCAGTCAAAGCAAGGAGGCGATCGCCAACCTGGGTCGATTTGGCGCTGAAGTAGGCAGCGCTTTTCAGCTGATCGACGATGTGCTCGATTACGCCGGGGAAAGTGCGGCTTTGGGAAAAAACGTGGGCGACGACCTGCGCGAGGGCAAACCCACCCTGCCCCTGATTCATGCGATGCAACATGCTGCACCGGAAGTACAAACCCAAATTCGGGACGCAATTGCCAACGGTGGCACTCAGGATGTCAACGCCATCATGGCAAGCATTGAGCAGACCGGCTCGCTGGCCTACACCCGAGACAAGGCACAGGCACTTTCCGAATCGGCCAAAACCCGCCTAGGAACGCTGACCGGCAATCCTTACACCGAAGCACTGGCCATGTTGTGCGATGTTGCGGTGAATCGCAACAGTTGATCTGCATGAAAAACATCCGCCTAGGTGATTGATAAGTACATACTGAATACGCATAGTTGGGCAATACAGCTGTTGATCCAAACCGTTCACTTTCAAGGACCTTGATCTATGAGCATCAGTAGTGCAATTGTCAAAAGCTCGGGGCTTGTGCGGGCGCTGACCGCCAAAGGAATTCTGGACAATGCCCAGCTGGAGCAATTGACCGCCGAGGAAGCCCAAGGCCGTTCAGTGGCCGAATGGATTGTGAACAACGGATTGGTAAGTGCCGAACTTTTGGCCAGCACCGTTTCGCAGCATTTTGGCTACCCCTTGCTCGACCTCAGCCAGTTTGACGATACCCGCGAAGGCCTTGAGCCAGATTTGATTCAAGCTGAGAAGGGGCTGGAAGCTTTTGTATTGAATCGCCGCCACGGCTCACTCAGTGTAGCCATGGCCGACCCCACCGACCTGAGTACCATTCAGCAACTGAAATTTCGTACTCAACTGCAGGTAGAGCCTGTCGTGGTTGAATATGACAAGTTACTCAACCGGATTGAAAAAAACGACCCCTCTCAGGGCATGGATGAAAGCCTGCTGACCGAGGTTGAATCAGATGCAGGTAATTCGAACAACGAGGAAGCTTCGCCAGATGTCGACGATGCGCCCATTGTGCGATTCGTTCAGAGGGTGCTCAGTGATGCCCTGAAAAAAGGTGCCTCCGACATTCACTTTGAACCCTACGAGAAAAGTTACCGGGTTCGATTCCGCATTGACGGCGTGCTTCAGGAAACCTCGCAGCCGCCGCTGGCCGCGAAATCAAAAATCGCGGCGCGAATCAAGATCATGAGCCGCTTGAACACCACCGAAACCCGGGTACCCCAAGACGGCCGCATTCGACTGACCCTGGGGGCCGATGAACGCAAAATCGACTTCCGGGTCAGTACGCTGCCCACCCTGTTTGGTGAGAAAATCGTGATGCGTTTGCTCGACTCCAGCAAATCGCTGCTGAAGCTTGAGCAACTCGGGTTTGACAACACCCAGCGCGCGGCTGTTGAAAAAGCCTTGGCGAAACCACACGGCATGATTCTGGTCACTGGCCCCACGGGTAGCGGCAAAACGGTGTCGCTGTACACCTTTCTGCAAATGCTGAACAACGATTCCATCAACATCAGCACTGTCGAAGACCCTGCGGAAATCAACCTGCCGGGAATCAACCAGGTCAACATCAACGAGCGGATCGGCTTGACCTTTGCCAAAGCCCTGCGAGCCCTGCTGCGCCAGGATCCCGACGTCATCATGGTCGGAGAAATCCGAGACCTTGAAACAGCCGATATTTCAATCAAGGCGTCACAAACGGGTCACAAGGTGCTGTCCACCTTGCACACCAACGACGCCGTGTCGTCCATCATTCGCTTGAAAAATATGGGCGTTGAAACCTTCAACATCGCCTCCTCTGTCAGCCTGATTATTGCGCAACGGCTGGTGCGAAAACTGTGCAATTGCAAGTCACCGCACCCGCTAGGGCTACAGGCATTAACCACTTCAGGTCTGTTGAAAGAGGTCCCCCAAGAGGATTGGACACCCTTCTGCGCGGTGGGCTGTGAGGCCTGCAATGGCACAGGATACTCAGGTCGCACCGGGATTTATGAAGTGTTACCCGTGTCCGAGGCCATGCAGGAGCTGATCATTTCGGGTTCATCCGCGCTCGACTTGGAGCGCCTTGCCCGCCACGAGGGCATTGCCAGCATGAGTGAATCGGGCGTTGCCAAGGTTCGCTTGGGCATCACCAGCATTGAAGAAATTCTGAGCGCGACAAAAGCCGATTAATCTGCCTGCGAGCGCGCGCAATGAATGCAAACCTGAGAGAGAAACCCCCTTCAGGGGAACTGCTGTTTTTGTGGACGGAAAAACCCAAAGGCAAGGCACAAAAGGCACGGTCCGGCGAAATCCGGGCCAGGTCAATCGACCATGCCCGTTATCAGCTCAGCCGACAAGGTGTTAAAGCCAGCTCGCTTCGAAAAGCAAAACCTTACAGCGGCAGCAAAATTCCATTGGTCCTGGTGGCCTCTTTTGTCAGGCAACTTGCGGTCATGATCCAGTCAGGTGTCCCGCTGGGGCAAAGCCTCGGTTTGATTGCGGGCGGCATGACCAGCAAATCCAAACGGGCAATTCAAACCGTGGTGAGGACCATTCGTGCTGATGTGGAAAGTGGTTTGAAACTCAGCGATGCCATGCGCAAACACCCCCGCTGTTTCGACAACCTGTTTTGTAACACCCTGGCTGCCGGCGAAAATGCGGGCGAACTGGACGCCGCACTGGGGCGACTGGCCACCCACATTGAAAAAACGTTGCGAATTCGACAAAAAGTGCGCAAGGCCATGATTTACCCAAGCATTGTGGTGCTCGTGGCCGCTGGCGTTACCGTGGGCATGTTGCTGTTTGTATTGCCCTCGTTCAAGGCTATTTATTCGCAGTTCAAAGCCGAACTGCCTTTGCTCACCACCCTGTTGCTGAAAGCCTCCGATTTTCTTCAAGAGTATGGATTGATTCTGCTTGCTGCATTGGGCTTGGGGGTTTACAGCCTGTTTCAGATGTACTGTCGAAATCAAAAATTCAAAAACTCAATGGACATACTGCTGTTACGCGTACCTTTGATTGGCGACCTGATGAAAACAGCTGTTCATGCCCGTTGGACACGTACTTTCGCAACGTTGAGTGCATCGGGTGTACCCATCACCTCTGCACTGGAATCTGTGGCCAGTGTGTCCCAAATTCGAAGCTTTCAGGACGCCACGCTTGAAATACGGCAAGCCGTTGCCTCGGGCGGACGGGTTTCCGATAGCATGGAAAACAGTCGGCTATTCCCGCCAGAATCCATCCAGATGATCCGCATTGGAGAGGAGTCGGGCAGGATGGACTCGATGCTTGAACGACTGGCTAACCAATATGAAACCAATCTGGATGACAAAGTGGATACACTGTCCACCGTCATGGAGCCCATGATCATGTGCGTTATTGGCATACTGGTGGGCGTACTGATCGTGGGCATGTACATGCCGATCTTCAATATGGGAGATATTGTTTGACCGCACTGAATAGTATGGATCCCGCCCAATGGCTTGTGCTGAGCGCGCTGCTGGGGCTGTGCATTGGGTCTTTGCTGAATGTGGTGGCCCATCGCTTGCCTATCATGATGCAACGCGCGTGGGATGCCGACCTGGCCGAAGCCCAAGGCCGTGAACCCGAGGAATATCCGCGCTTTAACCTGTTTCTGCCGGCCTCCCATTGCCCGGCCTGTAAAACGCCTTTGAAAGCCTGGCACAACATTCCTGTGATCTCCTACCTTCTTTTGCGTGGCAAATGTGCGCATTGTTCAAGCCGTATCTCCATGCGCTACCCGCTGGTTGAGCTGCTGTGCGGGGGTCTTTTTCTGGCCATTGCCTTGCTTAACCCGCCCGGTGTTGTGGCTCTGGCCTTGATGGCGTTTGCAGCCAGCTTGTTGGTGCTGGCGCTCATTGACCTTGACACTTACCTGTTGCCCGACAGCATTACCCTTCCCCTGTTGTGGGCTGGTTTGCTGTTTAATCTATTTGCAGAATTTGTGCCGCTGGCCAGTGCTGTCTCCGGTGCGGCCATGGGTTACCTGGTGCTGTGGCTGATTTACCAACTTTTCAAACTGGCTACCGGCAAGGAAGGCATGGGGTACGGCGATTTCAAGCTGCTGGCTGCAATTGGTGCCTGGATGGGTATCACCTCTCTGTTTAGCGTGGTGTTGTTTGCCTCCGTGTCGGGTATTGTGTTCGGCCTGATCATTCAAACCATTCGCGGAAAGAAAAAAACCGATGCCTTTCCCTTTGGCCCGTGCCTGGTCATGGGCGCACTGGCCTGGATGGCGGGCTTCGACCTGACCAAATGGATTTAAACAAGCGATGCACATAGCCTTGAACAAACCCAATCAGCTGGTGGTGGGCCTAACCGGCGGAATCGGATCGGGGAAAACCGCGGTTTCAAACCGGCTTCAAACCTTGGGCGCCACCGTCATTGACACCGACGAAATTGCCCACAGCCTGACGAAGGCAGGGGGTCTGGCCATTCCCGACATACAACAAACATTTGGCCGTGACGCCTTGCTTCCTGACGGCAGCATGAACCGCGACTACATACGGGCTTTGGTGTTCAAAGAACCTGAACAAAGAATTGCACTGGAAAAAATCCTTCATCCAAAAATTCGTCAGCTTGTTCAGCAGCAACTGGACGCCGGAGCCCCGCTTTACTTTCTGCTGGTAGTGCCTTTGTTGTTTGAAAAGGGCGGCTGGGGTGAACTGATGGATGAAATTATTGTGGTCGATTGCCCGGTAGAACAGCAGGTTCAAAGGGTGATTGAACGCAATGGCTGGCCGGAAACGCAAGTACGCGCTGTGATACAGAACCAGGCCACGCGAGAGACGCGATTGGAAGGTGCAACGCAGCTGATCCAAAACAATGGCGATCTAGCTGAACTGATTGAAAAAATCGACTTTATGCACCAAAAATTAATAAAAAAAGCGCAAAAATGACCTTGCTATTTGCATGAAAACCACAGGTGCGCCACAATCACACCTGATGTTCCTTTTAATTGCGATGGCTCGGTGACTCAAGTTACAGACGAACAACAGACCACCAATCCGGTCACTCAAATCACCACATACGAGTTTCCACTCAACGAGAGAATTCGTACCCTGTTGCGCCTTGAAGATTTATTCGCCAAATTCGGCTTCTTCATGTCGCAAGACCATCGACTGGACCATCACACCGCCCTGCTTACCCTGTTTGAAATCATCGAAGTCGGCTCAAGAGCTGATCTTAAAAGTGATCTGCTCCAGGAACTCGACCGGCAGCGCGCATCGCTGGTTCAATTTCGCGGTCACCCGGGCGTCGATCGCCACATGCTCGAAGAAACGCTGGCCAGCATTGATTCCACCGCCACGCAACTGAATCAATGCAACGGTCGATTGGGCTACCATCTGCGCGACAATGAATTCCTGATGATTATTCGCAGCCGCTGCACCATTCCAGGCGGCGTTTGTGAATTTGATTTGCCCGGCTACCACCGCTGGCAATCCCGTTCAGCCCAGGCACGCCGTGTCGACATTGAGGCCTGGTTTGAACCCATGCGGCCCTTGGCCAAAGCCATTGAATTGGTACTGAAAATTTTGCGCCACAGTGGCGAAATGAGCGTGGTGACTGCCGAGCAAGGCAACTACACCCAGCAAATGAGCGGCAAAACATTTCAGTTGTTGCGGGTTGATTTGCCAAGCGATCTGGAAGTAGTGCCTGAATTCAGCGCCAACAAGTACATGTTGTGGATTCGATTCAACATTCCAAATGCCAACGGTGTGAGTAAAAACAACCCCTATCTGGAACCCATTGAGTTCAAGATCAGGCTGTGTAACCTGTAACTTGCCATTTGCAATTTTGCTCAGCCAAGCCCGAACTGGCTAAGCATGGCAATTCCATGGGCACCATGCAAATGAGCGTCCCGAATATCTTCGGCAGCCAAGCCTCCGATCGCGAACACTGGCAAACGCGCGGTCCGCGCTGATTCAAGAAACTTCTCCCAACCCAAACCTGGTTGCTCAGGATGTGAGGGAGTTGCTTTCACAGCGCCCAGCACGGCATAAGTCAAGCCGCGATCAAAAGCAATTCTCAAGCCGTCAGTATCATGCACAGAAGCACCGGCACACTGCAAATCCTGAAACTGACCCGACAACAAATGCGCTTGCGTCAAATGCAGCGGACATGGCAAAGCGTCTAAATGCTCACGCAGGTTTAGCCAGGTGTCCGAATTCAATAACATCGCCTGCCCGGTTTTCTGGCACAAACCATAACAGTGCTCAAAGGCTTGAATCAGGGCATCGCCATTTAGGGTCTTTTCACGAAACTGAAGATAAATCGGCGTCGTGGCTTTGTTCAATCCCTGTTCCAATCGCTTGGCACAAGCCTCAAACCCGGCCTCGTAATTACTTAGCGCCATCACAGTGGGCTGCGCCAATTTGGGCAGTAAGGGTTCAGTAGCTGGCAGAATCGGAGACAAGTCTGAGCTGTCAAGGCTGGCCCAAGTGAAACGCTGGTTCTCTAGCGACTTGGGGCTGCCATCAAAACGCCACACACGGTACAAATGCAAACGCACGTTGGCATGCTCGTAGTCGTGTTCAATGCGAAACCAGGGCCCACCTTCAAGGGCAGTGATGTCGAGTTCTTCTTTCAATTCACGTACCAAGGCTTGCCAAACCGTTTCATCTGGCTCCACCTTGCCACCGGGAAACTCCCAATAACCAGCGTAAGGTTTGCCCTCAGGTCGGCAACCCCACAGCACCTGGCCATGAGTATTGAATACCACAGCCACTGCCACATCGATTCGGAGTTTTACAGGGTAAGTTGTCACTCGACTTACAAACCTTTTGAGCCAGCCCAATGCTTGGCAAACTGATAGGCCAAGCGACCACTGCGGCTACCGCGCTCAATAGTCCATCGAAGTGCGATGTGACGAGCCTCATCGGTATAAGGCATGTTGAAATGCTCGAGCCACACTTGCACGGCGGCCAGGTACTCATCCTGATTGAACGCATGAAAAGATACCCACACACCGAATCGGTCTGACAGCGACACCTTTTCTTCAATGCCCTCGGCAGGACGAATTTCGCCATTGTCCATGTGCTGGGTTTGAAGGTTGTCTTTCATCATTTGCGGCAGCAAATGACGGCGGTTTGATGTGGCGTAAATCAACACGTTGTCCGATGTGCCGGCAATAGAGCCATCCAATACGCTTTTCAACGCCTTGTAACCAGCCTCGCCTTCCTCAAAAGACAGATCGTCACAAAACACAATGAAACGTTCGGGCCTGCCATTAACCAGGTCAACCACGTCTTGCAAAAACAGCAGGTCTGTTTTATCAACCTCGATCAGGCGCAAGCCCTGTGGCGCATAGCGGCTCAACATGGCACGTACCAAGCTCGATTTACCAGTTCCACGCGCACCGGTGAGCAACACATTGTTGGCGGGCAAACCTTTCACGAACTGGTGGGTGTTCTGGTCCACCTTCTCAAGTTGGGGACCAATGTTCTTCAGCACAGCCGCATCCAGTGACTCGACTGTTTTTACTGGTTCAAGGCGTAATTGGCCCGCCCTGTGATGCAGGCGAAACGCAGTGGAGGCATTCCAGTTCGTAGGGGCTTTCATCACCCCCTGCTCCAAGGCTTGAGCGATACGGCCAAGCTGCTCGAGAATCGCTTTGGTGTCGTTTTGTTGGGTGCTCATCGCGCAGCCGTGTTAACTGCGGTAGTCCGCATTGATGGTGACATACTCATGCGAAAAGTCTGTGGTCCACACGGTGGTGCTGGCATTGCCGCGCCCCAATTGAACGCGCACGGTGATTTCTGCATCGTTCATGACCGCCTGACCTTGCTCTTCCCGATAATCGGGGTGGCGACCACCGTTTTGGGCCACATAGACATCGCCCAAATACAGTTGAATTTTGGTTTGGTCCAGGTCATCAATGCCGGCATAACCAACAGCCGCCAAAATACGGCCCAGGTTGGGGTCTGACGCGAAAAACGCAGTTTTCACCAAAGGAGAATGGCCGATGGCGTAAGCCACTTTCAGCGCTTCTTCTTCACTACCGGCCTGCTCAACTTTCACGGTGATGAATTTGGTAGCACCCTCGCCATCGCGAACAATTGCTTGGGCCAGCTTGATCGACTCGGCCTTCAGTGCCTCGAATAGGGCTGCAGCTTCTGGCTCATTGCCGGTTTGAATATTCACGGCCTTGCTTTTGCCTGTGGCGATCACCACAAAACTGTCATTCGTCGATGTATCGCCATCAATCGTAATTCGATTGAATGAGGCATCCGCCATGGCTGTAGTCCACTTTTCCAGCACAGGCTGTGCAATGGCTGCATCGGTGGCCAAGTAGCCCAGCATGGTGGCCATATTGGGGCGAATCATGCCTGCACCCTTGGAAACCCCTGTGATTGCAATTTCACCTGCACCCACTTTCAGCTTGCGGCTGCTGGCTTTGGGCAAGGTATCAGTGGTCATGATTGAGGTGGCAGCATCCAGCCAATCGGCCTTACCCAAACCTGCTACTGCCTGATCAATGCCCAACAACAGGCGATCCATGGGCAGGTTTTCAAGAATGACGCCAGTTGAAAACACCAGCACTTGCTCAGGCTGAACACCCAGCAACTCGGCCACTTTGGCCGTGGTTGCACGTGCATCAGACAAACCACGTTCGCCCGTGCCCGCATTGGCGCAACCGGTGTTCACCACCAGGGCACGAATACCCTTGCCTGCTTTCAAATGGGCTTGGCATACCTGAACCGGGGCGGCACAAAAGCGGTTTTTCGTAAACACACCCGCCACACTGCTGCCCTCTGCCACACGCACCACCAAAACATCTTTTCGGTTGGGTTTGCGAATTTGGGCCATGGCATAACCCATGTCCAAACCGGCGACTGGAAACAAGGAATCAGCAGCAGGTACATTCAAATTCACAGGCATGACAATCAACTCCTCGGCTTGCGCGTTTCGCGCGACTATTTCAATATTTTCAGGAAATTTTTCCGTGGCACTGCTTGTACTTCTTGCCGGAGCCACAGGGGCAAGGGTCATTACGACCCACCTTCTCACTCACGCGGCGAGGAACGTTGGCTGGCGCGGCGGAGCGCTCTGCTTCTGCAGACTGGTCCTCGTCACCACCGGCATCCGGGTGCTGGTACTGCATATTGTCCAAATGCGCGGCAGCTTCTTGCTCCAGCTGTTGCTCCGCCTGCTGCACTTGCTCCGCAGATTGAACTCGCACCGTCAACAAGACTTTGGCTACCTCGTCGCGCACTCGGTTCAGCAGGGCACCAAACAACTCGAAGGCTTCGCGCTTGTATTCCTGCTTGGGGTTTTTCTGGGCATAACCGCGCAAGTGAATGCCTTGGCGCAGGTAATCCAGTGCGGCCAGGTGTTCACGCCAGTGCGTGTCAATGCTTTGCAAAAGCAATGTTTTTTCAAACTTGGCGAAGGAATCTACACCAACCAATTGAACCTTGGCTTCGTAAATTTCGTCGGCCATTTGAAGAATGCGCTTCAGGAAATCTTCGTCCGAGCTTTTGGCATCCTCTTCCAGCCATTGGCGCAAAGTGGCCTCAAGCTGGTACTCATTGCGCAATACGGTTTCCAAACCTTCCAGATCCCATTGCTCTTCAACAGATTCTTCGGGAATGTACTCACGGAACACCGCCTCCAGCGCGCCATGTCGCAAGTTGCCAATGGTTTCGCGAATTTCTGCTGATTCCAGAATTTCATTTCGCTGGGCATAAATGATTTTGCGCTGCTCATTGGACACATCATCGTATTCCAGCAATTGCTTGCGAATATCGAAGTTGCGACCTTCCACTTTGCGCTGGGCAGACTCAATTGAGCGGGACACAATGCCTGCCTCAATGGCCTCGCCTTCAGGCAATTTCAAGCGCTCCATGATCGCGCGCACGCGGTCACCCGCAAAAATACGCAGCAACTGGTCTTCCATCGACAGGTAAAAACGCGAGGAACCCGCATCACCTTGGCGACCCGCGCGGCCACGCAGCTGGTTGTCGATACGCCGGCTTTCATGGCGCTCACAACCAATGATGTGCAAACCGCCAGAATTCAGCACCGCTTCATTGCGCAACTTCCATTCTGCGCGCGCTTTCTCGATCAGGGCAGGCTTGGCCGCTTCATCAATTTCAGGATTGTTTTCAATGCCTGCCAGCTCGCGCTCCAGGTTACCACCCAGCACAATGTCGGTACCACGACCAGCCATGTTGGTGGCAATGGTAATGGCCTTGGGGCGACCCGCCTGGGCCACAATCTCGGCTTCACGTTCGTGCTGCTTGGCGTTCAACACGTTGTGCGGCAGCTTTTCTTTTTCAAGGAAACTGGCAATCAACTCCGAATTCTCAATCGAAGTCGTACCCACCAGCACGGGCTGACCGCGCTCGTAACAGTCCTTGATGTCTTCAAGAATCGCGTTGTATTTCTCGCGCGCGCTTTTGTAGATTTTGTCCTGTGCATCTTTACGCTGAATGGGTCGATGCGTTGGAATAATGACGGTTTCCAGGCCGTAAATGGACTGGAATTCAAACGCTTCCGTGTCGGCTGTACCTGTCATGCCCGACAACTTTTTGTACATCCTGAAATAATTCTGGAATGTGATGGAGGCCAGCGTCTGGTTCTCGGCCTGAATGCGAACACCTTCCTTGGCTTCCACGGCCTGGTGCAAACCATCCGACCAGCGGCGACCCGGCATCAGGCGGCCCGTGAATTCATCCACGATAATCACTTCACCGTTTTGAACCACGTAGTGCTGGTCTTTGTGAAACAGGTTGTGCGCACGCAAGGCGGCCATCACGTGGTGCATCAGGGAAATATTGGCTGCGTCATACAGGCTCGCGCCTTCCGGCAGCAATCCCATTTGGCTGAGGATCTGTTCGGCTTTTTCATGGCCGGCTTCACTAATCTGGATCTGGTGGCCTTTCTCGTCCACGTAAAAGTCACCTGGCACCTCTTCCTCGCCGGGCTTTTGCTCGGTTTGCATGCGCACCAGTTGCTTGGGCAAGCTGTCCAGTTTGCGATACATCTCAGTGTGATCGTCAGCCTGACCGGAGATGATCAAGGGCGTGCGCGCCTCGTCGATCAAAATCGAATCCACCTCGTCGACAATCGCATAATTCAGACCACGCTGAACACGCTCGCCCACGCTGTAGACCATGTTGTCGCGCAGGTAGTCAAAACCGAATTCATTGTTGGTGCCGTAGGTGATATCGGACGCATAGGCAGTCTGCTTCTGGTCGTGTGGCATGCGGGACAGGTTACAACCCACCGTCAGGCCCAGAAAGCTGTAGAGCTTGCCCATCCAGGCAGCATCGCGAGAAGCCAGGTAGTCGTTCACGGTAATCACATGAACGCCTTTTCCTTCCAGGGCATTCAGGTAGGCGGGCAAGGTGGCCACGAGTGTTTTACCTTCACCGGTGCGCATTTCTGAAATTTTGCCCTGATGCAGGGCCATGCCGCCGATCAGCTGCACATCAAAGTGCCGCATGCCAAACACCCGCACGCTGGCCTCGCGAACCACGGCAAAAGCCTCGGGCAGCAAGCTGTCCAACGAGTCACCTTTGGCCAGGCGCTCTTTGAATTCGGCAGTTTTCGCACGCAAAGCATCGTCGCTCAAAGCCTGAACGGTCGGCTCGAGGGCGTTGATTTGGTTGACGGTTTTACGGTAGGTCTTTAGCAACCGTTCATTGCGGCTGCCAAAAAGCTTTTTCAGAGTGTCTGTGATCATAATGTCGGCTGGTTCGACCCTTGAGGGGCCTGAAAGTCAATCGAACGGGTTTTGG
>JAHJCM010000164.1 GCA_018812945.1 Gammaproteobacteria bacterium | reverse complement strand
GATACTGACCGCGGCATTGAAAAATTCAACCCGCTGGCGGATTGGAGCGAGGCGGACGTGTGGACCTATGTTCGCCAGTTTGACGTACCCGTGAACAAACTGCACTTTGAAGGTTTTCCTTCAATTGGCTGTGAACCCTGCACCCGCGCCATCACCATTGGTGAAGACATTCGGGCAGGCCGCTGGTGGTGGGAAGACCCAAGCAGCAAGGAATGCGGTTTGCACAACGCCAACCTGAAGAAATGAACTGAATTCAACCATTGAAGAACACAAGTCGAGAACAATCATGAGCACGCAAGTGAGCACGCAAAAACACACCATGTCCCACCTGGACTGGCTTGAAGCAGAAGCAATTTACATCATGCGCGAAGTGGCCGCAGAATGCGCACGTCCCGCCATGTTGTTCTCAGGCGGCAAAGACTCCATCGTGATGTTGCGCCTTGCAGAAAAAGCATTTCGCCCCGGCAAGTTTCCGTTTCCCTTGGTGCACATTGACACCGAGCACAACTTCCCGGAAGTAATCGAGTTTCGTGACTGGAAAGCCAAGCAACTGGGTGAAGAACTGATTGTTCGTTCACTGGAAGGCTCCATCAAAAAGGGCACCATTCGCTTGCCGCACCCGGACGCTTCACGCAACGCATTTCAAAGTGTAACTCTGCTTGAAACACAGGAAGAATTCGGCTTTGACGCGCTGATGGGCGGTGCCCGCCGCGACGAAGAAAAAGCGCGCGCGAAAGAACGTATCTTTTCTTTCCGGGATGGCTTTGGTCAATGGGATCCAAAGAACCAGCGTCCCGAGCTGTGGGACCTGTATAACACCCGCGTTCACCCCGGCGAACACATGCGCGTCTTCCCGATTTCCAACTGGACTGAACTGGACGTGTGGCAATACATTGAGCGCGAAAAGCTGGAGCTGCCCAATATTTACTACGCCCATGAACGCGAGATTATCGAGCGCAATGGTTTGTTGGTACCTGTTACCGAGATGACCCAACCCAAGGCTGGTGAAACAGTCACAACACGCGTGGTTCGCTTTCGCACTGTAGGCGACATTACCTGCACCTGCCCGGTGGCCAGTACTGCGGCCACGCCAGCTGAAATCATTACTGAAACAGCGGTGACCGACATTACCGAGCGCGGCGCAACCCGCATGGACGATCAAACTTCCGAGGCCTCCATGGAGCGCCGCAAGAAAGAAGGTTATTTCTGATCCCCGGGCCCACGAGAAACACACGCGCGAAATAAACAACGAGATGAATACCATGAATGCAATTAACGAAGCCTTGAAACTGAGCACCCAAGACCATGGGGTGCTGCGCTTCATCACAGCCGGTTCTGTCGACGACGGAAAGTCCACCCTGATCGGCCGCCTGCTCTTTGACAGCAAAGGTATTTTTGCCGACCAGCTGGCTGCCATTTCCAAGGCAAAAAACAAACGCACTGCTAGCGATACCATCGACTTTTCATTGTTAACCGATGGCTTGGAAGCCGAGCGTGAGCAAGGCATTACCATTGACGTGGCTTACCGCTACTTCGCCACGCCTGCACGCAAATTCATTGTGGCCGACACACCGGGCCACGAGCAGTACACCCGCAACATGGTGACTGGCGCCTCCACAGCCGACGTAGCGATTGTGCTGGTTGACATTACCCGCGTTACCTTTGAAGAAAGCGCTGAAGGCCTGAAAGCCACGCTGCTGGCCCAAACCAAACGCCACAGTGCAATTGCTGGCAAGCTGGGTATTCCCGCCATTTTGTTTGCGGTGAACAAAATGGACCTCGTTGATTTTGATCAGGCCAAATTCATTGCGACTGAAAAAGCCGTGCGAGAACTGGCTGTTACCGTTGGCGTGCAAGAGGCGCTGGTACTGCCCATTTCCGCCCTCACGGGTGACAACGTGGTTACTGCCAGCCCCAAAACGCCTTGGTACACCGGCCAGCCCTTGCTGCCCATCCTGGAAAACATTCCCAGCCGCGCTGACCGCGCAGAGGCTGCTCACAAAGTGGGTTTCCGTTTCCCGGTGCAGTTGGTGGCCCGTCACGATGGGCACAAAGCCGAAGACTTCCGCGGCTACATGGGCCGCGTTGAAGGTGGCAGCGTGAAAGTTGGCGACACGGTGGTGGTGCATCCTTCAGGCCAAAGCGCCGTGGTATCTCGCATCGTCTTTTTGAACGACGACTTGCCAGAAGCCCACCTGGGCCAGTGTGTAACACTTGTGTTGGACCGCGATGTGGACGTGTCCCGTGGGGATCAAATTGTGAGCAGTGGCGACACGGTTAACCACGCCCCGGTGAAGGCATTGACGGCCGACATTTGCTGGCTGGACAATGAACCATTGAACCCTGCACGCAAGTACTGGATCAAGCAGACCACTCGCCAAACCCAAGCCAAAATCAAATCGGTGAACCTGGTGCTCGACATTCACACCCTGCTGCACGGTGAAAGCACCAAAACGGTGCAAATGAACGACATCGCACAGATTGAATTGGTGCTGGCCCAGCCCATCGTGGCGGATTTGTACACCGAATGCCGTGCAACAGGCAGTTTTATCCTGATTGACGGTGCCACCAACCAAACTGTGGCCGCTGGCATGATCGTTGCAAAGAACTAAGCAACGACCCTTCACCCGGTTGTTGGTTGCTTGTTCTTAAATAGGGACTTTTGAGATGGGACGCGTTGTATTGATTGGAGCAGGACCTGGAGCGGAGGATTTAATCACCGTTCGCGGCCTGAAGCTGTTGATGCAGGCAGACTGCGTGTTTTACGACGCGCTGGTCAGTCCCTCTCTTCTTTCT
>JAHJCM010000163.1 GCA_018812945.1 Gammaproteobacteria bacterium | reverse complement strand
TTCAACAAGCGATCGATTACGTTAAGACAAACTCTAAGTCTTAATGGCTGAATTTGAAGGGGTGCAGAGGAAGCATTGCTTTCCTCGGCCCCTGCCTGTTCAAGCAAACATTGGATAAAGGGAGGGCTTGTGAGCCGTAGACGTGTTGTTATTACCGGTTTGGGCATCATTAGCCCTGTGGGTAATTCTGTTAGCGAGGCTTGGACAAGCCTGACCCAAGGCAAATCTGGCATTTCGACCATTACCCGGTTCGAAACCGAGGCTCTGACCGCAAAAATTGCTGGTGAAGTGAAGGGCTTCGACGTGGCTGAATACATTCCTGGCAAAGAAGCGGCCCGGATGGATACGTTTATCCATTATGGGTTGGCTGCAGGTATTCAGGCATTCAAAGATTCAGGTCTTGAAGTGACCGAACAAAATTCCGAACGAATTGGTGTGAGCATTGGCTCGGGCATTGGTGGCTTGCCGATGATTGAAGACACACACACTGACTTGATCAACAAAGGGTATCGCCGTATTTCCCCTTTCTTTGTGCCCGGCAGTATCATCAATATGATTTCCGGCCACATGTCCATTATGTATGGCCTGAAAGGCCCGAATATCGCCATGGTGACCGCCTGCACAACGGGTACACATTCAATCGGAGAGGCTGCGCGTATTATTGAATACGGTGACGCCGATGTCATGATTGCCGGCGGTGCTGAATCAACTGTGTCACCACTGGGCATTGGCGGGTTTGCTGCCATGCGTGCCTTGTCTACCCGCAATGATGACCCCACAGCGGCAAGTCGCCCTTGGGACAAAGACCGGGATGGGTTTGTTTTAGGCGAGGGCGCAGGTGTGCTCGTGCTTGAGGAATTTGAGCATGCCAAAAAGCGTGGTGCCAAAATTTATGGCGAGGTAGTGGGTTATGGCATGAGTGCCGACGCCAGCCATATGACTGCGCCTTGCGCGGATGGAGACGGTGCAGCGCGTTGCATGAAAGCCGCTTTGCGCAATGCTGGCATGAATCCCGATGATGTGAATTATGTGAATGCGCACGGCACGTCGACTCCCTTGGGTGATGTGGCAGAAACCATGGCAGTCAAGCGAGCACTGGGCGATCACGCCTACAAAACTGTGGTCAATTCAACCAAAAGCATGACGGGCCATCTGCTGGGTGCTGCCGGTGGTATTGAAGCAGTATTTACGGCGTTGGCGGTTCACCACCAGGTTTCTCCACCCACCATCAATCTGATTGAAGCGGGTGAGGGTTGTGACCTAGACTACTGCGCGAACACGGCCCGTGAGATGAACATCAAACTGGCCTTGTCTAACTCCTTTGGCTTTGGCGGTACCAACGGTACTTTGGCCATTGCACGGGTGTAACGGGGCGCTCCTTGTCAAACACACGGTCGGGCAGCATGTTGAATGAATTTACATTCGCTGCCCGAGTTGTATCTGCTTCGCGCAAATCTGAAAAGCTTGTGTTCAATTTCACCTCCGAATGCGATTCAGGCATGCACATAAAATTCGATCCCCGGTTTTTTCTACTTCGCGCAACATCAAATGGCTTGGAGTATTGCCTGATTTCCTTTTATCGGGCTTGGGTTTTGCCGTTCGGTATTTTCCTGTTTCCACAACAATCGGTGCTGCTGAAATGCAGGGTTTTGTTCGTGCCTGCTTCCTCCTCGGCTTTTCGGCAGTTGCGTATTTTGGTGTGTCGGCTGCAGTCACATGAAAATGCGGATAAGCCCTCACTTTCCAGCTATTTTTGGAGGATGAATGTCCTCCGATAAAGACGATGATCTGTTGATCGTTCAGCGTGTTCAGGCTGGTGACAAACTCGCATTCAACTTGTTGGTCAACAAATACCACAGGCGAGTTGCCCGCTTGCTCACGCGCATGGTTCGCAATCAGGAAGACATTGAGGACGTGGTGCAGGAAACCTTTATCAAGGCCTACAGGGCCATCGGTAATTTTCGGGGTGACAGCGCGTTTTATACCTGGATATACCGCATTGCCATCAATACTGCCAAGAATTTGTTGGTGACCCAAGGGCGCCGTCCTTCTACCCTGAAAGAATCAAATGACGGGGACAGTGAAACTTTTGAAGACAATGCTGCTCTTAGTAACATTGATACGCCGGAATCGCTCTACCAAACCAAGCAGATCGGTGAAGCGGTCAATGTGGCCATGGCGGCGTTGCCTGAAGAGTTGCGGTCGGCAATTGTCATGCGTGAAATTGATGGCCTGAGTTACGAAGAGATTGCTGCGGCAATGGATTGCCCAATTGGCACGGTTCGATCGCGAATCTTCCGCGCCAGAGAATCTATTGCAGCAAAAATCAAACCTTTGTTGGAACCCAAAGGCAGCAAGCGTTGGTAAACCGGTGAGTGTAGAAATGAATAGAAACGAACAAATTTCCGCGATGTTGGATGGCGAGCTTGATGAGGTTGAGCTTAAATTCCTTCTTGAGGCCATGGGGGCTGAAGAAGCCCAGACCTGGCAAGGCTATTGCGCGGTGGGCGACTTGATTCGTTCCAGCGAGATGATTGCATTTCACTCTCCGGATTTAGTAGGGCGCATTGCGGCAAGTCTTGAAAGTGAACCAACAGTGGTCGCACCGGTGCTGGCTACCCAAATTGGTCGTCAAACTGCGTTGCAACGCGTGTTTGCGGCAGGGCGCTCGCGCCGTTTGTTGGCCTCGGTGGCTGCGGTGGGGTTTTTCAGCTTTGCATTGAACCAGGCAGTTCCGCCCTTGGACAGCCAGGTTCAAATGGTTCGAACGCAAGCAGTCGAAAACACATTTACGGATCAAGAGCTGGCACTTTGGCAAGAGTATTTCATGGCCCATCAGCAAAACAGCATTCGAGGCGGGTTGTCCGGTGTGTCCCCGATCGCCCGGGTGGAAGCTGATCGCCCGATGCTGGACAATACAGAAACCATCATCGTGAACAATTCTGGCGCTGGCGAATGGATGAATGTGTGGGAACCTTCCCCATACAGCACGGATCCCAGTGTTGAGTTCAACTACGTTTCATCCAGCCGCTAAATGACATTGAAACCATGAAGATGTACCGCCCGTTTCACTTTGCCAAACATCTTGCAACCGGCGTATTGTTGGCTTCGGTGGCTTTGACCGCTCAAGCAGACCAAAGCCTTTGGAGTTTGGTGTGGGCCAGCCATGATCAAGCCAAGTTCTTGAGCTATTCCGGGTTGTTGATCACCGAGTCTGGCAAGCATTCCCAAACCAGCAAGTTGCTGCATCAAGCAACAGCGGGCAGCGAGTTCGAGGTTCTTGAGCGTTTGGATGGGCAGCCTGCAAAATGGATTCGACACAACGATCAAATTCAATGTGTTATCCCCGATCGGAAAATGATTCTGACTGAGCGACGCCACACTTCAATCGCCTTTCCGCGAGTACTAGCGGGTGCTGACGGCTCCAATTCACTTGAAAAACTGTACACGATCAGCGAGATGCCAGGGCGTCGAGTCGCTGGCCGTGCCGTCCGGGTGCTGAAGTTGACCCCCAAAGACGATCTGCGTTACGAATACCGTTTGTATGTGGATCGCGAAAACAAGCTTTTAATGCGTTCAGAATTGTATTCTCCGCAGGGTGAAGTTCTTGAAAACGTCGGTTTCAAGGAAATATCATTTGAACCGGTATTGATTGAAAATCCCTCTTTGGTCAAAGCGGGGCCGGGTTGGCGAACCAGTAGCACGGAAGTGCGTACACTGACATCCGATGAATTAAGTTACGATTTGCCAGACCTTGCGTTTGGGTTCAAGAAGGCTGACACGGTTTGCAGGGTAAAGTCCAAAGACGATCAAATTCACCAAACAGTGTATTCGGACGGTTTGTCGACTTTGTCTGTGTTTATTCAGAAAGCTCAGGCCAATCACTCCATGCCGCAAGTGCCCATGAGCCACGGCGCAGTGATGTCGAAGTCTGAAACTCAGGGGCAACACCTGGTGACAGTGCTAGGCGAGGTTCCCGAGAAAACCTTGGGACTGTTTCTTAAGTCCGTTCGTTGGAAGTCTCAATAACAAGGAAATTTTTAAATGAGATCTGAAGTGTTGAATTCCCGAAATTTTGTATGGATGGCCTTTTTTTTGCTGGCTACCCTGTTTTTTGCTGGTGCGGTGCCAGCCCATGCGCAGACCAACTCGCGCGGCTTGCCTGACTTTTCCGATTTGGTGGACCGTGTTGGCCCAGCAGTAGTCAACATTCGCACCACTCAAAAAGTAAGCCAGAATCCGCAGGGCTTCCCCGGTTTTCCGGGTATGGATCCCAACGATCCGTTTTTTGAGTTTTTCCGCCGATTTATGCCGCCCGGCACACCCATGCCAGGACAGCCGGGTCAGCCCGGACAGGCGCCTCGTGGTGGTCAGCAGGCCCCAGAACGTGAAGTGCCGAGTGGTGTTGGATCGGGCTTCGTCATTGATTCCGATGGCTATCTTTTGACCAATCATCATGTCGTGGATGGTGCTGAATCAATCATTGTGACTTTCCCTGACAAGCGTGAATTCAAGGGCAAGGTCATTGGTTCAGACCAGCGCACCGACGTTGCTTTGGTCAAAATTGAAGGCAAAAGCCTGCCATTCCTGAAAATCGGCAATGTGAACAACACCAAGGTAGGTCAATGGGTTGTTGCGATTGGCTCACCTTTCGGTCTTGAAAACTCGGTAACCGCGGGGATTGTGAGTGCCAAAGGGCGTGACACAGGCGAGTATTTGCCGTTTATTCAAACGGATGTGGCGGTGAACCCTGGTAATTCAGGCGGTCCGCTGTTGAATCTGGATGGAGAAGTCATTGGCATCAACTCCCAGATCTACAGCCGCACCGGCGGCTTCATGGGTATTTCCTTCGCCATTCCGATTGACGAAGCCATGCGTGTGGCCAAGCAATTGCGCGAGAACGGGAAAGTAAGCCGGGGGCGCATTGGCGTGGGCATCGGCGAAGTGGATAAAGATGTGGCCAAGGCTTTGGGACTTGATTCCGCAGTGGGTGCATTGGTAGGTTCGGTCGGCAAAGACAGTCCGGCTGACAAAGCCGGTGTGATTGCGGGCGATATTATTTTGCGATTTGATGGCAAGAAAGTGGAGAAGGCCTCCGACTTGCCGCGCATTGTGGGTGAAACCAAGCCAGGAAGCAAAGTGAACATGGTGTTATGGCGCAAGGGCGCCGAGAAAACCGTGTCGATTACCGTGGCCGAGTTTGAAACCGAAGCGGCAAAACCGGCAGCAGCACCCGCTGAAAAACCAAAGCCTGTTGAGGCCGATAAACTTGGTTTGACTGTGACTGATCCAACTGCGCAAGAGAAATCTGCCTTGAACCTCACTGGTGGTGTGGTGGTGCGCAATGCGGTGGGTATGGCTGCATCGGCAGGTATTACCGCGGGTGATGTCATTTTGCGAGTGGGTCGAACCGACATCACCTCGGCCAAGCAGTTTGCCGACTTGGTGAAGGCGATTCCAAAGGGGCAGGCAGCCCCAATGTTGGTACGCCGTGGAGAGAACTCTTTCTTCGTGGTGCTGACACCCTGAGCCTTTAGTTCTGAACAACTCGGCAGGCCTCGCGAAATATGCTGTAAAGCAAGGCCTGATCGGGTAAAATGACACGTTACCGAAATTTTCAGGGGGCCGAGCAGCCCCCTTTTTAATGATGCAAATGCAGCACATACGCAATTTTTCGATCATCGCCCACATTGATCACGGGAAATCCACGCTTGCCGACCGCTTGATTCAGAAATGCGGTGGCTTGAGCGACCGGGAAATGGATTCTCAAGTGCTTGATTCGATGGACATTGAGCGAGAGCGTGGCATCACGATCAAAGCGCAGACCGCAGCGCTCACGTACAAAGCCAAAGACGGCAACACCTATTTGCTCAATTTGATTGACACACCGGGGCACGTTGACTTTTCTTACGAAGTCAGCCGGTCATTGTCGGCCTGTGAGGGCGCTTTGCTGGTTGTTGACGCCTCGCAGGGCGTCGAGGCCCAAACTGTGGCCAATTGCTACACAGCCTTGGACCTGGGTGTTGAAGTATTGCCCGTGTTGAACAAAATTGATTTGCCACAAGCCGACCCTGAAAATGCCAAATCCGAAATTGAAGATGTGATTGGCATCGATGCTTCGGAGGCCATTGCCATTTCCGCAAAAACCGGTCTGGGCGTGGACGATGTGCTGGAGCTGATCGTCAACAAGGTGCCACCTGCTCGCGGCAGTCGAGATGCGCCTTTGCAAGCCTTGATCATCGACAGTTGGTTTGACAACTATGTGGGTGTGGTGATGTTGGTCCGCGTGATCAACGGTGTGCTCAACCGCAAAGACAAAATCAAGCTGATGGCCACAGGCGATACCTACATTGCAGACGACGTGGGTGTGTTTACGCCCAAGTCGGTTGCGCGTGAATCGCTGTCTGCCGGTGAAGTGGGGTACATCAACGCAGGTATCAAATTGCTTGAGAGTGCGAAGGTTGGCGACACAGTCACCTTGGCTGGCAAGCCAGCTGACAAACCCCTGCCTGGTTTCAAGGAAGTGCAGTCACAGGTGTTTGCTGGTTTGTTCCCTGTGGAATCAAATCAATACGAGGCCTTGCGTGAGGCTTTGGACAAACTGCGTTTGAACGATGCTGCCCTGAATTACGAGCCCGAAGTGTCTCAGGCTTTGGGCTTTGGTTTCCGTTGCGGGTTCCTGGGCATGTTGCACATGGACATTGTGCAGGAGCGCCTGGAACGCGAATTTGACATGGACTTGATTACGACTGCCCCCACGGTGGTGTATGAAATCAAGCAGCGCGATGGCACCATACTTCGAGTGGACAATCCGTCGAAAATGCCTGATCTGAGCCGGGTCGATGAAATTCGTGAACCGATTGTGATTGTGAATTTGTTGATGCCACAGGAGTATGTGGGGTCGGTAATGACGCTGTGCACGGGGCGGCGTGGTACGCAAACCAATATGGTTTACCACGGGCGGCAGGTGCGTATTACGTTTGAGATGCCCATGGCCGAGATCGTTCTCGACTTTTTCGACAAACTGAAATCGACTTCGCGCGGCTATGCGTCCATGGACTATTCCTTCAAGGAATACAGGCCAGCAGATATTGTGAAAGTGGACATGTTGATTAACGGTGAGAAAGTGGATGCCTTGTCGATCATGGTTCACCGAAGCAATGCGGTTTACCGTGGCCGTGCAGTG
>JAHJCM010000162.1 GCA_018812945.1 Gammaproteobacteria bacterium | reverse complement strand
GGTGGCGTGTTGACCACTGGCGGCAACCTGGTGTTCTGGGGTACTCCAGAAGGTTACCTGAAGGCGGCTGATGCCAAGACCGGTAAGGAAGTCTGGAAATTCCAGACAGGTTCTGGCGTGGTTGCTCCTCCCGTGACCTGGAAAGGCAAAGACGGTCAGCAGTACGTGGCTGTGGTGTCTGGCTGGGGCGGCGCTGTTCCCCTGTGGGGCGGAGACGTAGCCAGCAAAGTGAACTACCTTGAACAAGGTGGTTCCGTGTGGGTATTCAAACTGTTCGACGGCAAGTGATCAGTTTGTGAAGAACATCAAACTGCCCCATGCGGGGTGGTTTGGTGAGTAGTGAAGTAGTAGAGCGTTTTAGAAGTGTTGTCATTTTCACCCCCAAGTTTTCTGCCTGCTCCGCAGGGAACTTATTGACGCAAACGGTTTGATCGAATTGCTCCTTGGGACCTTTTTCTGGCATTGATTGGGAGCTGGAAAAAGTTGTGGCGGTTTGAGAGTCTCCTAAACGAATGCGTCTTTTCTGCCCGGCCCTGTGCCGGGCATTTTTTCTTGCATCCTCATTCCGAGTGATCAAAAAAGCCTGTTTTTTGGCTTTCAACAACACAGATTGATAATCGACGGGTTTTCTTAATTTACCCTCGAAAATGCATTCCAACATCACATCCCAAATTCGCCAAAAAATTCTTCAGTTCATCAACCCTGTTGTCGAACTTCGACCATTGGGTGTTGTGCTTGCCATTGATGGCAATTCAGAGGTACTGCGAAAGCCACACACCGCGCCAGTTCAAAATCAGTACATCGTGGTGGATGTAAAAACAGGTAAGCCAGAAGTTTCCGGTCGGGAAGTGTTGGCCGAAGGCGCCATGACCGTCATCAATTGCTCGGCTGCTACGATTGCCGGGGTAGTGACTTTCGGTAGTGGCGCGGTAGCACCAGTAACGGGTGGAACCAGCCTCGCTTTGACTACAGTTGGTGTGGCGGCGACCGGTGCGACCGCAGTTGGTTGTGTTAATTCGTCGATTCGAACTTATAACGCTCTTCTTTATCCAGGCAAGAATCAACGCTGGGACGATATGCCAGCGTACAAGACCAGTTTGCAGGTTCTTGATGGCGTGTCGCTCTTGGGTGTGGGCGCATCAGCCATTGCGGCTCGCCGTGCGGTCAAGGTGCTCAGTAATGCAGGTGTGCATATTCCTGCTGCTTTGACAGGCAACATCAACAGGCAGCAAGCGACCTTGTTGACAAAGGAAATGATCAAGCTTCGCCGCCCCAACGTATCCAATGGCGAATTGAAGAAACTAGTTCGAAGTGGCAACGAGCCCAGGCGTTACTCACAGCAAGCGATTACAGCGGGTGCAATCAAAAGCTTGAAAGATTCGATTGCTGCAGGCCTGTCATTTCTGTCCAGCACATTGGATTGGAATGTGAAGGAACTCAGCATTTACTTGGTGGATTTGAATTCATGAACCTAAATATTTCAGCACCTTATGTTTGGTCGCTTTACATTGTCTTCGCTGGCTTGGTGCTGACTTTAAATCTAGCGGGCGTACAAATAATTATTGGTCAATTGGAATGGGATTGGATGCTTACCTGTTTGATATTGATTTCATTGTATGCAGTACTGACTGCGCGTCAACTTTACACACATGGGCGGATCTGGCCTCAAAAAGCGTTGTTCTTTTCCTTCCCGTTTTCGTTTGTTCATTTACTATTTGATGCGCCAATGTGGTTGAACGCAGCAGTTTGTATAGTGAATCTTTTCTTTTGGTGGGCAGCTTATCGCCTAAGCGGCCGTTTGGCTGCCGTTAGTCCATACGGTGGGCCGTCAGGTTATTTATAAACAAAGCCCGGTGATTACCGGGCTTTTGAACATCAGCGAGGCCGAATCAGAACTTGTAAGAAACCTGACCGGACAGAATGAATGCATCGCCTTCCGCGGTACCCAGCACACGGGTTTGTTGACCTGCAGCCGGGTTGCCTTCGGTGCTGTCAATTTTCGCCTTGTCGGGCATCACATACTGGAATGCCACATCGAAGGTGGTGGCTTTGTCGAACTTGTACTGTGAACCCACGGCTAAGGTAATTCTGTCTTCGTCAGGCAGGCGTACTTTGCGGCGTTCATCCGGCACCGGTGTGATGTCGTACGCGATACCTGCTTTCAAGTTGATGGTGTCGCTGTATTTGTAAATACCACCCACTGCAAAGCGCCAGCTGTTCTTCCATTCGTAATCTTGAACGCTCAATGGGGCTGCACCAGCAGGCGCATTCTGGCGCTGAAAATCCAGCTTTTGAATGGTGCTCCATTCGGTCCAGGTTGCATCGGTCAACAGTTGCCACTTGGGTGTCAGCTCAGTCACTGATGAAATGGCCAGCGAGGCAGGCAGTCTGATCTTGGAAGTGAGTTCACTGTTGGCAAAGAGAGTTGCAGCAGGGCCTGCGGCTGGCCGATTGTCGAAAGTAACATTGCCTTCCAAATCTTGCTCAATTGCTGAACGGTATGCGACACCCACGCGTGTCGCAGGCGTTACCTGTCCCATCACGCCAACGTTGAACCCGTAGCCCCAACCATCGCCGGCAATGGTGGTCAATCCTTCAGTACCGCCAAATGGCGCGTAGTTGACTTGTGAGCTGAGTTTGGCGTCCAGTTTTTGTGCCGAAACACCTGCGCCCACCGACCATTGATCATTTACCTTGAACGAGGCAGAGGGGTTGATGTTCACTGATTTGATGTCGGATGTTACACCTTGAAAACGACCGTACCAGTCAGGCTGGAAATCAGTTTTCAAGCCAAAAGGTGTGGCAACAGACAGACCGAAGTTGATTCGATTATTGAAAGGCACAACAAGGTGAAAGTTGGGAATATAACCTTCATCGCCAAACTCGCCTGCGCTGCTGCCCAGTGGGCGACCCGGTGCAGCAGTACTGCCCTCGTTGTTCACCTCGCCGTTCAGGTCAATGTAATGCCCACCCAGCACCACTTGGCGTTCTTTCAGGCGGCTCATGCTGGCTGGGTTAAACCAGGCTGCGCTGGCGTCTTCGCCAATGGCAGCTTTGCCTGCATAAGCTACACCAGCCCCGCTGGCGTTTTGTTCAAGCAGGGCAAAACCAGCGGCTTGGGCCGTTGTGCCCAGGCCAAGTCCAATGGCTGCAATCGCACAATGAATGATTCGAAATTGAAAGGGAGTGTGTGTCATGTCGTCCTCGAAGGTCCGTTTTAAGAATGGAATTTTCGAGGGGTATTGTAAGTAAAAATACGAACGATCGTGCTAATAAAAAGTAGAGTAAATCTCTACAAAAACTATTTATAGTTTGTATTTTATTGGTTCAATGGCACCGCTGCACCACTTTGAGAAAACTTCCATGTGGCCACTACCAGCATGGCGATTGTTGCAATCGCCAATACAGATGCACTGAACAGCAGGCTAAATTCAGCATGGCTGCTGAAGGCATGGCGCAGCAAATCGACACAATAGGAAAACGGATTCAGCAGCGACACCCAACGAGCCAAGGCAGGCATCGGGTCGATTGGGTACAGCGCACCGCTGAAGAAAAACACAGGAAAAATCACGAAATTCATCATGACTGCAAAGCCATCAATTGACTTGGCGAAGGTGCCGCACAGCACACCCAGTGCAGCGCAGCTAAGTGCTGCAAGCGCAGCGCCTGGCATCAGCACATGGAGCTGTGGCCACAATGTTCTTCCTACCCATGGCAGTACATCCTGCAGATCAAAACCCAAAGGAAACAGCAGCGTGTACAAACCTTCCAGCGCCAGCAGCAGTGCGATCAACAGGCCCATCTGGACCAGTGCACCAATGGCTGCCCCCAGGGTTTTTGCGATCAAAATGTGGTGGGTTTTGACTGGGGCGGTCACTAGCAATCGCATGGTGCCGGCGTCTTTGTCCAGCGCGATGCTCAGGCCGCCCACCATGCCGCCAAACAGCAAGGTCATGCCCACAATGCCTGGCAGCAAGCGGGCTGTGTAATCTCCACCAGCCAATGCCTGCATGCCGCCACCGATAATCCATAGCCAAAGCACGGGGCGCACCATTGCTGCGGCCAGGCGGTCACGTTGCTTCAGCAGTTTCTGGCTTTCACGGCGAATCACAGCCCAATAAAATTGCATCAGCATACGCGGTCGGCTCCACCATTCATTTTCCACACAAACCAGTCTGCCAAGGTGGCAGTGCGCACACTGGTTACGCTTTGATCAGGTAATTCGTCCAACGCTTGTGTGGGTGTACCAAGCCAGTTCAGTTCGCCTTTGTTCAAAAAGCCAACCCGGTCGCAGCTGCTGGCCTCGTCCATCAAATGAGTGGCCACAAATATCGTCAAGCCATCCACGGCCTGTAGTGTTTTCAGTGTTTCCCACACCGTGTTTTTGGATGGCACATCAAGCGCGGTGGTAGGTTCATCAAGAATCAGCACGCCGGGTTGATGCACCATGGCGCGCGCAATGTCCACCAGCCTTTTTTGCCCGCCGGAGAGGCTTCCTACCGTGCGGTTCAGCCAGGCTTGAATCGGGAAAATGGTGAACAGGTGCGCAAGATTGGCTTTCGCTTGAGCCTTGTTCAAACCTTGCAGGCCTGCTGCAAACATCAGGTTTTCTTCCACGGTCATGAAGCGATCCAGTGACACAGACTGAAACACAAATCCGAGGTTTCTGCGCGCGAGGTCTGCGGCCCTGCGGGTGCTGTATCCCAGCACCGACAATTCACCTTCATCGGGTGCAATCAATCCTGCGATCAGGCTGATCAATGTGGTTTTGCCAGCACCGTTTGGGCCAAGCAAGCCAAACATTTCACCCGCTTCCAGATCCAGGCTGACCTTATTCAAGGCCAGGCGATCGCCCCAGGAAAACTGAAGATTCCGCGCGTGAAGTCGTGTGGTTGTATTGGAGTTCAAGTGCCGTTTTTGCTCAAATGCAAGCTGTTGTGATCGCTGCGATACCATACCACGGGTACTTCAGCCACATCGGCAAGGATTTGTTGTTCCTGCTTTTGAATTTTCAGGTAATCGTTGGGATCATCGCGCCGCTGTGCAGCATCCACAAACGCAATAACCTTTTCGTGTTCCGGTGATTTGTGGCACACCGGGTCAGCGTTGGTGGCGTCGCCTGTAATCAGGTAGGCTTGGCACCGGCAACCGCCGTAATCCTTGGCTTTGTCCGGGCAGGTGCGGCAGGGCTCTTTCATCCAGGCATCGCCACGATAGCGCGTGAAGCCATCGCTTTCATACCAAATGTGTTCAACTGTGCTGGTTTTAACATTCGGAAATTCAAAGCCAGGCAGCATGCGAGCAGCCTGGCAGGGCAGGGCGGTGCCATCCGGGCTGATACTGAGAAACACATTGCCCCAGCCGCTCATGCAGGGCTTGGGTGTTTTCTCGAAATAGTCGGGCACTACAAACAGCAACTTCATGCTGTTGCCCAGTTTTTCGCGCCATGCAGCCACGCGTTCTTCTGCATGTTTCAGTTGATCATGGGTTGGAATCAGGGCAGCCTTGTTTTTAAATGCCCAGCCGTAGTACTGCGTGTTGGCCAGTTCCAGATACTCGACACCAAGCTTGACGGCCAGCTCGATGATTGAATCAATGTGGTCCAGATTCAAGCGATGTAGCACCACGTTCAGCACCATGGGCCAGCCTGCTGCTTTCACAGCGGTGGCGATTTCCAGTTTCTTGGCAAATGTTTTTGTATCACTCAATGCATCATTTGCGGCCTGGGTTGCATCCTGGAAACTCACCTGGATGTGGTCGAGGCCAGCGGCTTTCAGGGCATCAAGCCGTGCGGGTTTCAGACCGATGCCTGAGGTGATCAAGTTGGTGTAGTAACCCAGTTCGTGGCCATAGGCCACCAGTTCTTCAAGATCTTCACGCAGCAGGGGTTCGCCACCCGAGAAACCAAGTTGCACCGCGCCCAATGCGCGCGCTTGCTTCATGGTTTCTTTCCATTCGGCGGTTGTCAGCTCATTCGTGTTGGTTTTGTAGTCCACTGGGTTGTAGCAAAACACGCAGTGCAGCGGGCAGCGGTAGGTCAGTTCAGCCAGCAACCAGAGCGGGCCAGCCGGCCGTGTAGTGAGTTCGCTCAAGCCAGTCATGCGTCGAGCCAGTTACGGCGCGTGGCCTCTTGCAGCATGCTGCGCACATCTGCTTCCAGGCCCGTCGCGTTGAATTTCGTTTCAAGCGCAGCGACGATGTCCCCAACTGTCCGGTTGCCGTCGCACAACAACAAAATTTCGCTTGCGGACTGGTTCAGTTTCACCATGCCCTCGGGGTACAGCAATACGTGGGTTTTTTGCGCCTCTTCGTACTGCAGTCGGAACAAGCGGTTCAGCCTGGGGTACTCCGGCAAAGTTGGATTTGTCTCGGTGTTCATGGTTTTTTCGGTTTTGTTTTGACGGGTTTGTCAGGATAAGCCAGCGCAATTGCGTCTGACATACTCCACAACACATCCAGTTTAAATTGAAGAATTTCAAGCGCACGTTCCTGCTGCGCGCGCGTCTTGAAATAATTCAAAGTCACCTCCAGACCGTGTTCCACATCACGCTGCGCAAGGCTGATCCGCGAACGGAAATAATTCAAACCTTCAGGAGCCACCCACTTGTAGTCTTTGGGCCAATTGCTCAAGCGCTGCTTGTGAATTTCTGGCGCGAACATTTCCGTGAGCGATGAACAAACTGCCTCTTGCCAGGGAGCACGGCGGGCAAAATTCACGTAAGCATCTACTGCGAAACGCACACCAGGAAGCACCAACTGCTGGCCCCACAGCACTTCCCTGTCAATGCCAACAGCTTCGCCCAATCGGCTCCAGGCTTCAATGCCACCAGCATTTCCTTCCCAGCCATCGTGGTCAAGAATGCGTTGCACCCAACGGCGGCGGGTTTCTCGATCGTCACAATTGGCCATCACCGCAGCGTCTTTCTGCGGAATGCATACCTGATAATAAAACCGGTTGGCCACCCAGCCACGCAATTGCTCACGGCTCAGTTTGCCTTCACGCATGGCCACATTGAAAGGGTGGTGTATGTGGTAGCGGTCGCCTTTGGCACGCAGACGTTCTTCGAACTCTTTTTTACTCCACGCCTTGTTGCTGCTCATGCAAGAATCTCCATGCCGTCATAAGACACTTCAATTCCATTGTCGGCCAGAATGGCGCGTTCGTCGCCATGCTCGTACAAAATCGGGTTGGTGTTGTTGATGTGAATCAGGATTTTGCGCTGGTGCTCGAATTGGCGAAGCTGACTGATCATGCCTGAACCACGCTTGCCTGGTTTGTCGGTTTGCGGCAGGTGGCCCATGTCTGCGGCCATTTTTTGCGAAAACCCTTGCGTGACCATTTCGTCTTCGGTCCAGAAGGTGCCGTCCACCATCAACACATCGGCCTGTTGCATGTAGGGCAGAATATCGGGCGTAATTTCTCCAAGTCCAGGGGCGTAAAATACTTTCTTGCCTGTGTTGGTGTCTTCAATCAACAAACCGATGTTGTCGCCACGGCGTTGGGCGTAGCGGCTGGGGGAATAGGGGGGCGCTTTGCTGATTAGCGGGATTGACTTGATTTTGATGCTGTCCAGCGGGCTGATGGAGAAAAATTCATCGCATTCGGTGCACAGTGGGGTCCACTTCACGCCGCAATAAAACCCAAGCGTAGGCACCAAGGGCAAACCGTTGGTCAGGTCTTCCCACACAGCTGGGGTTGTGAACAGGCGCATGGGTGTTTTCCCTTCGCGCATCATCAACAGGCCGGTGGTGTGATCAATCTGCGCATCCATCAAAATGACGGCTGAAATGCCTGTGTCGCGGGGGCCACGGTTGGGTTGCAGTTCAGGGGTGTTTTTGATTTGCGTGAGTATATCGGGCGATGCATTCACCAATATCCAGTTGGCTGACCCGTCGGATATGGCAATCGACGACTGGGTGCGCGCGGTATACCCGGGTGCTTTGGCCCGAACGGCCTGGCAGTTGGTGCAGTTACAGTTCCACTGTGGAAACCCTCCGCCTGCTGCGGAACCCAGAACTTTGATTTTCATAGTTGCTTTTTTCAGGGGTAAAAAAAACCCCGCTAGCCCAAAGGCTATCCGGGGTCGTGCGAACCGTCAAATTAACG
>JAHJCM010000161.1 GCA_018812945.1 Gammaproteobacteria bacterium | reverse complement strand
CGCTTCCTTTTCTTTCAGGCTTGATGAAAAACGCGTGATGTCAATTTGAACCAGTTTGTCACCAGCCTTCACCAGCTGACCTTCGCGGACAAACACCTGGTTGATCACGCCGCCGTCTACGGCTTGAATGACCTGCAATCGTTGCGAGGGGACCACACGTGCCTCGCCATGTGCAGCTTGGGGCACGGTTGCAATTGCAGACCACGCCAGCAAGGCCAGCAAGGTGAGGGCGCAGCCATGTACCAGGCGTTTTGTGAGCACTTGTTGTTCATGCCACAGCCTTGACTGGTCCAGCCCTGCAGTTGCCGGCATGTGATGTTCTTCATTCCGCCCGGCAAGCCAGTCGACAATTCGCTGTGCGTGATGTTGAATTTTCATGGTTCAACCTGCATTTTTTTGTTTGTGTTGTGTGGCAAGTGCATTGGCTGCGTGCAGTACTTCAGGCTTGTTGCCCTGCGCGTGAATTTGCCCCTTGTGCATCAGTGCAAGGCTGCTGGCACAAGCCAATAGCCCAAGCTTGTGGGTGGTGAATACCAAAATGCTGTGTTCTGGCAGCTGCTGAAGGTGTTGCATCAGCAGGCTCTCCATGTGTTGATCAAGGCACACGGTGGGTTCGTCCAGAAGTACCAATTGGGGTTGACCCGCCAGCGCTCTGCACAGCGACACAGCCTGCTTTTGCCCTGAAGACAAGTTGTTGCCCTGGCTGTCAATGGCCATGTGAATGCCGTCCGGGTGTTGGTCTACCCATTCTTTGAGCCCAAGCTGTTGCAGAATTTTCCAGCAGTTCTCAGTACTGATTTGCGGGCGCATGAAGCGAATGTTGTCGAGCAAACTGCCCTTGATCAGCACCGGGGGTTGGCTTGCATAACCCACTTTGGATTGAAATTCACTGCTGTGAAAATGTGCAATCGAAAGCTTGTTGACCGCCAGTTGGCCGTGATCGCATTTCAGTTGTTGGGCCAGCAGTTTGAGCAGAGAGGTTTTTCCAGAGCCTGTTGTACCGATGATTCCAAGCCGGTTTCCCGCGTGCAGTTGCAGATTCACGGCGCGCAGTATGAAGTCAAAAGGTTGAGCAGTTTCACGGTTGCGGCCCGGTTTCAAAACGCTTGCAAATTCAAGCGCCATAGTGTCGATGCGTTCAAGTGCCGCGCGTTGCTCAGTGGTTGGGGCTTGTTGGCCCAAAAACCGGTCCAGTTCTTCGAAGCTGGCCTGGGCCGAATGGGTTTGTACCAGGTGGGCTTGTAATTTTTGGATGGGTGCAAAGCAGCGCATGGTGAGCATGGAGACTGCGATCAAGCCACCCACGGTGAGTTGTTTTTCAACAATGAAGTAAACACCCAGCGCGATGGTCAGTACCCAACTGCCTTGTTGCAACAGGTGTATTCGTTGATTGATTAAAAACATTTGATCGCGAACTGCATTGCTACTTAGCCGCGATTGAAGCTGAAGTTTGTTCAACAATTTGCTGTGTGTTTGTTGAACGCCGTGTGCCTGAATGTTGTCCAGACAGGCCAGCGAGTCTAGCCATTGGCTTTGGGTTTCGCGGCTTTGCCGCATTTGTGTTTGCCCGATCCGGGAAATTGTTCGGTGAGATGTGGCGATGAACAGCAAGGTGAGTCCAATTACTCCGCCCGAGATCAACAGGAAAAGGGGATGAATCAGGGCAATTACTGCCAGAAAAAGCAGCAGAAATGGCAGGTCAATCAGCGCAAGCAGAAACACGCCTGTCACCAATTCACGCAGTTGCTCGAACGAACGAAGGTGCTGCAAAAGCAGGGTTGGTTCGGTTTTGTGGACGGGTACATTCAACAGTGATTTCGACAGGTGCATGGTGCAGCGGGTGTCGATGGAGGTTGCCGCAATTTCCATCAAGCGATGGCGAGCATGCTTCAAAGCATGCTCGAAACCGAGGCAAAGAAATACACCTAGCAGCAATGCAATCATTGATGCATAGGCTTGGTTAGGAATGATACGGTCATACACCTGTAGCGAGAACAGTGGGCCTGCCAGGGCCAGCAAGTTGATCAGCAGGGAGGCATAGGTCACCGGCTTGAAGCTTCCACTCTCAAAATCGAGTGCTTCTCGCAACCATCGGCTATCGCGGAGTTGTTGCCAAAACTTCAACAGGCTTGCTGGCGTCGGCTCGCTTCGGGTGGCGTCAGTGGTTTTTGGCGCTTCGATTTGCACGGCCCATTTCAAGGGAGCTGGTGGGGAATTCGATGCAATCAGTTCTTCAAGCAAGCCACACTGGCCGTTGTGCAACATGGCCAGCGTGTGTGGGCCTAGGTGTTTTATTTCATTGGTGGACACATTTTGAAAAAGCTGTCGAGAAATATTGCAGGCTGATAGATAAGCCAACAATTGATTCAGTTCGGGGTCGTTTCCTGTCTCAGCCAGATCGGCTTGCAATGCCCATTGGCTGGGTAAAAACTCCAGCCCCATTTTCTCAAGTACGCTGCGCAGGGCGTGCTGTGTTGGTCTGATGGGGCGGGGATCTTGGAGCATGTCAGGGGCCGAAATTCAAGTGCGCCCATGGTAGCGCTTGAGTTTCGCCCTGAAAATCACTCACTTGGTTCACTCCCCTGAGTGGGGTGTGTGATTCTCGTCAGATCAAGCCTTCAAAGGGCAGTGCCAGCACGGTATCACCGGCTTTCAGGTCGCCTTGTTCGTGTTCAAGTACCAGCAAACCATCTGACTCCGACATGCTGCGCAAAATTCCTGATCCTTGTGAACCCGTGAGGTGGGCAACCAGAACACCATCTTCCATGACCAGACGAGCGCGCTGATACTCAGTCCGTCCTGGGCGCTTGCGAACGTTTTGGACCAGCTTCGCGTTCAGCATGGGAATTGGCAAGGGGTTGGCATTGGCCAGCTTGAAGAGGGCGTCGCGTACAAATGCATAAAAAGTCACCATGACTGCGACCGGGTTGCCCGGCAAGCCGAACAAATAGGCGGAGTCGCCATTGGCTTTGTTGTGAACCTGGCCAAAAGCCATTGGGCGACCTGGGCGCATGGCGATTTTCCAGAAATTCACGCTGCCCAGTTTTTCCATGACGTGCTTGGTGTAGTCCGCTTCACCCACAGAAACACCGCCCGAAGTCACGATTACATCGGCTTGTTCCATGGCCTGCAACATGGCTTGTTCAAGGGCTTCCGGGGAGTCGTGTATCACACCCATATCCAGCAATTCAATGAATCGCAGTCGGGTCAGCATGCCGTACAGTGTGTAGCGGTTGCTGTCATACACGCAGCCTTCATCCAGTGGCTGGCCAAGGGATCGTAATTCGTCGCCAGTGGAGAAAAAAGCAACCCGCAATTTTCTACGCACCGAAATTTCGGCAATACCCAGCGAGGCCAGCAAACCCAGGTCGGCGGGCCGAAGCACTTTGCCTGCGGGCAGGGCGGGTTTGCCAATCGTCAGGTCTTCACCCGCTAGTCTGCGGTTGTCGCCAGCTTTGACTGCCCCCGGCGGGAAACTGATGTAGTCACCATTCACAGTGGCATTTTCCTGCACCAACACGGTGTCGCAGTTCTGGGGCATCACCGCACCAGTCATAATGCGTACACATTCACCAGGGGCGCAACTGCCATTGAACGCCTTACCCGCGTAAGCGGTACCAATCATTTTCAGTTCGGTAATCTCGGCGTTTTGTATGCAGTTGCCGTTGAAGGCGTAGCCATCCATCGCAGAGTTGTCGTGTGCGGGCACATTGATGGGGGACAACAAATCGGCAGCCAACACTTGGTCCAGCGCTTCGCGAATGGCGACGGTTCGGGTGCCTGTGATCGGCTTGAGAAGCGACAGAATTTTGATTCTTGCTTCTTCAACAGTTTGAAAATCAGTTTCCATGCTTTGCCTTGCTACTCAGGATTTTTGTTCGAGTTCTTTGAGTTCTTCGAGGGTGTTGACATTGTGAAAGGCTGCCTCATCGTCAAATTCAACCGCTTCATGTGGAATGTTGGCGTACCAGGCATCAATTTTTCGACCACCCTTGCGCAAAAATTCCTCCATGTTGGGCAACAGTTCGGTGCGCATCATGCAAAACACGGGATGGTGGCGGCCCTTTGTTGAAGCCACTGTCAGCATCAATCCCACGTTTTTCTCAAATGGTGCACTCAGTTTCTCAACCAGATTCAAAGGGAACATGGGCACATCGCAAGGCACGGTGACCAGGAAGGGCACCGTGGCATAGCTAAGTGCGGTTTGCATACCTGCAAGTGGGCCAGCAAAATCAGGTTGCTGATCGCAAATGACTGGTATACCAAACCCCTCATAAACACCAATGTTCCGGTTTGCATTGATTGTCATGCTGCCTACCTGTCCGCTTAATCGCATCATGGCATGCAATGCAAGCGGGGCATTCTTGAAATTACGAAGACCTTTGTCAACGCCGCCCATGCGGCGACCCATGCCACCGGCGAGAATTACGCCAGTGATGTCATCCAGTGAAATGCTCATGCCAATTGTGTATCAGTTAAGGTGTTGAATCGATGTGTGCCCGTGTAAAGCAAATAGTGTTTGCCTTGGCAGCGGCCCAGCATGGTTATATTTAATTTTTGAGCTATTTCATAGCCCATTTGTGTGAGGCCCGAGCGAGAGACAAGTACGGGAATACCCATTTGTGCGCACTTGATTACCATCTCGGAGGTTAATCTGCCGGTGGTGTAAAAAATTTTGTCCTCGCCAGTCATTCCATGCAGCCACATTTGACCTGCAATCGCATCGACTGCGTTGTGTCGCCCCACGTCTTCGACAAAAAGCAGAATTTCGCCGCGGTTTTCACCACTGTTGGAACATAGCGCGCAACCGTGCACGGCGCCAGCCTGTTTGTAAATTGATTCGTGTTTGCGAACATGGTCCATCACGCCATACAAAACGTCTTGTGAGAGGCTGTAGGCGTTGCTGAGCTGCACCTTGTCAAGGTCTTCCATCAAGTCGCCAAACACGGTTCCTTGTCCGCAACCCGATGTGGTTGTCTTCTTCTCTAACTTCTGCGCTTTTTCGGTGGTTTCCCAAATGGTTTGACCTGTATTTTTTAATACTGTTGAGGTGACAGCAACGCTCTCTGTTTCCCAGTCCACGTGAATTGCTGCGATTTCCGCAGGGTCGGACACCAGCCGTTGGTTGCGCAACCAACCCAGCGCTAAGGCCTCAGGTTGAGCACCCAAGGTCATGATGGTGAGTAATTCTTTTTTGTCGAAGTAGAGTGTGAGAGGGTGTTCACCAGAAATTTGAACGGGTATTTGCTCGCCACGTTCATTGATAGCCGTAATTTCAACGGTACTCGGTATGCTTGCATGAGTAGTATGTATGTGTGCTGCCATAACTTGTATCACTGATTCCTCAGCCGCCGATATACGACATTTCAATTCTATCTTTGGGCTGTGTGGTGTTTTCAGTCCGAATTTCGCTGTATCGGTCGGCCCGAACTGACCACAAATTTCTGATTGCGTGACTCAGTTGCTGTTTAATCGATTCGGGCTGGGTGTTCGAACGAATCAAGGGCTTTAAGTCGTGCCCCTTGCTTGCAAACAGACAGGTATAAAGCTTGCCTTCAGTGGACAAACGGATGCGGGTGCAGTCTTTGCAGAATGCTTGTGTTACCGATGAAATTACACCGATTTCACCAGTGCCATCGCTGTATTTCCAACGCTCTGCCACTTCACCCACGTAATTTGCATCAACAACCTGAAGTTGGGAAAGCCCCTGCGAAATCACATTGATAATGCGCGCAGAGGGCACCACTTCATCCATCTTCCAGCCGTTGCTGCTTCCCACATCCATGTACTCGATGAATCGCAGAATGTGGGGAGTGCCTTTGAAGTGCTTTGCCATAGGCAGCACCTGGTCGTCGTTCATGCCACCTTTGACAACCATGTTCACTTTGATTGGCCCAAGGCCTGCCTCGTGTGCCGCTACGATACCGTCAAGCACTTCATCCACTGAAAAGTCGACGTCGTTCATGGCTTTGAATACCGCATCGTCAATCGCATCCAAGCTAACCGTGACACGATTCAACCCGGCTTCTTTCAGGATTTTTGATTTTTTTCGCAGCAGCGTTCCGTTGGTGGTCAGGGTAATCTCGACGGGTTTCCCGCCTGGTGTTCTCAGGCGTGAAAGCTGCTCGATCAGAATTTCGATGTTTTTCCGAAGCAGGGGTTCACCACCGGTCAGGCGAATCTTTTCCACGCCCAGTGCCACAAACTCTCGGGCAACGCGCTCAATTTCTTCAAAACTAAGCAGGTCTTTGTGCGGCAAAAACTGGTAGTCCTTGTCAAAGATCGACTTGGGCATGCAGTACACGCAACGGAAGTTGCATCGGTCGGTGACGGAAATCCGCAAGTCGTGAAGCCTGCGATTGAAATGATCTTTTGCGGGTACTTCACTGCTTTGCGGTGCGCTGAAATTCAATGGAATCACGCGCGAGTTGTCTTGGACCAGTTGAATAACTCGGTCTGTCATTGTTCAATCCCTCGCCCCATGGGGCAAACTCCTATTGTGATACTTGTGCTGTATCTTCTAATCTGATAACCATGAATTGTGCCCTTAGTGACGGGCACCGGCAACTCACAGAGGTGTTTTTTGAGCGCAAAATTTTTGGTGCTGGGTGAACTGGCTTTGAATGTAAAAATCGGCAAGGTTGCGCAAAACTCCCCTTGGCAGCCATTTCGCTGGCAGGTACTTGAGATGGGGCCCGTTGAGCACGCCATGCCGCAGGGCGTTGATGAGCGGGTGCAAACCGTCAATGTGGAGGTGTATCAGGACCAGTTGCAAGGCTATTTCCTGAATCTGGACACTGACACACCTTTCATTTTTTTCGGTGTCAGGTACCCGGAGGAAAACAAAACCCTGATGCCGTCAATATTTGAAGCCACCTTTAGTTACGACGAAGCAGCGCGCTGGATGGACTCTAACGAAGAGGTGCAGACCCTTCCTTTGCCCGCCCCCGTTGCCTGTTGGCTTGCGGAACTCGTTCAGGCGAAGTATCAGCCTGAACCCAAACAACGCAGACGACCGCAGTCGTTTATGAAACCTGAAGAGCGTGGTTGAGTCGATGAGCGAAAATTTTTTAAGTCGTTGGTCCAAACGGAAGCTTGAGGTTCGGGCTCAGGAAAAACTGGCTGAAGAAGCGCCAGCTATTCAAGGCAAGGCGTCTGTTTCAGCCGTCAATGTGGAATCCGAAAATCGAGCTCATGAGCTAGTCAAGGCTGATTCGCAAGTGCAGCCTGTGCCTGATCCCGAATTGCCTTTGCCCACCGAAGCAGATTTGTTAGCGGTCAAGCAGGGTGGGGACATCAAGGCATTCATGGTCGACAAAGTGTCGACCGAACTGAAGAACAAGGCTTTCAAGGCGCTGTTTTCACGGCCTGAGTTCAATGTCATGGATGGCCTGGATATTTACATCGACGACTACAACAAGTTTACCCCGCTGAGTAAAGAAGACATCGGAAAGATGACTTTGTCGAAGCAGTTGCTCAGCAGACCAGACCTTGAGATACCGAAAAAAGGTGACATACAGGCAGGTCTTGAAAAGCTCGAGTCCACACTGAGTAGCCCCGATGATTCTGTCTCTACTGTGCTAGACAAAACAGAGGGCACCGAAGAGCTTGAACTTGGGGAATTTGATACCCCCAATGATGCAAGGGTTATCCCTGATAACTCACAAGATGCTGATTTTATTGAAGAAACAGAAAAACGTTCGTTTGAAACGCCTGAGAAAAAATAATCAGTACATGGTACATTTTGTCTGTGGCTTGTCCAACTCGATACAGACAAAATGCACCACCCCTATTTCTTGTATACAAGGCCTTGATTCTAGACGGCTGATTCTAAATAAGAAATTTTCTTACGCTGCTCTGGCACAAGTTTTGCAATTAATTGCCAAATAACCAAAATAGAAGTATCAATACAATGACCAACTCGGATGTGTTTGTGTGTGGTTGCCAGGGCAGTGGCGAGACGATCGACAAAGCGTTGCAGAACGTGAAGGTCGATGGCATTCGTTTTGTTTCTGCCCAGCGGGCTTGCCGCGATGGCGTTACTGCCGTGCTGGATGTGCAAAACAGAACCAGTGGTGCCCGATGTTTTGTCGGCTGCACGCAGGAACAAGCCATCTTCGAATCTCTGGTAGATGGTGCAGCCTCTCAAACAATCGAATTCTTCAATCTGCGCGGGTTGCTGCGCGGTCAGCCTTCTCCCCAGAAATCGCCCGAAGCGGCGGCGACAGTGGCTGCATTGGCTGCTTATGAAACCGATTTTCAGGTTGAGCCTGTACCCGCCGTGTTGTTTAAGTCGCAGGGGCGTGTGGCTATCGTCACGAACTCCGACAAGCAATTGCACCATGCGCAAACTCTTGCCAACAATTTGACTGTTGACCTGCTGGTGTCCGACCCCTCGGGCGTTGTATTGCCTGCCAAGCGAGACCTGAACGTGCTGGCTCTGAGTGTTGACGGTGCCGAGGGATACCTTGGCGCATTCACCTTGAAAACACGCAAGACAAACCCGGTCGACATGGAGATGTGCACTCGCTGTGGCGCTTGCGTGGATGCTTGTCCAACGCAGTCGATCTCCAAAGAATCATTGACCATCGACTTGAACAGTTGTGATCAGTCAGGTGCGTGTATCAAGGCATGTGGTGATTTCAAGGCAATTTCATTCGCTGACATGAATGCGGTCACCGAGCGTCAGTACGACATGGTGATTGACTGCACCATGCCCGGCTTGTTTGCAGACCGTCAGGCGCCTTTGGGTTATTGGCATGTCGGTGACAGTGACCAATTGTTGCTCGAAGCCATGCTTGATGCAGTGCAAACCGTAGGCGAATTCGAAAAACCCAAGTTTTTCGAATACAAATCAGGCATTTGCGCGCACAGCCGTTCCAACAAAGATGGTTGTAACAATTGTATTGATGCATGTAGCACCAAGGCCATCAAATCTGCAGGCGAAAAGATTGAAGTCAATCCGCATTTGTGCCTGGGTTGCGGCGCCTGTACAACCGTGTGCCCGACCGGTGCGATTCAGTTTGCGCTTAGCCCAGCCACGGTACAGGGGCGTTCCATAAAAACTGCATTGAAGGCTTTCCGCGCAAATGGCGGCAAGAAGGCCGAGGTGGTGTTCCATGGCCCGGATCTTGAGCACAACTGGCTTGAGTCTGCGAAGAAGGCCGCTGTTTCAGTGTCTGGCAAATCTGTCGGTTCAGATTTCAGCTTGCTCCCGATCGAACTAAACCACAGCGCGAGCGTGGGTCCTGACTTGTGGCTCTCCGCGCTGGCCTTTGGAGCGGATCGTGTGACAGTCATGCAATCTGCGGTTGAGGCGAGCCATTATGGCGAGCCATTGGCAGCCCAAGTGGGTTGGGTGAATGCCTTGCTTGAAGCGATTGGGATGAAGCGTCGGGTTCGATTGCTGGATATTGGCAAGGCTGATCAATTGTTCGCAGCAAGCGATTTGTCCTCAAGTGGCATTGCACCAGCAAGCTTTGAGTTGTCCTCGAACAAGCGCACACGCATGGAATTTGCAGTAGACCATTTGGTCGAGCATGCCCAATTAAAAGCGAAAATCAGTTTTGCAGAGCCGATTGCCTTGCCTGCGTCAGCGCCGTTTGGTGCCGTGCTGGTTAACAAGGACAAATGCACCTTGTGCATGAGCTGTACAAGCGCGTGTCCTGCTTCCGCATTGATTGACAACCCTGAAATGCCACAGTTGCGTTTCATTGAACGTAACTGCGTGCAGTGCGGCCTTTGTGTTGAAACCTGCCCTGAAAACGCCATGCAGCTGGTTCCGCAATTGCTGCTTGGACCCGCTGCGCGCGAAAAGCGTGTTTTGAATGAATCCCAGCCGTTCCATTGCATCAGCTGCGGCAAGGCTTTCGGCACCAAGCACATGATCGACAACATGTTTGCCAAATTGAGCCAGCACAGCATGTTCGAGCGCAATGCAAACCGCCTGAAGATGTGTGCCGATTGCCGCGTGACCGACATGTACAGCGCCAAGGATGAAATGACAATTTTTGAGGTGAAGAGATGATCGCCCCAGCTCAACACGACGACAACCTGATTGCCGGTGAAGACTGGGCTCGTGCCGATTTTTACGGTCTGTTGTCCCAACTGTTTTCAGGCAATGTGACAGACGAGTTTTTGGCGCGTTTTCGCGAAATTGATCGCAATTCGCTCGACGTCACAACCCCTTTGGGTTTCGAGTTTTCAGAGCTGATCCGAGTGGTCGGACAGTTTGACAGTAAAAAGATCAATCAAGAGTTTGTGGATAATTTCATCGGCGTTGGTCGCCCGGAAGTCATGCTCTATGGCTCGTATTACATGGCAGGTTTTTTGAATGAAAAGCCATTG
>JAHJCM010000160.1 GCA_018812945.1 Gammaproteobacteria bacterium | reverse complement strand
TCGCGCACCATAATGACCACATCGCTTAAGCCCGGAATGTAGGCGCCACCGGCTGTGGATGAGCCGTGCAGTACATTGACCACAGGCAGGCCAGCTGCGCTGAGTTTGGCCAAACGATAAAAGTTACCGCCGCCCAGAATGAAGTGTTCGACTTTGTACTTCAGCAGGTTTGCGCCTGCCGATTCACCCAGGTTGATGAAGGGAAGTTTGTTTTCCAAGGCAATGTCTTGCGCACGTTGCATTTTCTCAATGCCCATGGCCTGAAGCGCGCCGGCCTCAATGCCTGAATCGCTGGCGACTACCATGCACAAGGTGTTTGCCACATAACCCAGCCCGGCAATAATGCCGCCGCCGGGAATGCTTTTGTCGGCTTTTTGGCCGTCTTGCATGTAACCGGCCAGTGTGCTGAGTTCCAGAAACGGGGAGCCAGAGTCAAGCAGCAGTGCGACCCGGTCGCGAGGCAATAACTGACCGCGCTTTGCAAACGATGGCGCGGCCTTGGCCGAGGCATCACGGGTGCGCTGCTCCAGCGATCGCAATTCATGCAAGGCCGCTTCCATATTGGCTTTGTTGAGTTCAAACTCAGCGGAATTTGCGGAAACGAGACTCTCTAAAATAGGCATTGGTGCGTGGCTTTACCGGTAAGCAAATGGGTTGGTAAAAAATCAAACGTTTGTTTGATTTTGAGGGTGAGGCTTGGGTGTGTCAAGCCTTAAATGTTTGCTTATTTCTTGCTGGCCGCTGCGCGCGCGGCGTCGCGGCGCTGGATCACTTCGGGCACGCCACCCAAGTGAAAGCTGTTGAAAGCCGGGTTGGCTTTGCCGGTGCCCACTTGCCAAATACGCCGTGCATTGGGTGCTGCACCGTCGATCCGAACACACGAACCCGAGATGAATGAGGCTGCAGGGCTGCACAAGAATACCAATGCGCCTGACACTTCGGCTTCCAGCCCCAGCCGTTGCAGTGGGATGGTTTTGTCCAGCTGCATGATGGTTTGCTTCATGGGTTCGGGGTAGGTGTCCATACCGCTTGATGCAATGAAGCCGGGGGCAACTGCATTCACGCGCACGGGCGCCCATTCATTGGATGCTGTTTCCGAGAAGTTCAACATGCCGGCCCGCGCGGCACCTGAGTGGCCCATGCCAGGCATGCCGTTCCACATGTCTGCGATGATGTTGGTGATGGACATGTCAGATTCACCCAGGTGCAACATCATGTATTGGTTAAACACTTCACGGGCCATGAGAAACCCACCGGTGAGGTTATTGCGCACCACGGTCTCGAAGCCTTTGCCGCTGATCATGTTCAAAGGTGAGGGGAATTGCCCACCTGCATTGTTGATGAGGTGATTGATTTTGCCGTGTATTGCCAACACATCGGCCACAGTTTCCTTCACGCGCTCTTCTTCACGAATGTCGCAGCTGTGCAAAGAAATTTTGACTGTGCAGGTTTGCTCGATTTCCGCTTTCACAGCTTCAAGCTTTTCCATTTTTCGACCGACCAAAGCCAGATCAGCGCCCAGGCTGGCCAGTTCATGCGCGGTACAGCGGCCAATGCCTGAACCACCACCGGTGACCAGTACGGTTTGACCTGCAAAAAGATTGGGGCGAAACACGGATTGGAAGCTGTTCAAAAGGGTCACCTGTGAATTGTGCAATTTGATTATTCAAACGATCGTTTGAATTTAACCATGCTTTTTGAGATCGTGCTTTCACAGGATCCAATTCAAGGGTGTTTTTTTACCGGCTCCCGGCATCAGCCAAGCGGATCGTGTCGGATTTGCTGAACATTTGATCTGCGAAGGCAATGGTGTGTGTGTTCAAGGCGCGTGAACTGTCGTGCTCTGGATCGCGGTTTGAGAAGTCGGTTCGAATGGATTTCACGCGACGGTAGACCACCTCAAAGTACTCAGGCATCACTTTTTGCACATAGGCCAGGCCAACCAGGTCGGCCAGTGTTTCTTCGAAGTGCACGTTGTTTTTGAATTGAATTCCCAGGTGTTCTTGCAAGGCCTGCTTGGCAGTCACTCGTTTTCCCTTTTCGGACATCAGGCAGTGCGTCAATTCATGGGCCGAGGTAAAGGCAAGAAATGCGGGTTCGGCACCTTCATGGCCTGAGTCGAGGAAGTGGGACCACACTCGCTTGGCATCGGCATGTTGGTTAACGTGCAGCACGCAGGCTTTGATGCCGCTGTTTGTCAAAAACGGCGAAGGATTGTTCATGGTGCTCTCGCGTACATGAATACGCTGCGTGTCGATGCTATAAACCTGGGCGAATTGCTCGATTTCCACCTTCATGGCGGCAGTGTCGGGCAGGCTGGCCTGCGGTGTAAACAGACTGACCAAACCAAAAAATAGACCGTTCCACATGACATGCTCCAAGAATTCCGGTGATGTCTTGTGAACGGCAGGGTTTGTTGAATTCAGCATTGCACCAATGCGTTGCCCTTAAAGGGGGTATTCAAAGGGAGTAGGGGCGCGAAAGCGGATTCGGCATGTCAAAATAGTCTCAACGCATACAATCAATTCGGGAGTGAATTCACATGAACAGCAGTCCAGTGGTGATCGTCACCGGCGCAGCAGGCAATTTGGGGAAGGCAGTGGCCGCCCATTTGGGCAGTTTGGGTTATCGACTGCTGTTGATTGATTTGCATCAGCCTGAGTGGGAAGGCGAGAGCGATGCGGTGTCAATCGGTAACGTGGACCTAACCTTGCCCGAGCATGCCCAAGAGGTGGTGAATCAAGCCTGGGAATATTTCGGTCAAATTGATGCAGTGGTCAATATTGCGGGTGGTTTCGTTTGGGAGCGTCAGGCTGAAAGTAGCCTGGATACCTGGAATACGCAGTACGCCATGAATGTGCAAACCACCGTGAACATGTGCCAAGCCATATTGCCGCAGTTCCAGGATCAGCAAAGCGGTGTGATTGTAAACATTGGTGCGGCCGCAGCTGGCAAAGCAGCTGAAGGCATGGGGGCTTATTCGGCTGCCAAGTCAGCTGTGCTTCGTTTGACCGAAGCCCTGGCGGCGGAAAACAAGCATTTGGGCATTCGTGCCAATGCCGTGTTACCCAGTATTTTGGACACCCCCGCCAATCGCGAGGCCATGCCTGATGCGGACCCAGCCGATTGGGTCGCACCGGACTCTTTGGCCGGGGTTATTGGATTCTTGTTGTCAGATGTTGCCCGCGACATCAATGGGGCGGGCATTCCGGTCACTGGGCGGGTTTGAAAAGCCTGCCTCTGTCAGCCGGGTTACTTTCGGTTGGACAGGCCGTTGAGGTAATTGTCGATTGTGAATTCAGCCTGCTCCATCAGGTTGAACAGGTTAGGGCTGAGCACAAAGTTGGCAAAAAGCCCGTCAATCAGGGCATGCAAGCCAATCGCTGCCTGGCGGGCATTGGTGTGTGCAGGCAATTCACCTTTGGCAATCGCGGCTTGAAAATCGGCTTCAATGGTTTGAATACAGCCTTGAATGGCTTCCAGGTGCCTGTCTCGGATGGGCAACATGTCATCGACCATTTCTGCCTTGTGCATCACGATGTCAAAAACCCGCTGTGTGCGCGGGTCTTCTGCCAGGGTACGCACCACATGCATGGACCTTGTTCGCAGGTAGGCCAACGGTTGTTGCTCGGGGTGCAGGTCGGGCGTGGCGATGAATTCATCCATCGGTAATATGACGCGTTGTAACATGGCATCAAACAGGTCGGCCTTGTTCTTGAAGTGCCAATAAATGGCCCCCCGCGTTAAATCCGCGGCCTTGGCAATGTCGTTCAGCGTGGTCCTCGATACCCCTTTTTCCGAGAACACTGCCTCGGCCGTGTCCAGAATCAGGTTGCGGGTTTCCTGCGCTTCTTCCTTCGTTTTTCTCACCACAATCGTCTACGCCAAATTGAAAAATTTATTTACATACACCCATGTATGTATGTATTATCTGACTTCTCGGTCATTAAATCAACCCGAAAAATTCCCACAAGGATATAACAGGGCAAATATCATGCACAGCAACTCATTGAATTCAAAGCAAACCCAAGCTTCCCCCTACAGCCGCGCTTTTGCAGGAGCCACCCTTCTGCCCGCGCTGCTGGTGACTGTTTTGTCCAGCGCTTTGTTGCTAGGCTGTGGCCAGGGCGCTGATGCCCAAGCCCCCGGTGGCCCCGGTGCCGGCCAGGCAGCACCCGTACCCGTGGTTGAGGTGAAAACCGAACCGCTGGAATTAACGTATGAGTATCCTGCCCAAATTGCCGGCCTGCGCGAGGTTGAAATTCGCGCCCGTGTGGCCGGTATTATCGAGCGCCGCCAGTTTGAAGAGGGCGGTCGAGTGAAGAAAGGCCAATCTTTGTACAGCCTGGACAATGCACCCTACCAAACTGCTTTGGCCCGTGCCTTGGCCGATGAAAATGCGGCCAAGGTTCGCGCGGCCCAAGCAGAGCGAGATTACAAACGGGTCATGCCTCTGGCGGATAGCAAAGCGGTGTCGCAATCTGAATTGGACAATGCGCAATCTGCCTTTGAAGTGGCCAAGGCTGACCTGCAAGTGGCCAGTGCTGCAGTTCGCACGGCTCGCCTGAACCTGGAGTATGCGCGGGTTGAATCCCCGGTGAATGGCTTTGCAAGCCGTTCGTTGTACTCCGAGGGCAGTTTTGTGTCTGGTCCTTCCGAGTTGTTGACCACGGTTACCCAGATTGACCAGGTGTATGTGAACTTTGGTATTCCTGAAAAAGACCACGAACAGCTGCGCAAAGGCATTGCAAGTGGTGCGGTTGCCTTGAGTAATGGCGATTTGGTGGTTGAGGTGCTGGGTGCCGATGGTAAACCCATGGGATTGAAAGCCAAGCTGGGCTTTCAGGATGTGCGTGTGAACCCAGCCACAGGTACGGTCGATGCGCGTGCCGTGTTGGCCAATGACAAGGAAGTGTTAAGCCCAGGACAATTTGTACGTGTGCGTGTAAGTGGCGCAGTGCAAAAAAACGCCGTGTTGTTGCCACAACGTGCGGTGCTTGAGAACCCTGCGGGTGGAAAAGTCGTGATGACTGTGAGCCCCGAAAATACGGTGGCACCGCGCCCGGTTCAGGTTGCGCAGTGGAAAGGTGACCAATGGGTAGTAACCGATGGACTGGTTGCTGGCGACAAAGTGATGACCGACGGGTTCATGAAGGCCCCACCCGGAACACCCGTACAACCCGTGATTGCAGGCGCCGATGCGCAGCCCGCAGTTGTTGACAGCGCCGCACAGGTCAACGCACCTGTAGCCACAGAGCAGAAGCAATAAGGGGTCATTCATGTTTTCGAAATTTTTTATCGACCGGCCTGTGTTTGCGGCCGTGTTGTCGATTTTCATCATGCTGGCGGGTTTGGCTGCCATGCGTGGTTTACCGATTGCGCAGTACCCTGAAATTGCACCTCCAGTGGTGCAGGTTCGTGCGGTGTATCCCGGCGCCTCTGCAGAGGTGATTGCCAGCACCGTGGCCGCGCCGATTGAAAACGCCATCAACGGTGTTGAAAACATGATGTACATGAGCTCGACTTCGGCCAGCAGCGGCGTGGTTGAAATCATGGTGACGTTTGAAATTGGTACTGATCCTGATCAAGCCGCTTTGAACGTGAACAACCGTGTAAAGCAAGTGGAAAACATTTTGCCGCAGGAAGTGCGCAGGCAAGGTGTAACCGTGAACAAGGGTTCTTCCTCATTTTTGCAGGTGTTGGCGTTTTATTCTGAAGATGGCAGGTTCGATGACTTCTACACCTCGAACTACGTGACCTTGAACGTGCTGGACCGCATCAAGCGGATTCCGGGTACGACCAACGTTCAAATTTTTGGTGCGAAAGACTATGCAATGCGAATCTGGATCAAACCGGATCGCATGGCGCAATTGAAGTTGACAGCTGGCGACATTGCCGCGGCCTTGAACGAGCAGAACGCGCAGTTTGCAGCGGGTAAGGTTGGCCAGGCGCCCAACAACAATGGTCAGGAACTGGTCTACACCATCACGGCGCAGGGACGGCTGCAAGATGTTGAAGAGTTCGAGAATGTGTTGATTCGGGTGAATGCAGACGGTTCTTCGTTGCGCCTGAAGGACGTGGCCCGCGTGGAACTGGGTTCCAAGGATTACGACTTTACCGGCCGTATCAACGGCAAGCCTGCAACACTGGTGGGTGTATTTTTACAGCCGGGTGCCAATGCGCTTGAAGTGGCTCAAACCGTGAAAGGCACGGTGGATGAAATTGCGGCAGATTTCCCGGAAGGTCTTAACTATGCGGTGCCTTATGACACCACACGTTTTGTGGAAGTCTCGATTCGCGAAGTGGTAAAAACACTGATTGAAGCGATGATTCTGGTGTTCATCGTGGTGTATGTGTTTTTGCAAAACTGGCGCGCCACGCTGATTCCGATTCTGGCTGTGCCCGTGTCCCTGTTGGGTGCGTTTGCTGGTTTGTACCTGTTGGGCTATTCCATTAACACACTGACTTTGTTCGGCATGGTGCTGGCCATCGGTATTGTGGTGGACGACGCCATTGTGGTGCTGGAAAACGTTGAGCGAATCATGCATGAGGATGGCTTGAGTGCCCGCAAGGCTGCCATTAAAGCCATGCAGGAAGTGACTGGCCCGGTGATTGCGATTGTGCTGGTGTTGTCGGCTGTGTTTATTCCGATTGGCTTTCTCGGTGGTTTGACTGGTGAGCTGTACCGCCAGTTTGCGATCACGATTGCGATTGCGGTAATTGTGTCCGGTATTGTGGCGCTAACCCTGACACCAGCATTGTGCGTAATGCTGTTGAAACATGAGCACAAAAAACCCGGTAAATTTTTCACCTGGTTCAATGACTGGTTTGGCCGTGTCACGACCAAATACGTGGGTGGCGTGAAGTTCATCAGCATGCGTCCGGCCATTGGTATAGGCCTGTTTTTGGTCATGCTGGTGGTGACCGCCGGTTTGTTCAGGGCCACACCCGGTTCATTGGTACCCGATGAAGACCAGGGTTACTTCATTGCCGCGGTGTTTTTGCCCGACGGTGCCACCTTGCAGCGCACCGACAAGGTGGTGGCTGAAGTGGTGGATGCGGTGGCTGCCAACCCGGCCAACGAGTATTCCGTGGCATTCACTGGGTTCGACTTTTTGGGCGGCAGTTTCAAGAACAACGCAGCCACCATGTTTGTGACCCAACGCCATTGGGACGAGCGCGAAGCTGTAACCGGGGAGCTCGTGGGCGAATTGTTTGGTCGTACGGCGGGTATTCAGGAAGGTTTGGTGCTGGCTTTTGCGCCTCCTCCAATTTTCGGTTTGGGCAATGCCGGTGGCTTTGAGTTCTACATTCAGAACCGCGGTGAAGGTGGGCCGGCAGAATTGGCCAAGGTGATGAACGACTTCATTGCCAAAGCCAACAAAGATCCGCGTTTGGCGGGTGTACAAACCTTGTGGCGTCCCGGCACACCACAGTTGTATGTGGATGTAGACCGCGAACGTGCACGCGCCATGGGAGTGAATGTGAATGAGGTATTTGATACCTTGTCGGCAAGCCTGGGTACGTACTATGTGAATGACTTCAACAAATTTGGTCGCACCTGGCAGGTGTTGATGTCGGCGGATGCGCAGTATCGCAAAAGCCCGACTGACATCGGCAATATGTATGTGCGTTCCAACAAAGGCGAGATGATCCCAATTTCCGCCTTTGCAAAAGTGGAGTTTTCACAGGGGCCAGAAACTTTGGAACGATTCAACAATCTACCCGCAGTGAAATTGCTGGGCAGTGGCGCACCTGGGGTGAGTTCCGGCGAAGCCATCAAGGCAATTGAAGACATTGCTGCCGAGGTCTTGCCTGATGATTTCAGCTATGACTTCTCGGGTGCCTCCTTCCAGGAAAAGCGTTCTGCGGGTTCGTCCAGTTTTGCCCTGATTTTGGGTGCGCTGATGGTGTTCCTGATTTTGGCGGCACAGTATGAAAAGTGGACTCTGCCATTCTCTGTATTGCTGGCCATGCCGTTTGGTTTGTTCGGTGCCTTGTTGGCGGTGTGGATGCGCGACATGACCAACGATGTGTACTTCCAGATTGGCTTGGTGACCTTGTTGGGCCTGGCTGCCAAAAACGCGATTTTGATCGTGGAATTCGCGGTACTAAAACGAGAGGAAGGCATGAGTGCATTGGAGGCTTCTCTGGAAGCAGCCCGTTTGCGGTTCCGCCCCATCCTCATGACCTCTTTTGCGTTTATTCTAGGGGTCGTTCCGCTGGCTTTCTCCAGCGGTGCGGGTGCTGGCGCGCGAACAGCGGTTGGCACTGGTGTGATGGGTGGTATGACCGCCGCCACGCTGTTGGCTATTTTCTTTGTGCCCCTGTTTTACCGTCTGATTGACAGAAGTGAGAAAGGTGGACGACACCATGGTGATGAAGAGGAAGCAAATGATTCATCCAATCAATCTACAACGAACAAAGGGGGCGAGCATGCTTAAAGCCCTTCCAAAAACAGCGATTGCCTTGGGCTTAACCTTGGCGTTGACGGGTTGTGCTTCCAGCATTCCTCTGCTGGAAAAATTCACCGCAAAGCCTGAAAAGTCGACCGAAGTCGTGGTACCTGAAAACGCCAAAGGCGTTGGCATGAGCCAGGTTCAAAACGAAGCCTGGTGGCTATTGTTGGGTGATCCCGCTTTGACTCAAGTTGTTGAACAGGCCCTGAAAAACAACACCGATGTGCGTTTGGCCAATGAGCGCTTGAATGAAGCCGGTGCCGTTCTTGGAATTGCGAAATCCCAGAAATGGCCATCTATCTTCGGTCAATTCACAACTGGCCGGAACCGCCCGTCGCAAGCCGGGAATGTGCCGGTGTTTGGTGGCCAGAATGTGTACGAAAGCAATCAGTTCGGGATTGGCGCCACTTGGGAGCTTGACCTGTGGGGGCGCATTGGTGCCCTAGAAGATTCAGCCCGTGCTGGCTTTATGCAACAAGGCTACAACGTACGGGGTGTGCGTTTGAGTGTGGCTGCTACGGCTGCCTCCCTGTACACACAAGTGCGAGTGTTGGGCCTGCAAGTCAAGGTGCTTGAACAAACTCTTGAAAGTCGGGACTCGGCCTACAAACTGGCCAAGCAGCGTTACGACGTGGGTTTGAGCAATGAACTTCAATTGCGCCAAACCGAAGCGGAATTGTTGGCAGTGCGTGCGCAGTTGCCCGACACCCGGGAACAACTGGCCCGCGCACAAAATGCGCTGGCGGTGATTGTCGGCGGAAACACACCGGAGTTGCCCAACTTGGCCGTGGAAAATCTGGAATTGACCAAGCTGTTTATATTGCCGGAAAACACACCTTCAGAATTGTTGCTGCGTCGCCCCGATTTGGCTGCGGCTGAACAACAATTGCTGGCTGGCGAAGCCAACCTGGAAGCGGCCCGCAAAGCTTTTTTCCCCACAATTGGTTTGAGCGCCTTTGGGGGCCGGGAAAGTGCGGACTTAAGCGATTTATTCAGCGGGCCAGCCCGAGTGTGGAGTTTCCAGACCCAAATTACACAGCCAATTTTCCAGGCGGGTCGTTTGTTTGATGAACGAGACGCAGCCGTGGCGCGCCGCAATCAAGCAGTGTTGCAGTACGAAGCCAGTATACGTACTGCATTCCAGGAAATTTACGACGCCATCGTGGCACAGCGTGAAGCGCGTGAGCGCTTGCAGGCCCGACAAGAGCAGGTTCAAACCCTGACCCAAGTGGTTCGCCTGGCGCAGTTGCGCGTCGACAACGGCGTGGCCAACCAGCTTGAGTTGCTGGATGCACAACGCAATTTGTTGAATGCACAACTCAGTTGGGCATCGGCCTGGCAGAGCCAGCAGGGTGCTACTTTGGCGATGGTTCGAGCTTTGGGCGGTGGTTTCAATGCTGAGCAGGTAGCGTTGAAAGAGTAAGCGATCTGCGCTGCAGCACTTGGAACGGCGACTGGGTAACTGGTCGCCGTTTTTGCTTGATGCATTGAACTTTCACCGGCCTGTGATATAACCAAAACGGGTTAACCCATAGCATTCACCAAACATTCAAACAAAGGAGTTGGAGATGGCAGGTTATTTCGAATTAAGCAAAAGCAGCGATGGTCAGTTCAAATTTGCCTTGAAGGCGGGCAACCATGAAACCATTTTGACCAGCGAACTCTACAAAACCAAAGCCGCCGCTGAAAACGGAATTGAGTCAGTTCAGAAAAACTGCGGTGAAGCATCACGTTATGAGAAGAAGGTCGCTGCCAACGGCAAGCACCATTTCAACTTGAAGGCTGCCAATCATCAAATTATTGGTTCCAGCCAGATGTACGCCAGCGAGGCTGCATGCGACAACGGCATTGAGTCGGTGAAAACGAATGGCAAGTCGACTACTGTGAAAGATTCCACCGCTTAAGCTTAGCTGGATGGCAGCAGATCATGCGGTATTGGAACCGCATGATTTGTCGCACTGCGGTAGAGCAAATCCACTATCGGTTCTGTCACTTCCCGGTTATGATCAAACGATGACATCGAAGAATGTCATCTTAAGCAAAAACCGTCGGAGACCCACCATGACCGCCACCACTGCTGCGCGAAAAAAAGCCGCGCGTCCCGCGTCCAACACTGATGTGCCTTTGAAGCAACGCAACGTGAAATTTGATTGGTCGGAAACGCCGATTGACTGGATTCCCAACGAGCCCTATGCAAGCTATTTCATCAACGAAATCAACCTGATTTTGCCTGCTGGCGAGTTCTGGTTTTGTCGGCTGTACAACAAGGCCTTGCCCTTGGTGACAGACGAAAAGTTGAAAGAGGACGTACGCGGATTCATCAAGCAGGAAGCCATGCATGCGCGCGGGCACAGTTCAGCCACCGAGGAGTACCTGGCAGCGCGCGGCATTAAGACCGAGCGCAATCAGCAATTGATGAAATGGTTGTTTGATGTGGTACTGGACGACACGCCTTTTGGTAAAAAGGTGCCTGCTTGGCTGGAGCACCGCTGGCTACTGGCGCGATTGGGCTTGGTGGCCACCATTGAACACATGACCTGCGTGTTGGGCATGTATGTGCTTGAAAACAAAAAATGGGACGAGCTGAATTCAGACCAGGTCTTGCTGGACCTGATTCGCTGGCACGGTGCTGAAGAGGTGGAACACCGTAGCGTGGCCTTTGATTTGTACAAGCATTTGGGTGGCGATTATTTGTCCCGCTATTACTTGGCGGCCATTGTAGTGCCAATGATTATTGGCTTGTGGGTGGATGGTGCGGCCAACATTGCAGGGCAAGATCCTCGCTTTGCCAAGAAAAAACCTGCGGTGTACAAGCCATGGATGTGGGTTGAATGGTTCAAGGCCTCACGCAAGCAGTTGTTGCCAAACCCACTTTGGCTGGTAATGCAGCAGTTGCCCTACTTCAGCCCCTGGTATGACCCTTCCAAGGAAGGGTCAACCCAACTTGCACAGGATTACTTGAATCAGTCCCCGGCTGCCATGGCTGCTGGGGCGATTGCTGCGAACATGAAAGTCCCGGCCTAGGCTTCCCACAGGGGGAAGCTTCCGAACTTTCCCTAGCTTGCCCTGTCCTAACCCAGGTGGTATGTTCCCGGTTATGACAAAAATGGTTCGAATTCTTTTCATGTGGCTTATGTTGCTTGCGTTGCCCGTTCAGGGCATGGCGCAGGCCAGCATGTTTGCGTGCCATTTGAATGGAAATTCAAGCAGCGCCGGTCGGGCAATCGACCACAGCACCATGCACCACAGCGAAATGAACCACGAGGGCATGGATCACAGCATGCACGACATGGTGGATCATGCTGATCCTGACTCGTCCAAAAAATTGATGAAGTCGCTGCACGGTTGCTGCAACTGCGCACCCACCTGCGCGGTAGTGCTGTTGCCTGTGGCACAGGCCAGTTTCAATGCCATTCAGCGTGATGCAACGCACCCTGTTTCTACGCCCCAATTGCCCTATTCCGCCGACACTCGGCGAATAGACCGACCGCCCAAAACCCTCGCCATTTGATTCTTGGGCATGCCGGGCCACATTCGCCTGCATGCCTTGTGTATTAAATGATTGCGAGGATCTATGAAGTCCCATTTCTTATTCGCACCCCTGTTGCTCGCCTTCGCATCGTCTGCGAATGCCGAACAGGCTGTGCAAGAACTTGAATACCGATCGGCTTTCGAGGGCTATCAAGCCTATTCCGATTCTGAAATACAGAACTGGCCCAAAGCCAATCAACTGGTTGATGAAATTGGTGGCTGGCGTGTGTATGCACGCGAGCCTTATGAGGACAAGGCCAAGGACAAACCGGCAGTATCCAGAGAGGCTACACAACCCAATGCTCACAAACATGGGGGTGCTCAATGAACATGCCCCATCTGATGAAAAAAACAGCCATTTCACTGGCCGTGCTGGTGTTGGCGGGTTGTGCGTCGGTGAACATCAATGAATCGGTGGAGCAAACCAATCAGGAATTGAATAGTTTCACCAACGGCAAATTGAGTCTTGTTCAAACTGATGAACAGCGCCAGGCCATGGCATCCAAGGCCGGTGAAATACTGAAAGAGCCGTTGAGCCAACCCGCTGCTGTGGAGCTGATGCTGACCCACAGCCCACAGTTTCAAGCCGTGTTGGCCGAGAACTGGGCTCAAGCCGCGCAAGCTGCACAAAGCGGTCGAATTCACAACCCGGTTTTTGCCTTCGAGCGTTTGCGAATCAAGGATGAGCTGGAACTGGGGCGTTTGCTAAGTTTTGGCCTGCTGGATTTGCTGAGTTTTCCCGCACGCCAGGGCATTGCTCGCACGCAAATTGACCGCGCGCAGTTGCAATTAACCAGCAGTGTAGTTGATCAGGTTACGCAGGTTCGCCAAGCCTGGGTAGAGGCAGTTGCCGCCCAACAGGCACACACTTATGCCCAGCAGGTGTTTGAAAGTGCTCAAACTAGCGCTGAACTGGCCCGCCGCATGCAGGAAGTGGGCAACTTCACCCGCTTGCAGCGCGCACGCCAGCAAAGCTTTTATGCCGATGCTGCGCTTAATCTTGCTGCCACACGGCACAAAGCCACAGCCACCCGCGAAGCACTGGTGCGCATGTTGGGGTTGAACACCGAGCAGGTTGCGCAGCTGAAGTTACCCGATCGCCTGCCCGATTTGCCTGAAGCCCCCAAAGCCGCGTCTGATGTAGCCAAGCGGGCTGAGAATCGACTCGATGTGAGGATGGCCAAGCTGGGCTTTGATGCCAGTGCAAAAGCGCAGGGATTGGGCAATGTGGCCAGTTTTCTGGATATTGAAGCTGGCATCCGTTACGACACCGTTTTTGAAAACGACACCGGTGAGCGCAACAACAAAAAAGGGTATGAACTTGAATTGGCCCTGCCAATTTTCGATTGGGGCGGCATGAAGCGCGATACCTTCAATGCCAACACACTGGCTGCAGCCAACCGGCTTGAGGCCACCTTGCGCAGCGCGCGATCTACCCTGCGGGAGAGCTATGCCGCTTACCGCACCACCTATGACATTGCACGCCACTACCGCGATGAAATCATCCCACTGCGGCAAACCATCGCCGACGAAAACGTGTTGCGTTACAACGGCATGTTGATCGGGGTGTTCGAGTTGTTGGCGGATAGCCGCGACCAGGTGAGCGTGGTGGTGCAGGCCATTAACGCCCAAGCAGATTTTTGGCGTGCTGACGCTGCGTTGCAAGCCACCATGGTGGGCAAACCCATGATGGTGTCAGTCAGTGGCGCGGCCGCAAGCGCCGGCGGCGACGCTGGCGGTGGCCACTAAATGAAAGGACATTCAACATGACTTCGAGACGAGAATTTTTCAAGGCCGCTGCACTAACTGGCGGCGCGGTGGCTGCGGCCAGTGTCAGCAAGGTGGCCATGAGCGCTTTGCCTGAACCCATTTTACAAACATCACCTAACACCATGCCCCCCCTGGTGCCCAACACCGGGCGCCCTTACAACCCGGTGGTTACCTTGAATGGCTGGACATTGCCTTGGCGCATGAACAACGGCGTGAAGGAATTCCATTTGGTGGCCGAGCCCGTGTTGCGGGAAATGGCACCGGGCATGACTGCCCACCTATGGGGCTACAACGGGCAAAGCCCTGGCCCCACCATTGAAGTGGTGGAAGGCGACCGGGTGCGAATTTTTGTGACCAACAAACTGCCTGAGCACACCAGTATTCACTGGCACGGCCAGCGCTTGCCCAACGGCATGGATGGTGTGACCGGTTTGAACCAGCCCGGTATTCCTGCCGGCAAAACCTTTGTGTATGAATTTGAGGCCCGCAGGCCCGGCACCTTCATGTACCACCCCCATGCGGATGAAATGGTACAAATGGCCATGGGCATGATGGGCTTTTGGGTAACACACCCCAAAAACAAAAACCCGTTAATTAGCGAAGTGGACCGCGATTACTGCTTTCTGCTGAATGCCTACGACATTGATCCTGGTGCTTATACACCGAAAATCATGACCATGCTGGATTTCAATTTGTGGACGTGGAACAGTCGCCTGTTCCCGGGCATTTCGCCATTGGTGGCGCGCAAAAATGACCGGGTGCGAATTCGTGTGGGCAATTTGACGATGACCAACCACCCCATTCACATTCACGGCCATGAATTTGAAGTGACTGGTACTGACGGGGGGCCTACACCGAAGAATTCTCGCTGGCCTGAAGTGACTGTGGACATTGCTGTGGGACAGATGCGGCAAATGGAGTTCATTGCCAATGAAGAGGGCGACTGGGCGTTTCATTGCCACAAAAGCCATCACACCATGAATGCCATGGGCCACGATGTGCCCACCATGATCGGTGTGGACCACCGAGGCATGACGAAGAAAATTACCAACCTGATTCCGGATTACATGGCCATGGGTGAGCGCGGCATGGCTGATATGGCTGAAATGCAAATGCCACTGCCCGACAACACAATTCCGATGATGACTGGTGAAGGGCCTTTTGGGTCTGTGGAAATGGGTGGAATGTTCAGCATGCTGAAGGTACGCAAGGACCAAAAGCAGGGTGATTATTCAGACCCGGGTTGGTACAAGCACCCCGAAGGTACTGTTGCCTATGAGTTCACCGGAGAGCTGGCCAAACCCAAACGCAGCGGCAGCGCTGGAGAACCCAGCATGAAGTTGGCGCAGAAAAACCAGCCTCACATTGAATTACAGGTACGCAAACCCACCGGCCATTCAGGTCATTGATTGACCTTTAAGTAAAGGAAAGAAAATGTTTAAATTTTCAGGAGTCGTATTGGCCTGTGCTGCCTTAATAGGGGGAGTGAATAATATTGCTCTTGCCCATGGCGAAAAGAAAACAGGCAATACGCCGGTGGTGAAAGAGCAAACTGATTGGGGCGTTGCGGGTGATGCCGCGAATGTGATTCGAACCGTCGACGTTAGCATGGGCGACGACATGCAATTTCAGCCGGGTAAGCTGGAAGTGAATCAGGGCGAAACCATTCGCTTTCGGGTCAAGAACACCGGCAAGTTGTTGCATGAATTTGTAATTGGTACTCAAGCCGAGAATGCAAAGCATGCGGAGTTGATGCTGAAATTTCCTGGCATGGAGCACGACGAGCCTTATATGGCCCATGTGGACCCAGGCAAAACAGGCGAGATTGTTTGGACCTTTAATAAAGCAGGCGAATTTGAATTCGCATGTTTGATAGCAGGTCATTTTCAGGCGGGCATGGTGGGCACAATCACCGTGGCGGCCAAATAACTTTAGTAGGAGTATTACCATGAAAAATACATTGAAACTGAGTGCAATTACTTTGGCTTTCTTGGGTGCAGGTGCTGCTTATGCCGCTGACCACACTGTGCACGTTATTGAGAATCAGCAACGCATGGAAGCTGAAGCCAAGGCCAAGGCGAAAGCGGCTGCTCAAGTTGAACTGGCCGATGGCGAAATTCGCAAAATCAACAAGAACACCGGCAAGATCACCGTGAAGCACGGTGAAATCAAAAGCGTTGAAATGCCACCCATGACCATGGTGTTCGGTGTGGCCGACAAAGCCATGCTGGAAGGCTTGAAGGAAGGTGACAAGGTGAAGTTCAACGTAAAGCAGGAAGGCTCGAACTACACCGTGACCGAGATCAAGAAAGCACAGTGAGTGCTTGATTCCTATCGGTAAGAAATCAGGCCATTGGGTTTGGCAGCAAATGCTTCCAGCCCATTGGCTTGATCTGCCAGCACGCCTGCAATTTCACCTTCAAAATGGGCTTGCTCGTTGAAGCTAGCCAGGCTTATGCCACGCTGACCAAACAACAGTTTGCTGACACTGCAATTGGTAATCATCCAGTTCAAATTGAATGCGTTGGTATCGGGTAATTGCAACAGGTTTTGCGCAACTGCCGTAATTGGCCCACCCGAGGTAAACACTGCCACATTCGCTGAACCTGTTCCGTGTTTCAGCTGCATTGCTTGTGCAGTCACAGCGCCCAATCCGCTCATCACGCGGGTTTTGAACGCACGCCAACTTTCCGGATAGTCAGAGTCGTGTTCGCCGCTCACCCAGCGCGCAATCGCTTTCTCGAAGATTTGTTGAAACGCCTTGCGGGGGTCTGCGTTTTGCATCACTTGTTGCTCGAACGCATCGGGATTGTCGTACTGACCAATCAGCGCCTGCAATATCGCTTCATGATCGTATTCGTTCAAACCGGCGTGTTGCACTGGTTCTTGAAACACACCATAGGTGCTTGCAAAAGCCTGCGCGGTTTGCAGGTGTCTATTCATGCTGCCACTAAAAAAACCGTGCAGACGAATTTTGCGCGCTTTGAACCAGGCTCCAAGTTGTGCGGCTTGCAACTGCCCCAGGTCTGACAGGTTGTCGTAGTCTGCGCTGTCGAAACTGGCTTGACCGTGTCGGATCAAATAAATGGTTCCCATGTGTGTTCAGCCCAGCTTCTTGATGAGCGATTTACATCGCCAATCAAAATAATTCACCATAATCCAGAAGTTTTTAAATGCCGGGTTGCGTGTTTGCTTGTGGTGGTAGCGGTAATAAATTTGTTGTGCAATCACGGCTATTCGGAACAAGCCAAACACCTCGTAGAAGGTCCAGTTGTTGGTGTGTATTCCAGTTTTCTGCATGTAGTAATCCACCATTTCCTGGCGCGTCATCATGCCGGGCAGGTTGGAAGGTTGTCGTTGCAGCATCTTCATCAAGAAATTGTCGTCGCCTTGCACCCAATAAGTTATCACGCTGCCAAGGTCCATCAGTGGGTCGCCTACGGTGGCTAATTCCCAATCCAGAGCCCCAATAATTTCGGTGGGATTGGTCGGGTTCAGCACCACATTGTCCAGCCGCCAGTCGTTGTGAATCATGCACAATTTCACATCGTCGGGGCAATTCAAATCAAGCCAGCGGCGCACTTTGTTAAACGAGCTCACATTCCAGGTGCGAGCCTTGTCGTAGCGCTGGTTCCAGCCGTCAAGCTGGCGTCGCGTGTAACCACTGCCTTTACTTAACGCATTCAGTCCGCTGGCGTGAATGTCGATCTGGTGAAGCTCAATCAGGCGATCCAGAAAGTTGATGCTGAGTTGCCGGGCCTGTTCGCGGTCAAGCTGCACGCCACGCGGCATGTGCTTGCGCGGAATAATTCCCTCGATCCTGTGCATCACGTAAAATTCGCTGCCAATCAGCGACTCATCGGCGCAATGCCCCACCATACTGGGCACATAGGGGTACACTGGTTTTAACAGGCTTTGAATGCGAAACTCGCGGCCCATGTCGTGCGCACCTTTGGCTTTGGTACCTTTGGGTGGACGGCGCAAAATCAAATCGGCTTCGGGGTATTTCAAACGGTAGGTCCAGTTGGAAGCGCCACCAGAATATTGTGTTAACTCTGGCTTGTCGCTCAGCGTTAAACCTTTCGTGCGCAGCCAGCCTGTTACCACATCGGTATTTAACTCTTCGCCCTGGCGAACCGCACCACCCGTGTCGATGACCGATTTTGTGGACTCGGTCATTATTTAAACCCTCGCTTCATCATTTCAATGCGGGCTATCACCCCTTTGTGAACTTCATCGGGGCCATCGGCCAAGCGCAAGCTGCGCGCCTGAATGTAGAAGCCAGAAAGCGGCGTATCGCGGCTAACGCCCGCGCCGCCATGCATTTGAATGGCCATGTCTACCACCTGCTCAAGCGCATTGGGAGCCACCACTTTAATGGCTGCAATCTCTGTCATCGCACCCAGTGCGCCAAGTTGATCCAGCTTCCACGCAGCGTAGAGCGTTAACAAGCGGGCCTGGTCAATGGCCAGCCGTGCTTCAGCCACACGTTCGCGGTTGCCGCCCAAATTAATCAAGGGCTTTCCAAACGCCACGCGTGAAATGCCGCGCTTAATCATCAGGTCCAGCGATTCCTCGGCCGCACCAATGCAGCGCATGCAGTGGTGAATGCGGCCGGGCCCCAAGCGGCCTTGCGCAATCTCGAACCCCTTACCCAGGCCCGCGATTACATTGCCCAAGGGCACGCGCACATTGTTGAACTCCACCTCGCCATGGCCATGGGGTTCATCGTAAGTGCCGAACACGGGCAGCATACGCTTGATTGAAACTCCTGGAGTATTCAAAGGCACCAGCACCATGGTGTGTTGGTGGTGGCGGTCCAAATCGGGATTTTCTGTGCGGGCCATCACAATGGCGATTTTTGCACGCGGATCGCCAATGCCACTGCTCCACCACTTGGTGCCGTTGATCACCACTTCGTCGCCTTCCAGCGTGGCGGTGGCTTGCATATTGGTGGCGTCGCTGCTGGCCACATCGGGTTCAGTCATGCAAAATACAGACCGAATTTCACCCGCAAGAAGTGGCTCCAGCCATTCCTTTTTTTGCTCGGCATTGCCGTATTTCCACAGCACTTCCATATTGCCGGTGTCGGGTGCATTGCAGTTGAATACTTCGGGTGCCATCAGGCTGCGGCCAGTTTCTTCGGCAATCAAGGCGTATTCCATGGTGCTCAGGCCTGCACCCAGTTTCTCGTCAGGCAAAAACATATTCCAAAGGCCTGCCTCGCGCGCCTTGCTTTTCAGGGCCTCCATTTCATGGGGGAATGCGCCAGTTGTTCCACTCGCGACCGTTGCACTGGGCTTCAATCTTGTCCCAGTAGGCGGCTTCTAGGGGGGCGATTTCGTTTTTCATGAAGGCGCGAACGCGCTTCACAAAGTCTTGCGCTTTGGCGCTGGGTTCAAAATTCACAACCGGTCTCCTGATTATTTTGATGGTTCGGCTTGTTTCCTCCGATATCATCCATGCTAACGGAAATTACAAGGTGTCAACAATATGCGTGCTTTGGGCAAAGTTTTGATTGCAGTGGTATTGCTGCCAGCGGCTGTGATTGGTAGCGTGGTGGTGTTTGGTTCTACGCCTGTGGAGCCGGTGGCCTGGAAGCCTGCACCCATGCCCAGCCTCACTTCAGGGCCCTATGCCAGCAACAATTTGCTGGACCAAGCCGAGGTATTTGGCACCTACAACCTGCTTCAGCCTGAGTCAATCGAACCTGGCCCTGATGGCTTGTTGTACACCGGCATGAACACCGGTGAAATTGTTCGGTTTGACCCAGAGAATCTGCAAGTCGAAGAAAGCCCCCAAACGACTCCTTTTGATTTGATCGCCAACACCAAGGGCCGCCCCTTGGGTTTGGTGTTCCATCCAGAGGGTTTTCTGGTGGTCGCCGATGCGATCAAGGGCTTGTTGAAAGTGACCCTGCAAGGCGAAGTCACTGTGCTCGCGACTGAGTCGGCGGGTGTGCCATTCAAGTTTGTAGACGATGTGGCCGTAAGTGCCGATGGCCGCTATGCTTATTTTTCGGACGCTTCCAGCAAGTTTGATTTCAACGATTATGTGCTCGATATTGTGGAGCACGGCCCCAACGGACGATTGGTCCAATATGATTTTCAAACTAGTGAAACAAAAACATTACTCAGTGGTTTGCAATTTGCCAACGGTGTAACCATTTCAAAGGCTGGCGACTATGTGCTGGTCAACGAAACCGGCGAATACCGAATTGTGCGGTATTGGTTGCAAGGCGAGAAGGCCGGAACCCGCGATGTGTTTGTCGATGGCTTGCCCGGCTTTCCCGACAATATCCGCACGGATGTGGACGGTAACTACTGGCTCGCAGTGCCCAGTTTACGTGACCCGCTGCTCGATTCACTTGCCGACAAACCTGCTGTTCGCAAAGCAATGGCAAAATTATTAAACCATGTTCAGTTCCCGATCAAACCCAAGGCAATGGCCCTGGCAATCAACCCGCAAGGCATCGTGATTGCCAACCTGCAAGCAGAGAAGGCGGGTGCTTACTATTATTACGTCACGCAGGTAACGCCCTTTAATGGCAAACTGTACTTCGGTTCAGTGCATATCAACGGAATTGCAACTATTTCCAATCCACTGGGTCAGTCACCCAACGAATAAAACCGGAGAGAGAAAATGGCCAAAGCCGCAAAGAAACCCGATATGCCCTCAATCAATATTGGCATCCCTGATGCCAAGCGTGCCGCGATTGCCCAGGCGCTTAGCCGTTTGTTGGCCGAGACCTACACCTTGTACCTGACCACGCACAATTTCCACTGGAACGTGACCGGCAAAATGTTCAATACACTGCACACCATGTTTATGGGCCAATACACCGAAATGTGGAATGCAGTGGACCCGATTGCAGAACGTATCCGGGCGCTCGGTTTTCATGCGCCAGGCTCCTACGCAGAATTCGCGAAGCTAAGCACTTTGAAAGACGCGCCAGCCAAACCACCCAAGGCCATGGAAATGGTGGAAATTCTTGCCAAGGGTCATGAGGCGATTGCACGTACCGCTCGCGAAATTTTCCCCATTATCGAAGACGGCGATGATCAGCCTTCGGCCGATTTGCTGACACAACGCATGGACATTCATGAAAAAACCGCATGGATGTTGCGTGCTTTGCTTGAGGACTAATTCGGGTTGTTTATTTAACCCAGGCGGGGGGCATTGTTATCGCCTTCCCTTTTGCATCTGTTTTACCTTGCAGCGAGTAGTGTTATCGTGACTGAAAAAATTTCTCCAGACCCTAGCGACTTTGACTACGAGGCTGCGCTTCTGGCCTGCGCGCGCGGTGAAAAATTTGCGTTGCAGGCAATTTATGCGCGAGACAGTCGCTGGCTGTTTGCGGTGGCTTATCGGATTGTAAAGCGGCGTGAGCTGGCTGAAGAGGTTTTACACGATGCCATGGTCAAGGTCTGGAATCGATCTCGGTTATACTCTCCCGCCTTGGGGTCTGCGCGCGGTTGGGTGTACACGGTGGTTCGCAACCAAGCGTTAAATACGGTGCGCAAACGGTTAATGGAAGTGTCTTCCGAAGAGCACGACGTTCCCGAGCTGTCGACCAACGACAACCAGGAGCTGGCTCAGGAAGCCGAAAAGCTCAGTGCTTGTCTGGGCAAACTGGATGAAACCAAACGCAACGCCATTGTGCTGGCTTTTGTCGATGGTTATACCCACGAGCAAATTGCACAACGATTGAATTCGCCCCTCGGCAGCGTCAAAAGCTGGATACGCCGGGGATTGTTGAAACTGAAGGAGTGTTTGTCATGACAGAGACGACGCAGACAGAAGCCAAGATTGTTGAGGCTGGCGAGTACGTGCTCGGCGTAATGACAGACGCTGAGCGACAGGATTTCGAGCGGCGCTTGAACCAAGACCCCGAGCTGGCCAAAGAAGTGAGCAACTGGACTGAACATTTTGCCGCCATGTCCAGAAAGTTTGAGCAAGAACCGGTCAGTGCCAAAGTGTGGACCAATGTGGAGAGCTCGATCGGCGTGGCTGGCGAGAAAACTGCATCGAAAGAAACAACATCACCTTTCGCTTGGTTGTGGAAAGGGTGGGCTATTGCAGCCAGTGCGGCAGCGGTGGTACTGGGTGTGCAGTTGTTGGGAGCAAGCCAGGAACTTAATGATGGGCCTCGATACGTGGCCGTGATGAAGAGCCCTGACAAAACCACTGAATGGCTGGTTGAGGCTCGCCCCAACGACACCATTCGCGTGTATCAAATTGGTGGTTTGCCCATTGAAGGCAACCCTGCCAACATGGGCAAAAGCTTGCAGCTTTGGACCAAGGCTCCGACCGATTCTGGGCCTACCTCATTGGGGTTGATGGAATTGGGCAAGCCGCTTGAACTGCCTGCTGACATGTTACCCAAGCTGGTTGAACAGCAGCTGTTTGAGGTCACCTTGGAACCCGCTGGTGGATCTCCTTTGGGCAACCGACCTTCCGGTGAAATCATGTTTATCGGTACTGCGGTGGCGTTGAAGTAAATTCAATGTTTGCAATAAAAAAAACCCCGGTCTTTTGAACCGGGGTTTTTTTAATGCGACTCGCTCAGAAGCGAATGCTCAGTGCGCGAATATCTGTGCTCGCTGTCGCGCCCGAACCGATTTCATTGGTTCCACTGGCCACGCCTGCCGCGGTTGCTGCGCCAGTGCCGAGGTTGACCGTGAACAGGCTGAATGTGCCTGTGGTCAGCGCGCGATTGCTCATCAGCACCATGCCGTTGTCACCGCCGGAAATGTCAAAACCACCGTAGTCGTTGAATGTACCAATGGGTCCAATCGTAGCCAAGGTTCCTGCATTGGCGTTGGTTTGTTGCAAAAGCCGGTTGTTGTCTGCGTCCACATCAAACAAACGAGTGCCGGCGGGTGCAGGATTCGCAAAGCTGTTGGTGTAGGCAACCTGGGCAATGCCAAAGCCTGTTGTTGCACCATTGAGGGTCAGGTCTGTGTCGGTGTTGGTGGCTCCCGTGCTTTCCAGGTTGGCTCCGGGTACGCGGTAGTTTTTGGACGCACCATCACCGTCTGGGGAACTGACAATGCGTAGTGCATCTGCCGCTGGGTTGATGTCAATGGCGTAATTCTTGCCGGCGGCCAGACCGTTCACAATGTCCGTCGCCACGCTGAGCGTGGAACCCAGGGTTGCTGCACCTGTGTCTGGGTTGATTGTGAAAATTTTGCCCGCGCTGCTCAAACCATACAAGCGTCCATTGCTGGGGCGGAAGTCAATCGACAGCAAGCGTTCTCCAGAAGGCAGCCCGGTGATTGCGGTGGCCGTTGCTGTGTTAGGTGTGCGTATGCCAAACTTCAACAAGCGTTGCGAACCCGCCGTGTTGCCATCCAAAGCAACCGCAGTTGGGGCTGTTGGCTGCACCAAAGCCATGCCCACAATGCCTGAGATGTTCAGTGTACCCACAGCCACGGCGGCGGGGCCGCTCACAGGCAATGTGGCCGTTGAATCGGGAATGGCAATGGTATGAAACACCACGCTGCCGCCGACGTTCAGCAAGGCATAGCCCCGGTTGTTTCGCGCGTCGATATCAAAACCAACCATGCCGCTTGCATTGACACCCAACGGAGCAGCAACCACTTGTGTGCCATCGTTGGGGGGGTTCTGAAATGTCAGGTTGTCAGCCACGGTGTCAATATTGAGTAGGCGGGTGTTGGTGGTGCCGTCAAACGAGTTGGTATAAGCCGCGCCTGAAATATCTGCCGCCGCATCGGATACCGTGCCGTCAACAAATGTTTCACCCGCTGTTCGTCCGGTTGCGTTGGCCACGAAAATGCGCAGGTTTTGGCCTGTGTCGCTGATCAGGCGCAGTGCATCAGCCGCTGGGTTGAAGTCAACACTGAATGAGGTGGCTGCTGCGTCCAGTGTGGTGAACGCGCCGTTTGTTGTTGGCGTTGCAGCTGGTATCAAGGTGGCACCCGCAGTGGCCGCACCGGTGGTGGTGTTGATGGTGTACAGGCGCCCTCCATTACCAGGAGAAGTACGTGCAATCGCATACAGTTGTCCGTCGCGTGGGCGGAAATCAATACCCAAAAGTGTATCTCCAGTCATCAAACCGCTGACCGCGACAGAGGTACGAGTTGTGCCTGGCTGGTCCCGGTTAAATGAAGCCAGCTGCCCACTGGATGTCAATACAAAAACATCACCCGCAGTTAAAGCGACATTGTTGTCATCCGACAAGCAACCACCCAATACCAAACTGGACAACGCCATTGCCACAAATTTTTTCTTGAATTTCATTTGAATCCCCTCTGTCGTTAATGCCTGAAACTTGTGTCAAACTACAAGTTGACAGAGGAAGAACACGGGGCTGGCCGTTTTGGATGCAGCTAGCTGACCTGGCCTTTGTGTTTCAACCCTTCCAGATTCAAAATCTCGATATTCCCCCTTCCCAGTTGAAGTAAACCTTCATGCTCCAGTTCCTTCAGCATTTGGTTCACCGTTTGCCGTGAAATCGACAGCATGGCCGAGAGCTTCTCTTGCGACACGTGCAAGGTACGCGCGCTCACAGTGCCACTGTCTGATCGTATGCCGTAGCCCTCGGCCATTTGCAGCAAACGGCGGGCAAGGCGGGTGGGGGTGGGCAACAGGGCAGCGTCTTCGATGGCGCCGAAAATAAGGCGCACCTTCTGGGTCAACAGCAGACCAAATTCGCGCCAGTAATTGGGGTTTTCTGAAATCAGTTGGTCCAGCAGAGCCTGTCGTACGTGAAACACTGTAGCAGGTCCATCGGCAAGGGCATCGTGGGTTCTCGGTTGGCGGTCGAACAGGCAGATTTCTCCAAACCAGTCGGGCGGGTCAATCAGGGTCAGGATCACGTGCTTGTCCTCGGCACCGTGTTTGCTCGCGCCCACAATCTGGACCGAACCACTAAGCACCGCGTACAAGCCGTCAGCACAGTCGCCTCTTGAAAACAGCCGTTGCCCGTTTTGAAACTGTCGCAAGACGCCGTGTTTTAGCAGGGCCTGTTGCAGGTTAGCGGGCAAATTGGCAAACCATTTTCCACGGTTCAATATTTGTTGAATGTTGTGTGTTTGCATTGTTTTTTGGTATGTCTCCACCTGTCCCATTAAATTAGCATCAAATGTCAGGCAAATGACAGACCTTTCAGGCTTGATTTGTAACCATACAAGCTCAAAATCAAACATTTAGAGCAATTGCCGCTTCAAGGAGAACAAGCCATGAGAACGTTGGTCGATCAACTGGCAACTTATGCCACCTATCACCGGGATCCACGCAACATCGCCACGCACTTCGTCGGTGTTCCCATCATTGTGTTGTCGGTGCTTATCCTGCTGTCGCGCGTGTCGGTTGACGTTGCTGGTATTGCAGTAACGCCCGCGCTGGTGGTGTTTTTGCTGTCCAGCCTGTTTTATCTCAAGTTGAGCCTTGGCTATGGTTTGGCCATGTTTGTCATTCACGGGGCCTTGTTGCTCGCCGCCGGGCATTTCGCAACCCTGAGTACTGCGGCTTGGTTAGGTGCTGGCGTGGGAATTTTTGTGGTGGGTTGGATTATCCAGTTTGTGGGCCACTATTACGAAGGTCGCAAGCCCGCCTTTGTTGATGACTTGATTGGACTGGCCATCGGCCCACTGTTTGTAGTAGCCGAACTGGGTTTTCTAATTGGCTTGGGCAAGAAAACCCAAGCGCAGGTTGAAGCCATTGCCGGCCCTGTGCGCCGCCGCGAAACAGCTAGCGCTTAAACACAATCAAGCCTCGGCAACGGGGTTCATCAAAACCCCCAATGCACATCCACTTCTTTTTTTGCTGCTTCTTCCAGCATTTTCAACAAGGGGTAAGCTCTTTGTTCCAGGCCCACATGGTTTTTCAGGGCAATTTTTTCTTCGGCGCTTAGCTCATCTTCATCAATCGGGTTCTCGGCGCGAGCCATGCGTTCAGTATTCACCGCCGCAACCAGCTGTGCATGGGCATGCGCAAGATCGTGTGCTTCGATCACGCCCCGCTCACTGGGTTCAATACCCATAATTCGAAATAGTTGGTCTGCATTGGATTTGAACATCACAATATCGCCGGCTGCTTTCGATTTGAATTTCACAATACCCATTCTGTCCACACTCTGGTTATCACTGCTATTGATCTGTATCAAGAGCCCCTACAATGGAGCACCTGCCTAATTTTCGCCTCAAAGCGCCTCATGAAAACAGCTTTCGCTTCAAGCCGTGCAATTTTCGTTTCCCTGATTGCATTATGCGCCTTGGTCGCTTGTTCGCCCCAGTTCAACTGGCGCGTGGTGCCCAATACCGACATCGGCTACATGGCCACCTTTCCCGACAAACCAGCGCAAGCCACCCGAACCATGGATCTGATTGGGCTTCAAGTGCCGCTCACTTTGCAGGCTGCGCAAATTGAAGGCTTGTATTTTGCCGTAGGCACCGTGCCCTTGCAGGGCGAACTGGCAGCGCAAGGCGCAGCCCTGCGCGACGCTTTGGCCCAGGCGGTTGCCAATAATATTGCGGCGGGCCAGGCCGAGGCAAAGCCGATTCAATGGTTGGGCAAAACTGTCTATGAAATGTCGATCAAAGGCAAGTTGCCAAGCGGTGAAGCTGCTTTTGCGCAGGCTCGTTTTTTTGAGCACCAAGGCGTTTTGTATGAGGTGTTGATGATGGGCCCTGGCGAGGCTGCCAATCCAGATTCAGCCACTTCGTGGTTCGGTGGCTTTTCCCTGTTGGGGCAGTAATGCAGTACAAACCCGAAAATGTATCGCGTGAAATTGGGCCCGATGGCGTAGAGCACATGTATGTGAATGGCAGCCTCGCCATGCGCATGTTCATCATTTTCGCGGCCGCCTATGTCATGTCTTATGCGTTCAGGGCCATCAATGCCGTAATCGCACAGCCCTTGGTTCAAGAACTGGGGTTGACCGCCGGGCAGTTGGGTTTTCTGGCCTCGGCGTATTTTTTGTCCTTTGCCATTATGCAGTTGCCCGTGGGGGTCATGCTGGATCGTTATGGCCCGCGGCGAGTTGAGGCAGTGTTGATCGGATTTGCAGCGCTGGGTGCCCTGCTGTTTGCAGTTGCTGATTCTTATCTGGTGTTGTGGTTGGGCCGAGCCCTGATTGGTGTGGGCGTATCGGCGTGTTTAATGGCGGCCGTAAAGGCCTACTCGCTCTATTTCAGGCCGCACATGCAGGCCAGCCTGTCATCCTGGATGCTGGTGGCCGGGTCGCTTGGGGCACTCACCGTGACCACGCCAGTGGAAGCTGCTTTGCCTGCTTTGGGTTGGCGCGGTGTGTTTGGGGTGGCAGCAGTGTTGTGTATATTGGCTGGTCTGGCACTGTGGTTTGCCTTGCCTGCTTTGTTCAAACCCCAAAAAACCCAGTCGGTTGCCGACATGGCTCAGGGTTACCGGGCCATTTATGCACACCCTCATTTTTGGCGTGTCGCGCCTCTGGCCATGATCACGCAAGGTGGTTTTATGGCTTTTCATGGGTTGTGGGTAGGACCTTGGTTCACCAATGTGATCGGGGTCAGCAATGCACAGGCCGCGCAAAACATGTTCTGGATTTCCGCAGTGCTAATGCTGGGTTATCTCGCTTTAGGCTTTCTGACCAAACGGGTGTCCAAGGCAGGGGGCGATGAAGATCAAATCATGTTGATCGGCATGGGTTTGTCGCTGTTGGTATTCGCTGTTCAAATTGTGCAGGGCGAGCAGTCAAGCCTGTGGGGTTGGTTGATGCATGCCTTCCTGATTTCGTCCGGCATTATGACTTACGCCACTTGCAACAAGCCATTTCCAAAAAAACTCACGGGCCGCTCCAGCACAGCTTTGAACCTGCTGATTTTCATAGGCGCATTCAGTATTCAATGGGGCATTGGTATCGGTATTGATTCATTCGTGGCTTTGGGGCTGGGCAGTACCGATGCCATGCGGCTTTCTCTGGCCATTTTGTGGACCCTGCAATTGTTCAGCTGGATTTGGTATGCGCGACCCGGCCGCAAGACGAGTCACCTAATACCCTTTCGGGCATGACGGCAGCTGCCAAGGCGTCTGAGTCACGGTTCACCTACTGCGTGCACCCGACTGACTGTCTCGTTGTTCAATGCCTTGCGGTATTGAATGGCGGTGGCAATGTGTTTTTTGTCGATTTGCCCGATTTGGTCCAAGTCAGCCAAGGTGCGCGCCACACGGCAAATTCGATGCAGTGCACGGGCTGAAAGATGATTTTTCTGGGCGTAGACCAGCAACAGTTTTTCAGCGCCGCTGGCGGGTTTGCAATACTTGTTGATTTGGCCCGCGCTCATTTCACCATTCAGGCAGCCCTGGCGTTCTAGCTGAATGGTGCGGGCCTGTTCAACCTGTTTGCGCAGCTCTGTGCTGCTGCCCAGCCCGGCGTGTTCTGTTTCCCCGTGTAGCAGAGTGCCGTGGTCGATGGCTTGCACTTCAACTGAAATATCCAGCCGGTCGGCCAAGGGGCCAGACAGTTTGTTTTGATACTTTCTGACCTGGTCGGGTGTGCATCGGCATTCTTTGGCAGGGTGCCCCAACCAGCCGCAGGGGCAGGGGTTGTGGGCGCACACCCACAAAAACCTTGCTGGAAAACTGGCCTGCTGGCCCGATCTGGAAATATTTACACGCCCGGTTTCAAGCGGCTCCCGAAGCGACTCCAGGCACCGCCGATCAAATTCCAATACTTCATCCGTGAACAAAATGCCTTGGTGGGCCAGCGTAATTTCTCCTGGTGAGGGTGGGTTTCCTCCGCCAATCAAAGCGGGCATGGTGCTGCTGGGGTGTGGGTTTCTAAAAGGGCGCTGCGGGCTTAACACATCACTTTCGCCCTTCAAGCTTCGAATGGCTGAAATTTCCAGCGAGTCTTCAAAGGGCAAAGGTGGCATCAGGCTACCAACACGTTGTGCCAGCATTGACTTCCCACTGCCGGGAGGCCCCACCAGGCGAATGTGGTGTTGGCCCGCAGTGGCGGCAAGCAATGCGTGTTTGGCGGTTTGGTGACCAATTACTTCCGCCATGTCCAGCGGGTTGATCGGGCTCGCATGGATTGGCGTCTGATGTGATTGCTGCTCAAGTGGCTGGCCGTGCCCCACCAAATGCGCAGCCGCTTCAAACAAATTACCGGCGCCAAATACTGCAAGGTCAGGCACAGTGGCTGCAAGCTTGGCTTGTGCTTTGGGCATCATCAGCTTAATCGCGCGCTGGCGCGTTCTAGCTTCCTTTCGAGCGGCAACTGCCAGCGCAAAAGGACTGCGTACGCCGGTCAGTGCGCCAGAAAGTGAAAGTTCTCCAGCAAACAACCAGTCAGAAAGATCGGCTTTGGCCAATTGACCCGACGCACTGGCAATGCCCAATGCCACTGCAAGATCGAATGCCGCGCTGCCCTTGGGAAGGTCGGCCGGCGCGAGGTTGACTGTAATTCGTTGAGAGGGAAACTCGAATCCGCTGTTGAGCAGGGCAGAGCGGACCCGTTCTTTCGATTCGCGAATTTCGGTGTCGGGCAGACCAACCAGCGCGAAAGAAGGCAAACCGGCCGACAGATGAACCTCAATCTGAACCGCAACAGGGCGAACACCCACAAAAGTCAGGCTTTGAAGGGTGGCTAAAGGCATTGTAGGGGCATGGTGGGGTCGACAGTCAAACCCCAACAATTATCCCTACACGGCTTGGTTTGGCAAACGGGTGCTTCGGTTTGCGTCACCCGGTGGATGAGACCTTGCCCCTTTGGTGGGGTCAGCCCCGTTTTTCGAGTTCAGCCACGCGCATTTCCAGTGCATGCACCTTTTCGCGCAACCTGTTTAACACTTCTTTCTGAATTTCAAAATCCTCAAGGCTGACAAACTCCATGTCTTGCAAACCCTGGCGAATCAGCTGTGTGACGGGGTTTTCCATGTTTTGAAGCCCTTTTGCATTGAGCAATTCACCCACTTTGGCCGTGATGGCATCGAAAGGATTGTTCGCCAATGTTTCCCCCAAAAGAGTTGTATCGCATCGCACCAAAACAGTGCACCAATTTGGTGCTGCGATGGAAAATTCAAAAAACTGAATTGCTATTGTGCCCGAAAAAGGGGGATTTATCGCGAAATTACCGACGAGTTCACTGCTGGCACACTTCTCGCTAATAGACCCTTGCCAAAAAAACTTTACGGCATTCATCTATTTTTAGGAGAGTGAGATGAAAAAATTAGTACTGGTCGCTGCAATCGCCGCAACTACTTTCGGGGCTGTTTCAACTGCACAAGCTGTTGAGGTCACTACAACTGCCAACGCTAACGTAACTACTGATTACAAGTTCCGTGGTATTTCCCAAACTAACGCTGGTCCAGCTTTCCAGGGTGGCTTTGACGCCGCTTTCAGCAACGGCTTCTATGTTGGTAACTGGAACTCAAACGTGAACTTCCCCGGTGAAGGTTCTGGTCTTAGCTCAGGCAGTGCCGGCCTTGAAATGGACTTCTACGGTGGCTATGCAGGCTCACTGGCCAATGGTATCGGCTACGACGTGGGTGCTTTGTACTACTTCTATGAAGGCGTACCAATTGCTGCTGGCGCTCCCGAGCTGGACACTCTGGAACTGTACGGAAAAGTGAGCTACGGCCCTGTGTATGCGAAGCTGTCTTACGCTGTTTCTGAAGACTATTTTGGTCTTACGGCCGGAAATGGAAGCACCGATCTGAGCGGCTCGACCTACTTGGATCTGGGCTATTCATTGCCTTTGTCTGACACATTGTCTTTGACCGCACATTACGGTCTTACAACTTACGACAAAGACTTGAACGTGGGTGGTGTGAATTACGATTCATATGCTGACTACAGTATCGGCGCCACATACGCGATTAGTTCAAAGTACTCCGTAACTGCTGCTTACATTGCAGTGGATGATGACGGCGAAAAGATTTTCAACAACGAACAAATCACTGACGGTTCTTTGGTAGTGACTTTCAGCGCCAAGTTCTAAATTGAATCCAGACAGCGCTCTGAAGAGGGGCGCTGTTTTTACCCTCTTCAAACTTAATTCAGGAGTGCGTAATGAAGCTAATTTCAGCAGTCATTAAGCCTTTCAAACTCGATGAAGTC
>JAHJCM010000159.1 GCA_018812945.1 Gammaproteobacteria bacterium | reverse complement strand
GCCAGAACAAAGACTTCAGTAAAAACCATTTCTCGCTACCACCCGTGATTAATTTGCGCTTCAATGCCTGTGAGACAATACAGCTCTCTTTAGATTCAACCTCAAAGCTCATCCAAATTATGTCACAAGCCACGCCAAGTTCCACCCCTGTTGAAACCAAGATTCCCCGCGACGACAATCGCCTGGTGTGGGTTGACATGGAAATGACAGGTCTGGACCCTTTTAACGACAAAATCATCGAAGTGGCGGTTGTGGTGACGGACAGCGAATTGAACGTGCTGGAAGAAGGGCCTGTGCTGGCCATTCACCAAAGCGATGAAATACTGGCCGGGATGGATGCCTGGAACACCAGCACCCATGGCAAGAGTGGCCTGACTGCGCGCGTAAAGGAATCCTCGATTGATGAAGCCCAGGCGGAAGCGTTGCTGATTGAATTTTTGGCGAAATACATTGGCCCGGGTAAAAGCCCCATGTGTGGCAACAGTATTTGCCAAGACCGCCGATTCATGGCCAAGTACATGCCCAAGCTGGAAGCATATTTTCATTATCGAAATCTCGATGTGAGCACACTTAAGGAATTGTGCAAACGCTGGAACCCTACTACAGCCCGAAAATTTGTGAAGAAAACCAAGCACACCGCTTTGGCTGATATTCACGAGTCAATCGACGAGCTTCGTTTTTACCGTGAGCATTTCATTGTGGCGCCAGAGGCGAAGACTGGCTCTGCAAGCCCGGCGGCGTAATTTCAATTGCGTTGCGCTGGCGCATGACATGGGCCAGCAGCATGCCCAGGCAAATTCCAGCCAACAACAACCCACCCGCACTGGCAATCCAGAAACCCTCTGACTTCAGCGGGTTTTCTTGCCACACACCAAGCCACATGCCCCCGCCAATGCCCACAAACCAAAGGCTGACCAAATAAATCAGCATGGGGCGCGCCGACACACGGTAGGCCCGAAGCGAAAACGAGAACAAAGTTTGTACGGCATCAATAAAATGGTAAGCGATTACCCAAGGCATCAAGCCCAAGGCGACTTCAATGGTTTTTGCGTCTTTGGTGTAGAACGAAATTAATTCCAGGTCGAATACATACAACCCCAGGCAAACGCAGGCGGCAACCAGCATGGCGGTTTCAATACCGCGCTTTACGATCACGCTTGCGTATCTGTTAAACCCAGCGCCAATTTGCTGCGAGGCCAACACCGTTGTGGCATTGCCCAAGGACAAACACACCATGTACGCCATGGCTGCCATATTGGACACAATTTGATGGCCGCCCAACTGGTACACATCGAAACGCGATACCAGCAGCGCAATGACTGTGAACGAGCTGACTTCAATCAAGTATGAGCCACCAATCGGCAGGCCGAGCCGAAGGATTTGCCCAAGCCGATGCCAATCAGGTTTCAAGCTGTGAATGGATTTGAATTCGCTGTAATGTTTGTCGAATAACCAAATGAGGGCCGAAATACCGAGCACCAGCCACATGGTTGCTGCTGTAGCCCAACCAAAGCCAGCCGCTCCCAAGGCAGGCAAGCCCCAACCGCCGTTCATGAACCAAATGTTCAAGGGGATTTTCAGCAGCAGCATCAGCACTTGCAGGGCCACCACAATTTGTGGGCGTGAAATAGACTGGTTCAGCGCATAAAACACACGAAACACCAAGGCCGCTGGCAAACCCCAGGCAATGCCAAGCAGGTAGCCACGGGTGTCGCTGGCAATGTGAGCAGGGGTATTGGTCAGTTGAAAAATAGGGTCCGGGTTCAGCAGCACGGCCATGCCAATGCAGCTCATGGTCAGGGCCAACCATACGCCTTGCACGGCGTCCTCCCCAACTTTGCGGTGGTCGCCTGCGCCAAAGTGGGCAGAGCAAATGGGGGTCAGGCCAATAATGACCCCCATCAAGCCCACGTACAGGCTGATATAGATAGATGACCCTACCGCCATGGCCGCCAGCACATCGGGGCCAGCTTGCCCTGCCATCAATGTATCAGCCAGGCCGTTGCCCATCACGGCCAGTTGCCCCAGCAGAATTGGTAAAGCCTGATTCAGCAATGCCCTGCGCGGCCGGTTCTGGGCGAATAAAACGATACTGCTGGCCATGCGACACCTTTAACGACTGCTGTTTTCTGTCTGCTGTTCTAACTGCTGGGTCCGTGCGTACAGGAAGAAGAACTCATGTCGGTCCGAGTTTCGGTTGCCGGTCCAGATCAATTCCCACCGCTCAGATGCCTTGGATTCAAAATCAACTTTGATCTTAAGGCCCTGCCGGGTGTCGTCTTGTAGCAATAGGTACTCACATTGCGAGGCTTCCTTGAATTGTCCTTTGCGAATGAAGTCAACCTTGGCGTGGTATTGAAGTGTAGCCCGCTGTGCGTAGCCCAGGTTGTAGTCTGCAACGCATTCCCTGTCGGCAGCTGCCTGATGATCCAGCACCGATTGGGTAATTGCATCGCCCAAGGCCTTGAAGCTTTTTGCATAATCAATTCTCGGGATCCACAGGGTCATCATCAGCAGCCACAGCAAAACAACGCCACCGGTGGTCAGCACCATAGGACGCCAGAGAGCACGGCTTCCTGAGGCGGTTCGCCATACGATCAAACGGACCCAGGCGATGCTGGCCAGAAACGCCAGAGCAAGTTCTAGGCCGATGACATCGGGCACATAGCCAGGGGACAATTTCTCGAAGTTGGCTGCTATTTTTGCGGGGAAACCAAATGTGGCTGCAGTCCAGCCCAGCCACACCAACACGGCTGCGAATGTAAACCAAAGCACTGCGAACCAGTCAATCAGGCTGATCAGGCCGCGCTTCATGGTTGAAAGCCCGATTGCAGCAAGCACCGAAAGTGGTGCCAGCAATGGGAAATAGTTGGCCTCATCGGCCGGGTTTGTAATCAGCAGTACAACCACACCAGCGGCAGCGCCTGCCAAGGGAATGCGGATGGAGGGTTCAGTCAAAGCCTTGCGGTAACGCCAAATAGTCCAGCACGCCATGGGTAAAATTGGCCACAAAAACCAGGTCAGGGTTTTCAGGGTGATTACCAGTTTGAGCAGGTCAAAAGACTGGGTTGGGTCAAGTATCAGAAAGCGGCGCACATTCCATTCATTCCATGCGTTCCACCACAATTCCCCGTTTTTTTGGCTCATTAGCCAGAAAAACCAGATGGCGAAAGGAATGGCGAACACGGCAGCCGCCCGAGTCATGCGACGAAGCAGACCAAAGCGCAGTGAGCTGTGCGTCGTCGAGCTGACAAGCAACAAAAGCAGAAAGGGTAGCCAGTGTGCCCACCCACGTGCAAAAAAAGCGATGGCAATACCCGCGCCCAGCATCCAGCCCGCGCCAATTGGCCTGTCAAGCGAGCGCACCGCACCCAGCAGCATGATTGAAATGCCAGCCAGTTCGGCAATTTCGGGCACCTGCATGTGGGAGCGAACAAGAAGGCCCAAAGTACCCAAAAAGCAAAGCACCGAGGCATCTGCCACAGCACGTGCGTAATCGACCCGGGTAGGTGCAGTGCCAAGTGGGTCTTCAGGTTGAAGCTCAACCCGCTTGGCCAATCGGTAGGTGGTGTTCCAAATGGCCCAGCCGGCCAAAATCATCCAAAATACATTGCCCAAGCGCATGGCGTCATCGAGCCAGTTGTGGGGCAGGTCGACAGCAAGTGCCAGTTTTCCGAACAAGCCTGCAAGCCAGGCTGACAGCAGGCCGCCTTCGACATACATGCGGTCACCAATCAGCGACATCGCCCATTCTGAAAAAGGCAGCTGGGAAAAGGTAAAGCTTTGGCCAAAGCCTGCGGCGTCGTCAGGTTTCCAGGGCGTGCGCGCAAAAAGGCCTGGCAAAATGTAGAGCAGTATCAAGCCCCACAATAGCCTGCGCGACAAACGAGTGTTGTTGGCTGCAGTAATGACCATGTTCTTATTGTGTCCGTAAAAACAAAAGGCAGCCAGTTTGCCTGAGCTGCCTTTTTATGATCACTTGCGCGAAAAATTACTTCTTGAAGCGATCGAAACGACGACGGAACTTCTCAACGCGACCAGCGGTGTCCACGATTGTGTTTTGTGCGCCGGTGTAGAAGGGGTGAGATTCAGAACTCACGTCCAGCTTGATCAAAGGGTATTCTTTGCCTTCGTGTTCCCCGGTTTCGCGGCTAGGCGCGGTAGAGCGGCAAATGAATTTGAAGCCGTTGGACATGTCCATGAACAACACTTCGCGATAGTTGGGGTGAATGCCTTCTTTCATGAGTTTCTCCGTTGCAGCCAACCTGGCGGTTAATTGGTCTCATTGGGGTGAGTTCCAACCGACAAAGCCAAATCACTTGCTGGTTAATTAGGTAACCGCAAATTATAGGGTTGTGGGCTTGTAAGGTCAAGTAAGAATTTGACTCAGGGTTGAATAAAACGGGCTAACCACCTGTTGGGGTTCGTCGCCAATTCAGGGGGCGATTGTCCATGGCGATAGGCACATGCTGGTGTTTGTCAAAACCACATCAACAACACCATGAAACATCAATTTACCTTGACCCAAAAAGCGTTGGGCATATGTGCGGTTATCGCCTTGATTGTTGCCGCGTCGCTGGCCTGGGTCACTATTCAAATGAATCGCCTGACCGAACTGGAAACAGTGGGTGCCGCAAAAATCGTTCAAGAGAACGAGGTAAGCCGCTTGATTGCCCAGGCCAATCACCACACTACGAAAATGGCCTCTTCATTTAAAAATGTGCTGTTGCGGGGCGAGGGCGAAGGTGCCGCAGACAAGTACAAAAAAGAATTCTCCAAGTATGTTCAACAATTTGAGCAAACCACGGCCGATCTGTTAAAAAACCAGGCGGTTGCCTCCGATTCCGCCCGTATCAAAGCAATTCAGGCGTGGCAGGACGATTTCAAAGCAGCATCCGCTGCCTATGCAGCGGCCTTGGGTAAATATGATCCGGCGTTGCCGTTTCAATACCGTGAGTTGGATAAATCGGTGAATGGCATGGACCGTCCGGTGGTCAAGGCAGGTTCGTCGATTGAAGGGTTGGGCTTGCAAACTCAAACCGCTGCCATCAACAAACTGACACAGGAAATTCATGCCGAAACAGGGCGCCTGCTTTGGACTTTGTACGCAAGCATGGCCTTGACCCTGACTTTTTTATGCACAAGTCTCATGGTGTATGCACGTTCAGTTCGGCAGAGTTTGGGCGCTGAGCCTGGCTTTTTGGCCACGCAAGCCAGCAAAATTGCTTCAGGTGACTTGCAGTGCGTGGAGATGTCGAATCTTCAGTCAAAGCCTGGCAGCGTGACTGCCGTGTTCGAGACCATGCGATTGGCATTGCTTGATTTGGTGCGCGATATTCGGGATAGAACAAGCGCTGCCGAGCGAAGCTTGGACAGTATTCGGCAACAGTTGAGCGTGGTTGACCAGTCCGCTGTCTCTCAATCCAATTCCAGTTCTGAAATGGCTGCGGGTATTGAAGAAATGTCTGCGAATATTTCGCAACTGTTTGACGTGGCAGAGCAAACCAAATTGGCGGCGGAAGACTCAAGTACTGAATCCGAGTCAGGTTTGATTTTGGTGGAGAGCACCTCCGAAGAGGTCGAAGAAACAGCGCATGGTGCCACTCAGTTAAGTCAAACCGTTCATGAATTGGGTAGCCAGTCCGACCAAATCAGTCAAATCATTTCAGTGATCGAGGAAATTGCAGGTCAAACCAATTTGCTCGCCTTGAATGCCGCCATTGAAGCTGCGCGTGCAGGTGAGCAGGGGCGGGGGTTTGCGGTGGTTGCAGATGAAGTGAGGCGCTTGGCCGAGCGAACTACCCAATCAACCTCTGAAATTGAGCAAATGGTGGGGGCTATTCAAAAAGGCACTCAAAACGTGGTGACTGAGATGACCGGTTGGGCCAGCAAAGTGACCTCAAGTTTGGGTCGCATGAATCAGACCAGGGATTTGATGGGCACGATAAGGAGTCGCGCAGGTGATGTGAAAGTGATGGCTTCCGAAGTGACCAGTTCCTTGTCTGAGCAACGTTCGGCTGCGACTTTGTTGTCGACCCAGATTGAGAAGTATGCGGCGATGTCGGAGGAAAACGCGAATTGCGTGGGTGAAATTAGAAAGTCTTTGGTGGAATTGACCGAGGCGTTTTCTCAGCTGAATTCGCAGTGCGGAAAGTTCAAGATAAGCTGATAAAAAAACCGCTGGCCCGGTTCACACCCAGCCAGCGGTTCTGTTTTCAAGCAAGCAATGCCTGGTAACAGGTAACAAAGGCAATTACATGCCCATGCCGCCCATACCACCCATTCCGCCCATACCACCCATGTCAGGTGCTGAAGGCTTGTCATCAGCCGCATCAGCAACCATGCAATCGGTGGTCAACATCAGCGATGCGATAGATGCAGCGTTTTGCAACGCCGTGCGAGTTACTTTGGTTGGATCCAAAACACCCATGTCTACCATATCGCCGTATTCGCCTGTAGCTGCGTTGTAACCGTAGTTGCCTTCACCGCCCATCACGTTGTTGGCCACCACTGATGATTCTTCACCTGCGTTGGTCACGATCATGCGCAGTGGCTGTTCCATGGCGCGCAGAACAATCTTGATACCTGCGTCCTGGTCTGGGTTCGCACCCTTCAAGCCTGCAATCTTGGCACGTGCACGCAGCAAGGCTACGCCGCCGCCTGGCACAATGCCTTCTTCCACTGCAGCGCGTGTCGCGTGCAGGGCGTCTTCTACGCGGGCTTTCTTTTCTTTCATTTCAACTTCAGTGGCAGCGCCAACCTTGATCACTGCAACACCGCCAGCCAACTTGGCCACGCGTTCTTGCAGCTTTTCACGGTCGTAGTCGGAAGAGGACTCTTCGATCTGGCCACGAATCTGCTTCACACGGGCTTCGATGTTTGCACCGTCGCCAGCACCGTCGATGATGGTGGTGTTCTCTTTGCCCACTTCAATGCGCTTGGCCTGACCCAGGTGTTCCAGGGTTACAGTTTCCAGACTCATGCCGGTTTCTTCAGCGATTACAACACCACCAG
>JAHJCM010000158.1 GCA_018812945.1 Gammaproteobacteria bacterium | reverse complement strand
CCACGTGGTAACCCACGTAAATGGCCAGTACAAAAATAATCAGGTTGACCACGGTGGGGCTGATTGCGTCCATGTTGGCTCCTTCCTTAAGCGTTTTTGCGTTTGAGTTCGCCGCCAGTGCACATCAGGCACGCAGCAACAATGTCGTCTTCCATGTCGATCTTGAAGGCGCCTTCCTTGTCGAAAACAAGCTTCAAGAAATCAATCACGTTGCGGGCGTACAGTGCGGATGCATCTGCGGCCACCATGGCGGCCAGGTTTGCATAGCCCACAATTTTCACGCCATTTACGTCGACGATCTCGTTCAATTTGGACAAGGGGCAATTGCCGCCCTGCTCAACAGCCAAGTCGATAACCACGGAACCGGGCTTCATTGCTCGCACCGTATCTTCATGCAGCAATGTAGGGGCCTTGCGGCCGGGGATTAAGGCCGTGGTAATCACGATGTCGCTTTTGATCGCTTTCTCGTGAACGGCAGCAGCCTGGCGCTTCATCCAGCTTTCAGGCATGGGGCGGGCATAGCCACCCACACCTTGGGCAATTTCACGCTCTTCGTCTGACTCAAAAGGCACATCAACAAATTTTGCGCCCAGCGATTCGACCTGCTCTTTCGTAGCCGGGCGTACGTCAGATGCTTCGATTACAGCACCCAAACGCTTGGCAGTTGCAATGGCCTGCAAGCCCGCAACACCCACACCTAGAATAAGAACGCGAGCAGCTTTTACGGTACCGGCAGCGGTCATCAACATGGGCATGAAGCGCTGGTAAACGTTGGCCGCAATCATCACGGCTTTGTAACCTGCAATATTGGCTTGTGATGACAACACGTCCATGCTTTGCGCACGCGTAGTACGGGGCGCAGCTTCCAGTGCGAAGGCGGTTAAACCAGCCTTGTTCATGGCTTCCAGTGATGCATTGTCAAAGGGGTTCAGCATGCCGACCACTACTTGGCCAGCGCGGTAGGCCGACAACTCGTTTTCGGCGGGCGCACGCACTTTCAGGATCATGTCGCAGTTGCTGATCACATCCATTGCACGATCAACAATTGTTGCACCCACATCGCTGTAGGCCTGATCGGTGATCGAGCTGGCGATGCCTGCACCCGCTTGAACAAACACCTCGTGTTTTTGAGAAATGAGCTTCTTCACCGTTTCAGGTGTTGCGGCTACACGCGTTTCTCCGGACCTTGTCTCGGCCGGGATTCCGATTTTCATGGAACTTCTCCTTGTGGGAAAGCGCTTTTATTTGATGTTTAGGAACTGCAAATACACTGCTGGTGCGGACTATAGCACGGTAGTATCCCTCAATCTAAGGGATAACCACAACCCAGTATCTGACAATTATTCATGTCACAAGCTGAACCGTGGGCTCACCCCTTGCATTCAGTGCGTGATCTAAACACCAATTTTGAATAGTGGGAAGCGAAGGGGTGGTTCTGCCCACCCCTTGTTCAATTAAAAATCAAACTGAGCTGTTAACTTGAAATTGCGCCCCGGATCTGGGTATACGCCCACGGGCTCAACACCCGAAAAGATCGCAAATGCATTGTAAAAACCTTGACTAAAATAATCGCGATCAAACAGATTGTTCACTGAAAAAATCAGTTTCATCCGATCAAAGCGGTATTTGAATGTCAAATCAGTCAGCGCATAACCGGGTACCTTGCCCTGTTCGTTGGGTGAGTCCAAGTCGCCTCCCAACCGTTGATCAGACTGTGCCGTAATCAACACCTCGGAATCGAAACGGTCTGAAATTTCATACCCCAAACCAAAAAGCGCCCGGTGTGCGGGTACCAAGGGCACACGCGTACCGCGTAAATTCCCGGTACGAAACTCGGAATCGGTGTACGTGTAGGCCACACGCAAATCCATGCGATCGGTCAATTCAGTCGCATGCTCCATTTCAATACCCAGTCGCTGGGTTTTGTCCAGGTTGATGTTCGTGAAGTTGACGTTGGCAATTTCATCATCCAGCATGATTTTGAACAGGCGCAGCACCTGCTCGGTTTCGCCCACGCGACGCCGAACCCCCATTTCAATTTCCTTGGACAATTGTGGATTCAGGAAAGTGGCAGGCGAAGGCCTTGATGTGGGATCGTTTTCGTCAATATTTGGCACGCGAAAACCCTTGTTGAACTTCGCAAAACCGGTCAGGGATTCAGACAAGACACGGGAAAAACCTAGTTCATACGCCTCCAGATCAATATTTCGCCGTGTTTCGCGATCAGCCGGCACATTGAAGCCTGAATCATCGGTATCAAAACGGAACTGATCAATGCTTTCCAGCCTGTAGCCCAAGTTCACACGCAAGATGTCATTAACCGCCAGATCGTCGCTCAGGTAGATCGCCCTGGATTTCTGCTGACCTTTGGCTAAAAAAGTACCAAACGAAAACAGACCCACGGAATCCAGCCGAGCCTCCTCGAATGCAGCACCCAAGGTAAGCTGGTGAGCGCCGCCCAACCCTTCCATATTGTCGGAAACAAACATCGACACCTGATCTTGCACAAGATCTCGCTGACCGCGCGGATTACCGTCCTTGAAAGTTCGACTTTGGTCGCGACGGGACACCTCCACCCCATAGTCAACGGGCGTATTTCGGGAACGCACGTACACACTGGTCAGGTCGCGCTTGAAAAAAGAAAAATCGCCCACATTGCTCAGCGTTGGCCGGGCCTGACGCGGATTGACCTTGAACTGGGCCAGGCTGAGGGAGCCAGGGAATTGCACATCGCCGGATTCAGTTCCGAGTTTCACACCCGCCATCACCTTGCTGCCAGTCCAAGACAGCCCGGCCAGCACGCTGCCAAAGTCCTCGGCGCTGCGATCTCGATAGCCCTCGGTGGCTGACTCAGTTACATCCAGCGTGAACCCGATAGAGCCCGCGCCGCCTCGCAGACCCAATGTGGTTTCCAGTGAATCATAAGAACCGATCGATACAGTGCCGGTTCCTGACAATGGGGAATTCGCCGGTGCTTGCACCGTGGAAATCCGAATAACCCCGCCAGATGCACCATCCCCGTACGCCACCGATGCACCACCCCGCATAATCTCGACTTGTTCCACAGCGCTCAACGGAATGCTTGAGATTCGGGCAGTCGCCAGCTCTTTTTCGCTGTACCGAACGCCATCAACAATCACAGCAACATTGGTGTCTGGGCTGGAACCGCCAAATCCGCGTATATCGAAGCTTGCATCACGGGAACCAACCAAGCCAGAGCGAGTGTTGACAAACCCCAACTTCTGAATCACCTCAGCCAACGAAGTGTAGCCAGAATTCTGGATTTCATCCCGAGTAATCAAAGTGGCAGAGGGAGGCGCCTGTCGCTTATTGTCGACCAGTCGATTGGATTTGACGACCACCGACGGCAGGTCATACTGGCCTTCCCGGCTGGTCTCGGGGTTTTGAGAAAAAGCCGCGCTGGGCAGACATACCAAAGCAAGCAATACAAAAAGAGTCTGTTTCAAGGTGTTCACCACAGTTAACCGCACCCACCGTGCGGCAATAAATTCACTGGAGAAGACCAAGAACAGGCGAAAGAACAGTGCGCGCAACAAAACCACGAGCAACACGCCAAGGTCAGTTACGGAAAAAAGTTCGATTAGAAGCAATTAGCCGCCTGCGCACTGCCTCCCCGCAGCACCAGTCGCTCGCCTGAATGGGACAGGCTGAACGGTCAAGGCCGGTATCCGGGCTTGTAAGTTTTGATGTGTCGCCTTCCCAGTTGCTGTGTTTTTAGAGCAGCTTTACTACCAGTGGCAAAATGACACACCCGCACTTACTTACCGTTGCGGGGGCAGCGCAGGCTTGGACCTGCTTCCCGTTTAACTGCGCTCAAAAAATGAGCACAAGCACCTTAACCCTGCTATTCTAACGTGTTTTTTAACTCCCAACCCTCGGCGCACCCTGTTTAAGTAGTGCGATTGAAAGCCATGTCAGAAGTCTGGAAACCCAGCGTTACAGTAGCGGCCATTGTTGAACATCAGGGCAAATTCCTGATCGTGGAAGAGCACACCACCGATGGCATCAAGCTGAACCAACCCGCAGGCCACCTGGACCCAGGTGAAACGCCACAATTTGGTGCTGCCCGCGAGGCGCTGGAAGAATCTGCATGGGAAGTAAACCCTGTGGGTTTGTTGGGTATTTACATGAGCCGCTATACCAGCTCGCGCACTCTGGAAGACGTCACCTACCTGCGTTTTGCCTTCGCGGCTGAAGTGGTGAAACACCATACCGACCGGGCACTGGACGATGGCATTATCCGCACCCTGTGGATGACTGCAGAGGAGCTGCGCGCCACTCAAGACCAACACCGCAGCCCCTTGGTGATGCGTTGCGTTGAAGACTTTCTGAACTGGAAGGCGGGCAAGCAACCTATTATGCCGCTTGAGCATGTGTACACGCACCCCAGCGTACTTGCGGGGCCAATGCCTCCCGGCGTATCGTAAATATCATGGCAAAAACAGTAGTTATTGGCATGTCGGGCGGGGTTGATTCCTCGGTGTCGGCATGGCTGCTAAAGCAGCAGGGTTACAACGTGATTGGTCTTTTCATGAAAAACTGGGAAGACGATGACGATTCGGAATACTGTTCCAGCCGCCAAGACTGGCTGGACGCCGCCAGCGTGGCCGATGTGGTTGGCGTGGACATTGAAGCCGTGAATTTTGCCAGCGAATACAAAGACCGGGTGTTCTCGGTTTTTCTGAGTGAATACTCGGCTGGCCGCACCCCCAACCCCGACATCCTGTGCAACAGCGAAATCAAGTTCAAAGCTTTTTTGGACCACGCCTACAGCCTGGGGGCCGATTACATTGCCACCGGTCACTATGCACGCGTGCGGGAAGTCAACGGTGAATTCCAGTTGTTGAAAGCGGTTGACCACAGCAAAGACCAATCGTATTTCCTGCACCGTTTGAACCAGGCGCAACTGAGCAAAACGCTGTTTCCGCTGGGTGAAATCCAGAAAACCGAAGTGCGCAAAATCGCACTTGACCTCGGCCTTGCCAACGCAACCAAAAAAGACAGCACTGGTATTT
>JAHJCM010000157.1 GCA_018812945.1 Gammaproteobacteria bacterium | reverse complement strand
TCTGATGTGGGCAGCTCAATAAACTCATTCAAATAGGAATGATCAAGCCGCTTGTGTACCGCACCCACGTGCTGGGTCAAAAGACTTTCAGGCACCACATAGCCATCGGCGGCCGGGCCTTCAAACCACACCTCGGCGGTATAGCTGTGGCCGTGCAAACCTGGCCAGTCAGGCAGCTGGTGTGCCACATCGAAGGTAAATTGTTTGAAAACTTTCATGGCATTCCAATGACTTTGTGGGTTTGTACACTCAAACGCCACTGAGGTTTGTTCAGGCAGGTTTGTATGGCCACCTGCAAATTTCTGGATTTCTTGACAGGGTCGGAGTCGTCCATGGCTTGCACAAAATAGTGCTCAAACTGCAATCGACCCAGGGCATTCAAGTCCTGCCCCAACTGTGGCACCACCACCTTTAATTCATGGCCGCTGGTTTGTACCAGCTCGCTGCCAAACTTGGGGCTAACGCAAATCCAGTCGACACCCAAAGGTACAGGCAAGGTGCCGTTGGTCTCGATGGCAATTTCAAACCCATTCGCGTGCACAGCGTCAATCAAAGAAGTGTCAAGTTGCAAGGTGGGCTCGCCACCGGTGAATACCACATAGGGCTTCGCTGTGCCTTGCCCACCTTGATAAGTGTTTGCAATGGCCCTGGCCAGCGTTACGGCGTCCTTGAACTTGCCACCGCCCACGCCATCGGTGCCCACAAAATCGGTGTCACAGAATTTGCACACGGCCGTGGCCCTGTCTTCTTCGCGACCAGTCCACAAATTGCATCCGGCAAAACGACAAAAAACGGCCGCTCTGCCTGCCTGAGCACCTTCGCCCTGCAGGGTGTAAAACATCTCTTTGACGGTGTAAGTGGCCACGGCAGTTTCGCTTGTTTGTTACAGGCGCAATGCTACTTGAATTGGGAAATTGTGCCCAGAAAAAGGGCAAAAAAAATGCCCGATATGGTTAATCGGGCAAACCTCAGAAGCAAAAGAGGAGGGATGTGAACCCACAGTTTGCAAGCACTCCGATTTACCTGCAAGCCCATTTTTCGAGGCTTTCCTCGAAACTCCAAAGTTACATCCAAGGTTTTGGACTAGAGTAAAACCTCAAAAACCGCGAAATATAATCGCCGCTTTGCTTTCCGGTAAACGCTTGTAATCGACGTGCTCAATTAGAGCAAAACACCCAATTCATGCACGGTGTTGTTTTATTTTTAACACCCTGTTGTTTATTTCCCGCCAGCGCCCTTCAAACACGCATTCAACAGCGTCTGCATTTTCTCAAGACCCTGTTCATTCATGCAATCAATGTTGCGCTCGGGGATCAAATCCACCTCGGGATAATTGTCGATGGCCTCGCTTAAGCTATCTTCGCGCAACAGGTGCAACATGGGGTAAGGCGAACGGTTGGTGTAATTTTCAACGTCGTCGGGCTCGGTACCGCCAAACTGGTAATCCGGATGAAAACTGGCCACCTGGTAAACGCCTTCCAGATTCATATCGACCAATAACTCATCGGCCGCTTCCAGAAAATCGTTGTAGTGGTAAAAATCCTGCAGCACTTGCGGGTGAATCAAAAGTGTTGTTTCCACGGCTTCGTCCACATTCAACAAAGCCAGCTCATGGGCTAGTTCGTCCAGCAGCGTGGCTTCATCCTTGGCCTTGCTCACCACAAAACGCACACGGTCTTTCACCAACTCGCGCTTGGCAAATGGGCACAAATTAAAGGCCACCACCACCTGCTCTACCCAGCGGCGGGTGGCTTCAATAATCTCAAGGTCTGTTGCGTGGGTCATTTAGAACGGCAACTTCACATCGGGAGCCACCGCCAAAATGGCAGCCTTGAATTCGCCTTGAATACGAGCCAGCGCAGCATCACTGTCGGCTTCAAAACGCATCACCACGACAGGTGTTGTGTTGGATGGGCGCGCCAGCCCGAAACCATCGGCATACTCGGCCCGCACACCGTCAATGGTGTTGACCGATTCCGAACTTGGAAACTTACCCTCGGCCTGCAAGCGCTTCACAATGTCAAAGTTCACACCTTCAGCAGTTTGCAACTGCAATTCGGGTGTGCTCGATGAATTGGGCAAAGCATTCAGTTCAGCACTGGGGTTGCTGCCACGAGACAAAATCTCCAGCAAACGCACGCCCGCGTACAAACCATCGTCAAAGCCAAACCAGCGTTCCTTGAAAAACACATGGCCGCTCATCTCGCCTGCCAGAGGAGCGCCGGTTTCCTTCAACTTGGCCTTGATGAGCGAGTGCCCGGTTTTCCACATCAAAGGCTCGCCACCTGCGGCCTTTACAGCCTTGGCCACGTGGCGCGTGCACTTCACGTCATAAATCACCATGGCACCAGGGTTACGGGCAATCACATCGCGGGCAAACAAAATAAGCTGGCGGTCGGGATAAATAATTTCACCGTCTTTGGTCACAACGCCCAAGCGGTCGCCGTCGCCGTCAAAGGCCAAACCAATTTCAGCATCGCCGTTTTTCACGCAAGCAATCAGGTCTTGCAGGTTCTCCGGGTGTGCAGGGTCGGGATGGTGGTTCGGGAATTGCCGTCCACTTCGCAAAACAGCTCTGTTACTTCACAACCCAAGGCTTCATACAGTGTTTTTGCAAATGCACCCGCCACGCCGTTGCCACAATCGACGGCAATTTTCATGGGGCGTGCCAGTTTGATGTGACCCAGAATATTGCTCAAATAATCAGGCCACACATTCAGTTCACGGTAGCCACCGCGCTGCACGCCAGGCACCACGCCACGCACGGGCTTCTCGGTTTGAATCCATGTCAACAAGCCTTGAATGGTCTCGCCATACAAGGTTTCTCCAGCCACCATCATTTTCAGGCCGTTGTATTGGGGGGGGTTGTGGCTGCCGGTCACCTGCACTCCGGTGCCGTTGCCCAGCAAGAAAGTGGCAAAGTAAACCAGCGGGGTTGCCACCATGCCCACGTCCACAACACTCACACCCGCATCCCGAAAACCATCGGCCAGTGCGCCACACAGGCGTGGACCACTCAAACGCCCATCTCGCCCTACCACCGCCTCGTTTTTGCCGCGGCTCAATGCCAACTGCCCCAAGGCACGGCCCACGCAATAGGCAGCGTCTTCGGTCAAGGTGTCGTCCACGATGCCGCGAATGTCATAGGCTTTGAAAATAGAGGAGGAGATGCTCATGGTTGAATACCTGAAATAGTCAAAATAGGAAAAAGGAAACGCTAAGGCCTTGTCTTACTGAATGCGTTGAATACTTGGACTCAAGGCATAATACTACTTTCGTCGTTTTGGTTTGTTTTCATTATGGCCAACTATGTGATTGGCGACGTTCAAGGTTGTCTGGATTCTTTGTTGAAACTGCTGGACAAACTTCAGTTCAACCCACAGGCCGATGTGCTTTGGTTTGCCGGCGACCTGGTCAACCGCGGGCCCCGCTCGCTGGACACACTGCGGTTTGTGCATGGCCTTGGCGAAAGGGCCAACACCGTGCTGGGCAACCACGACTTGCACTTGCTCGCCCTGTGGTGCAACAGTGGCCGCAGCCATGAAAGCGACACCATTGCTGAGGTGGTGAATGCACCCGATGGCGAAGCGTTGGTGAACTGGCTGCGAGGCCAACCCCTGGCCCTGCGCTTGCCACTTACACAAAATACTTTGAATAACGGATTGCTGACCCATGCAGGCCTGTTGCCGGAATGGAGTTTTGAAGATGCCTTGGCATTGTCCGAAGAAGTACAGCATGTGTTGTCTGGCCCGGACTGGCAAACCTTCATGGCCGAGCTGTACGGCAACAAGCCCAATCGCTGGGACCCTGCGCTAGAAGGGTTCGACCGCCTGCGTTTGATTGTGAATGTATTTACCCGCATGCGCATGGTGCGCGACGACGGCAAAATCGACTTCAAATACAAACTGGAACCTGCCGACGCCCCCCCCGAACTGAAACCCTGGTTTGAACTCGCGCGAAAATTTTCAGGAGAAGGCCCAATCTTGTTCGGGCATTGGTCCACACTGGGCCAGCTGAAAAACAAGGCAGGCTACTGCCTGGACACAGGTTGTGTGTGGGGCGGTCAACTTACTGCACTTCGTCTGGAAGACGAGGCCATTATTCAGGTAGACGCAGTCGAGCCACCCCTGCCTACCATTGCCTGAATTCAAGCAGCCGCGCTGGTCTTGCCACACAGCGCGCGTATTTTTTCATGCGCTTCATCGCTTAGTTCATGCCGTGTGCGCCCCTCTGGGTTGATCGGCGCGTGAATATACAGCTGGACCACATACCCGGTTTTACTGTTCAACAACACCTGAATGTTCTCTAGCAAGCTTTGTTCGCCGATGAATGCAGGCTGCGTAGAAAACTTTCCATCGGGGGTGAAGTACTGCAAGCTGACAGGCAACAAAGGCACCTTGGCTTGTATCGCAGGTTGTACAAAATTGCTGTGAAAATGCAAGGGTGCATCCCCAGGCCCGGTTGTACCTTCCGGGAATACAGCCACGCAACGCCCTGTACCCAATACCTTGACGGCAGCGTGAATCACATCGCGAACAGCATGCCGCTTACCACGCTCAATAAAAAGTGTACCGCTGCGCTTGGCCAGCAAACCACCAATGGGCCATTTTGATATTTCAGATTTGGCAATGAAAGTCACCGGGTGAATGCTGTTGAACGCGAAAATGTCCAACCAGGACACGTGCGTGCTGTAAAGCAAACACGGTTTGTGAATGGCGTAATTCGATTCAGGCGATTCATACACCACCTTCACCTGCACATTCAGAATACCCAGCAACTGGCGGGCCCATCGCTTCTCGATTGCCTCTTTCAGAGCCTTGCCCAACATCGGCCAAAACACCAAAGCCACCACAAAACCGTACAGCAGGTGAATAACCAGCCGAAGCAACATGAACACTTTACGCATGCCTTGAAGTCCTTGTACTTGGTGACCTTTAGGCCACCAGCACTTTCATTTTGCTTTTTTCAAGGCTGCTGTAGCCCACGTTGCCATTCACCATGGTCAGTTGCACTTTGCCCTGCATGGGAAAACCATTGAACGGGGTGTGCTTGCCCTGGCTGATCAAACTGGCCTCGCCCACCACCCAATCTACTTCCGGGTTGAACAGGCACAGATCGGCCGGCATACCAGTGCGCAAACTGCCCGCTTGAACCTTGATAATGTCGGCGGGGTTGCCACACAACAATTCGACAATTCGTGAGGGGGGCACGTTCTGCTCACGCATCCACTTCACGGTCAAAGTCAACAACAACTCCAGCCCGGTCGCGCCCGCCTCGCTCTCCGCAAAAGGCAACAACTTGGCATCGTCGTCTACCGGGGTATGGTCCGAGCAAATCGCATCAATGGTGCCATCCAGCAAACCGGCACGAATGGCGTCGCGGTCGCGCTGCTCGCGCAAGGGCGGGATCAGGTGGGCGTTGGGGTCGAAGAAACCAATGTCCAGGTCGGTTAAATGCACGTGGTGGATTGCCACATCGCAAGTCACAGGCAAACCTTCGGCTTTGGCTTGTCGAACCAGTTCAATGCCCTTGGCCGAACTGATGCGGCAAATGTGCATGCGCGTGCCGGTTGTCCGTACCAGCTCAAAATAAGCCTGCAGGGCAATGGTTTCGGCCATCACCGGAATACCGCTCAAACCCATGCGTGAAGCATAAGCACCGGCATGGGCCACGCCGCCCTTGCTGAAGTTGGGCTCAGTGGGCCGCAAAAACACGGTGAAACCAAAGTTACGGGCATACTTCATGGCTTGCAGCAACACACGCAAATCGCGAATGGGCGATTCAGCCTGGCTAAAGCCCACGCAACCTGCCTCGGTCAGTTCGGCCATTTCAGTCAGCGTTTCGCCATTCAAACCCGTGGTCAGGGCGCCCAGCGGGTACACCTTGGCCAGGTTCAACTGGCGTGCCTTGAACTTCAACATCTCGATCAAGCCAGGCTCGTCCAGCACGGGTTCTGTGTCGGGTGGGCACACCAGTGATGTAATACCGCCAGCCATGGCTGCTTCCATTTCACTTTCAAGGGTGGCGCGGTATTCATAGCCTGGTTCGCGCAGGCGCGCCGACAAATCCACAAGCCCGGGCAGCACCCAAAGGCCAGTGGCATCGATAGTTTTACTCGGCGCGAAGTCGGCAGGCATTTCGCCCTTGGGGGCCACTGCCACCACACGCCCGGCCGCAACAGCCACATCCATGATTGCATCGGCACCGATGCTGGGGTCTATCACATGTCCGCCAGAAATCAACACTCGCATTGTTTTTCCTTTATGGGCCAATTCACGTCAAGCGCTTTTGCTAGACGACGCCAGAATACTCATCACCGCCATGCGCACGGCAATTCCAAATGTCACCTGATTCAAAATCACGCTTTGCGGACCGTCGGCCACAGCCGAATCAATTTCTACGCCACGGTTCATGGGGCCGGGGTGCATCACGATGGCATCGGGTTTGGCGTGACGCAGTTTTTCTTCAGTCAACCCAAAGTGCTTGAAATATTCTTGAGCCGACGGAATCAGGGCACCAGTCATGCGTTCCTTCTGCAAACGCAGCATGATGATCACATCGCAATCCTTGATGCCTTCTACGAGGTCGTGGTAAACGCGCACCCCCATGTTATCCAGATGGCTGGGCAACAAAGTGCTTGGGCCCACTGCACGCACCTCGGGGCAACCCAAGGTGGTCAGCGCATGGATGTCGG
>JAHJCM010000156.1 GCA_018812945.1 Gammaproteobacteria bacterium | reverse complement strand
TTCTTTGCCGATTTGCCCTGTGGCCAGGTGCAATGCAATCAGCGATGTGTTTTTGTCAGTTCCGGTGGTGGCCTGGTTCAACCCTTGGCAATACAGGGAGAGTGTCCTGTTGCTTTGGGCGAACCAGGTGGCGGCAGTCACAATGTCGCCTTCCGGAACTCCGCACACACTGGCTGCCAGCTTGGGCGTGTAATCGACCAAACCTTTGGCCACTGCGTCGAAGCCTTCTGTGTGTTTGTTGATGTAGGCCATGTCGAGCCAACCGTTTTGCATCATCACGTGCAACATGGCGTTGAACAACATCACATCGGTGCCAGGCTGAATTTTCAAATGCAAATCAGCCATCAGCGCGGTGTCGGTTGCGCGGGGGTCAACCACAATCAGTTTGTGACCGGGGTTGGCAGCGCGCGCGGCTTCAAGCCTGCGGTAAGCCACTGGGTGCGCATACGCCATGTTTGAACCGGCAATGAACACGCAATCGGCCAGGGCCAGATCATCGTAATTGCAGGGCGGTGCGTCTGCACCCAGCGTGCGTTTGTAACCGCTAACGGCGCTGCTCATGCACAGGCGTGAATTGGTGTCGATGTTGTTGGTGCCGATCAAACCCTTGGCAAGTTTGTTGAACACATAATAATCTTCAGTCAGCAATTGCCGGCTGATGTAAAAGCCGAAACTGTCTGGCCCGTACGTGGCAATCAAGCGTGCAAATTCACGTGCGGTGAAATCAAGCGCGGTGTTCCAGTCGGTGGGCGCCACTTGCTGGTCGCGCTGAATGCGAAGCAAAGGCTGGCTTGCCCGCACTTGCCCGTACACATTCACTGTGGCGGTTTCTGCCAGCTTGCTGCCTTTGCTGCACAGCTTGCCCCAGTTGGCCGGGTGTGTTTCATCGCCCTTCACATCAATGATTTTTCCGCCTTGCGTGCGCACCACCACACCACAACCCACCCCGCAATACGGGCAGGTTGTTTTGGTGTTTTGAATGGCTTGCAGCAACTCGGTCATTGGCGTGGTTTTCCGAAACTCAGGTGCGTTAATTAAATACCGTGGTTTTTCACTTCGCTGGCTTTCAGGTGCACACGGCCATCGACCACCTGCACCGTGAATTTCGCAGTGCAACCTTCGTCAGGTTCACGTGCGCAACCATCGGCCAAACCAATTTGCCAGTTGTGCAAGGGGCAGGTGACCGTGGTGCCGTGTACGATGCCCTGGCTCAAGGGGCCTTTTTTGTGTGGGCATTCATCCAGCAAAGCAAACACCTGTTCTTCGCTGTTGCGAAAAATTGCAATGTCTTGCCCTGTGGGGCGGCGCACAATGCGTGACCCCAACACAGGGATGTCTTCCACCGCACAAATGTCGATCCATTCCATTTGAATTTCCTTCTGTTCCTTAAGTAATGAAGCCGACATTAGATCACCTCCGCCAGTTTGATTGGAATGAACTGGCGCAAATCAACCTGCGCTTCTTTGGGCTTGTGCCATGGGTCTTCTTCAATGGCCAGTGCGGCTTGCAGTTCAGCCCACAAGGCGTTGCGGTTGGCGACATCATCGACCACGCGGGCCTTGGCGTGTTCAAGACCCACGCGCTCAAGATAATGCACCGTGCGCTCCAGGTACCAGCCTTCCTTGCGGTACAGCTGCAGGAATGCGCCACTCACTGCCATCACTTCATCGGAAGTTTTAACGCGACACAGGAACTGGGCCACTTCAGTTTTAATACCGCCGTTACCACCCACATAAATTTCCCAACCGGAATCCACACCGATCACACCGACATCTTTAATGCCGCTTTCAGCGCAATTGCGTGGGCAACCCGACACAGCCAGTTTCACCTTGTGGGGTGCATACATTTTGAACAAACCGCGTTCAAGGTCCTTGCCCATTTGCGTGCTGTCTTGCGTGCCAAAGCGGCACCATTCGCTGCCCACACAGGTTTTTACTGTGCGCAAACCTTTGGCATAAGCATGCCCACTAGGCATGTCCAGGTCTTTCCAAACATCTTGCAAATCTTCTTTCTTCACGCCCAACAAATCGATGCGCTGGCCACCGGTTACCTTCACAGTGGGAATGTTGTACTTGTCGACCACATCGGCGATGCGGCGCAGTTCAGCAGCGGTTGTTTCACCACCCCACATGCGTGGCACCACGGAATAGGTTTTGTCTTTTTGAATGTTGGCATGTGCACGCTCATTGATGAAGCGGCTTTGTGGATCGTCCACTGCCTCACCGGGCCAGGAACTGATCAGGTAATAATTCACGGCCGGGCGGCAGCTTGCACAGCCGTTGGGCGTGCGCCAGTTCATGGTGGCGAACACTTCTTCCTTGGTGGTTAAGTGGTGCTTGAAAATTGCATCGCGAACCACTTGGTGGCCATGGTCAGTACAGCCACACATGGGTTTTGTTTTCGGCGTAGCGGAATAGTCGGCACCCGCAGTGCTCATCAAAATCTGTTCACACAAACCTGTGCATGAACCGCAACTTGCGCTGGCCTTGGTGTGCTTGCGCACTTCTTCAATCGTGAACAAACCCTTGGTTTTAATGGCTTGCACAATGGTGCCCTTGCACACACCGTTGCAGCCGCACACTTCATCGGTGTCGGCCATTTTGCTGGCCTGGCTTTGGCCTTCATGGCCGGTGTCGCCAATGTTGTTCTGGCCGAACATCAAATTCTCGCGAATTTCCTTGATGGCTTTGCCTTCACGCATCAACTTGAAATACCAGGAACCGTCTACCGTGTCGCCATACAGACAAGCCCCAACCAGCTTGTCTTCCTTGATCACCAGCTTTTTATACACGCCTCCAATTGGGTCAGAAAGCAGCAATTCCTCGCAACCCTCACCACCCATGAAGTTGCCAGCGGAGAACAAATCCACACCGGTTACTTTTAGTTTGGTGGAGGTCACCGAGCCTTCATAGCGCCCAATGCCGAACTGCGCCAAATGGTTGGCACACACTTTGGCTTGTTCAAACAAAGGGGCCACCAAGCCGTAAGCAATACCACGGTGGCTGGCACATTCGCCCACGGAATAAATTTTGGGATCGGTGATGGTTTGCATGGTGTCGCTAACCACCACACCGCGGTTACACAGCAGGCCGCTGCTGGCAGCCAGCTTGTCGTTCGGACGAATACCCACCGCCATCACGACCAAATCAGCATCGTGAATTTCACCATCGGCAAATTCAATTTTTGCAACACGGCCATCGGGCCCCGCATGCAATGCCTTGGTGTTTTTCGCGAGTAAAAACTTCAGCCCTTTGGCTTCCAGGCTTTTCTGTAACAGGCCGGCTGCGGTGGGGTCAAGCTGGCGTTCCATCAACCAGGTGGGCAAATGTACCACACTCACATCCATGCCCTGAATGGCCAAACCGTTAGCAGCTTCAAGGCCCAATAGCCCACCGCCAATCACGATTGCTCTTTTGTAATGCTTGGCGGCTTCCAGCATTGCTTCGGTGTCTGCAATGTCGCGGTAACCGATCACGCCGGGCAAGGTTGAACCCGGCACCGGCAAAATGAAGGAATTGGAGCCGGTGGCCAACAACAAGCGGTCGTATGGCGCGGCAGTGCCGTCTGCACATTTCACCACGCGTTTCACTCGATCGATCTCGGTGACCTCTCGGCCCACGTGCAGGGTGATGCTATTGCTGGTGTACCAGTCCCAATCATTGAGCACGATTTCATCGAACTTCTGCTCTCCAGCTAGCACCGGCGAAAGCATGATCCGGTTGTAATTGGGATGCGGCTCTGCG
>JAHJCM010000155.1 GCA_018812945.1 Gammaproteobacteria bacterium | reverse complement strand
GTGGCGTGGCGTGGTAGAACTGGTCATTGCTACCTCTTTTGTGCTTCAAATGGTGTCTGCTCGAGATATTTCTCTCGAACTTTGTCAGAATACAGACTTCAATTATATGCTGCATTGCGGGCTACTCTTAATACAGTGAATTCCAGGACCACACAAAATACAGGCACCTTACGTATCAGCAAATTGTTGCTGGAAATACGTTGGCTGTGTCTGCTTGTTTTTTCCATCTACCTGTTTCTGATTCTGGTGTCGCACAGCAGCATCGATGACAGCTTTTCCCATGAATCGGGCAGCAGCGTAGTCAACAATTTTGGCGGCGCAGTCGGTGCCCATTTGTCGGATCTGCTCTTTTTCATCGCAGGCTACTCGGCCTACGCGCTGTTGGGCTTGTCTTTTTTTATGCTGTGGCGTGCCCGGAGAATGGTCGATGCCATCGAATTACCCGGTTTCAACGAACCTTTGCCCAAGTGGATTGCCTGGGTAAGGCCCATTGGCTTTGTTGTGTTGTGGGTCGGTTTAATGGGGCTTGAGTCTTTGTCGATTTTCAAAGGCGAAGGCCTCCCAGCGGGTGCCGGTGGTGTTGTCGGACAAACCATCTCCAGTGTGTTTCAACAGCTTTTGGGGCTATCCGGCGCGGTGATGTTGCTGTTGTTGTGCACAGCGGCTGGCCTGAGCGGACTTCTGGGTTTGAGCTGGGCGGTGATGGCCGAGCGCGTGGGCGGTTTTCTGGAAGGCCTGGTATTTAAAACCAAGGAATTGATCACCGCTTATTTCGATCGCAAGGAAGGCAAGAAAGTTGCCTTGGCCCGCGTAGAGAAAGTAGAGCAAAAACGCGAAAAGTTTGAAGAACACAAGCCAATCCGGATTGAACCAGTTGTCGTGGCAGCCGAGCCATCGGTGCAAGCCATCAAGGAAAAGCAGCAACCGTTGTTTGCTGAGTTGACTGAAACCGAGCTTCCGCCTTTGGGCTTGTTGGACGATGCACCTGCTGCAATTGAAACTGTGTCGGCCGACACGCTTGAATACACATCGCGCTTGATTGAGAAAAAGCTCAGTGACTTCGGCGTGCAGGTTCAGGTGATGGCAGCGCAGCCTGGCCCAGTGATTACCAGGTTTGAAGTTGAACCTGCTGCGGGTGTGAAAGGCTCACAAGTGGTGAATCTGGCCAAAGACCTGGCTCGCGCGCTGAGTTTGGTGTCCATTCGCGTGGTTGAAACCATTTACGGCAAGAACCTGATGGGGCTGGAGTTGCCGAACCCGCGTCGCCAAGTGGTGAAGCTGACTGAAATTTTGGGTTCGCAGGTGTACAGCACCAACAAATCGCCTGTAACCATGGCCTTGGGTAAAGACATCGCAGGCAAGCCGGTGGTGGCCGATTTAGCCAAGATGCCACACCTGCTGGTGGCGGGTACTACCGGCTCGGGTAAATCGGTGGGTATTAACGCCATGATCTTGTCGCTTCTCTACAAAAGCGGCGCCGAAGATGTGCGCTTGATTCTGATTGATCCAAAAATGCTTGAAATGAGCGTTTACGAGGGAATTCCTCACCTGCTGTGCCCAGTGGTAACCGACATGCGCCAAGCCGCCAATGCCTTGAATTGGGCTGTGGGCGAAATGGAAAAGCGCTACCGCCTGATGAGTAAAATGGGTGTACGTAACCTGGCGGGCTACAACGCGAAAATTGCAGAAGCCAAGAAAAGCGGTAACAGCATTCCCAACCCCTTTAGCCTGACGCCCGATGCGCCCGAACCATTGGACACCTTGCCAATGCTGGTGATTGTGATCGACGAGTTGGCCGATCTGATGATGGTGGTGGGCAAGAAAATTGAAGAACTGATTGCCCGTTTGGCCCAGAAAGCCCGTGCTGCGGGCATTCACCTTATTTTGGCCACACAAAGACCTTCAGTCGATGTAATTACCGGCCTGATCAAGGCCAACATTCCAACCCGAATTGCATTTCAGGTTTCATCGAAAATCGATTCCCGCACCATTCTTGATCAAATGGGCGCTGAGGCACTTTTGGGTCAGGGTGACATGTTGTACCTGCCACCCGGTTCCGGCGTGCCCCAGCGTGTGCATGGTGCGTTTGTATCGGATGAAGAAGTACACCGCGTGGTCGAATACCTGAAAGAGAAGGGCGGAGAGCCCAACTACATTGAAGGCATTCTAGAGGGCGGCACCACGGAGGAAGGTGGCAACGCCAGCATGGATGCCACTGCAGGAAGTTTCGATGGCGAAAAAGATGCACTCTACGACCAAGCCGTGGGCATTGTGCTGAAGCATCGCAGGGCATCCATTTCATTTGTGCAACGCCATTTGCGTATTGGGTACAACCGTGCAGCACGCCTGCTGGAAAGCATGGAACAGGCGGGCTTGGTATCGGCCATGCAGTCCAACGGCAACCGCGAAATTCTGTCCCGAGCCGAGGCGGGCCAGGATGATGAATAATCATGCCCATTAATTCAGCATTCATCCATTAAGTTCGGTAAAGCCTGTTTACCCCGGGCAACAACATGCGTTATTCAGGGTGAGGCACCTTAAAGGAAGTAGAAATCAATGCGAATTCGACAATTCTTGTTTCGATCAATTCTGGCTGCGGCTTTGAGTGCTGGCGCACTTGGGTCGGCTTGGGCGTCTGCCCAAGAGGCGTTGAACAACTTTGTAAAAAACCGGGGCTTTGCCGAAGGTCAGTTTTCACAGGTGGTTATTTCTCCCAGCGGCGCGGTGAAACAGCGCGGTACTGGCGAATTTTCTTTTTCACGGCCAGGCAAATTCCGTTGGGAAATCAAGAAACCCTATCCCTTGCTGTTGCTCTCCAATGGCAGCAGCGTGGTTTCTTATGATGAAGACATGGGCCACGCCACACAAAAGCCCATTGGCAATGCCATGGATTCAACACCTGTCGCCCTGTTGTTCGGCAGTAAAGACGTTGACAAGTTGTTTAATCTGAAAGACGAAGGCATGAAAGACGGCAAGGAATGGCTAGTCATTCGTCCGAAAGACAAGGACAACCTGTTCGACTATGCACGTATTGGCTGGAAAGACGGCTTGCCAGTGAACCTGGAAATTCATGACGCTTTGGGCCAGGTTACCCAGTTGGAATTGAGCAATTGGGATTTTTCCAAGCAACGCCCGGCAGGCTTTTTTGACTTCAAGGCACCCGCCGGTGTGGATTTGATTCGAACCCAATGACTACCCCTGATCTGTTTGGCGACAGCACTGAGCAACGTTCTTCACCGCCGAATCAAGGCGGTGTCGCCGGATCGGTTCCGTTAGCCGAACGGATTCGCCCAAACACACTGGCCGAAGTGGTGGGCCAAACGCACCTGCTTGGCCCTGGCAAACCGCTTACCTTGCTGTTTGACCAGCAACATGTTCACTCACTGATTTTGTGGGGCCCACCCGGTGTGGGTAAAACAACTTTGGCCCGCTTGCTGGCAGGCGCTGCGAAAGCGCAATTCATCGCCTTGTCGGCTGTGCTGGCCGGGGTCAAGGAAATTCGCGCTGCAATTGAACAGGCAGGCGAGTATGCCAAGGTGGGTAAATCCACCATTTTGTTTATCGATGAAATTCACCGCTTCAACAAATCACAGCAAGATGCCCTGTTGCCTTTTGTTGAATCGGGTTTGGTCACATTTATTGGAGCAACCACTGAAAACCCATCTTTTGAAGTGAATTCAGCCTTGCTGTCGCGCTCACAGGTGTATGTACTGAACAGTTTGAATGCCGATGATTTTACTCGTTTGCTCAAACGTGCTCAGGCGGAACTGGCCACTGACATCAAGGTTGAGGACGATGCATTCGATGCTTTGTGCGCCTATGCCGATGGGGATGCACGCCGTTTTCTGAATTTGGTGGAAATTACGCTTCTTCAAATCAAGGCACAGGGCCTGAGCTGCCTTGATTTACCAGCTTTGAAGCAAATTGCTCCCTCACAAATTCGCCGTTTCGACAAAGGGGGCGATGCCTTTTACGATCAGATCTCGGCCTTGCACAAGTCGGTTCGTGGCTCTGACCCCGATGCAGCCCTTTACTGGTTTTGCCGCATGCTCGATGGCGGAGCAGACCCGCGCTACATGGCCCGCCGAATTGTGCGCATGGCTTGGGAAGACATCGGTTTGGCCGATCCCCGAGCTTTTACCATCGCCAATGAAGCGGCGCAGACCTATGAACGGCTGGGTAGCCCCGAGGGTGAATTGGCTTTGGCCCAATGCGTGCTTTACCTAGCGATTGCGGCAAAAAGCAATGCGGGTTACAACGCTTACAAACAAGCGATGGCACACGTGAAGCAAAGCAGCTCCATGCCCGTGCCAATGCACTTGCGCAATGCACCCACCCAGCTGATGAAAGAACTGGGACATGGCAGTGGCTATCGGTATGCCCACGACGAGGAAGCTGGACATGCCGCGGGAGAAAGCTATTGGCCCGAGGGTATGCAAACGCCGCAGTTTTATCGGCCCACTGATCGTGGACTCGAAGGTAAAATTGCCGAAAAGCTGAGTTGGCTTGCACAGCGCAATGCCGAAGCCCGTCAAAAAAAGTAAGAAGCGCCCCATGTCACCCTCACTGGGCATGAAGTTTAGTACCATCACCGCTATCCACTCCAACTGCATTCCGAGAAATTTTCATGTTAGACATTCAATTGCTTCGCAAAGACTTGACCAATGTGGCCGAAAAACTGGCCCAACGTGGCTACAGCCTCGACATTGCGCAGTTCAACGAACTGGAAGGCAAACGCAAGCAACTACAAACCAGCACCGAAGAGCTGCAAGCCAAGCGCAACAGCATGTCCAAGCAAATTGGTCAGCTGAAAGCCAAGGGTGAAGATGTTTCTGCCGTGATGGAGGAAGTGGCCGGCCTTGGTGATGAATTGAAACGCAATGAAACCGAGTTGAGTGCTTTGCAAGAAGAGGTCAACGCATTTTTGTTGAACATTCCAAACCTGCCGCATGAATCAGTGCCCGCAGGTAAATCCGAGGAAGACAACGTTGAACTTCGCCGCTGGGGTACACCAGCCCAGTTTGATTTCCAGGTGAAAGACCATGTGGATTTGGGCGAGAAACTTGGCCTTGATTTTGAAACGGCTGCTAATTTGTCAGGTTCACGTTTTGCCGTGTTAAAGGGGCAAATCGCCAAACTGCATCGGGCATTGGCGCAGTTCATGCTCGATACCCACACCGAGCAACACGGCTACACCGAACACTACACACCCTACATTGTTCGTGGCGAAACCCTGAAAGGCACCGGACAGCTTCCGAAGTTTGCTGATGACTTGTTTTCAGTCAAGAAAGGCGGAGAAGAGGGAACTTCTGAACCTCTGTATCTGATTCCGACCGCAGAAGTGACCTTGACCAACCTGGTGGCTGACCAAATGTTGAAAACAGGCGATTTGCCCATCAAAATGACCGCACATTCACCCTGTTTCCGCTCGGAGGCGGGTAGCTATGGCCGTGACACCCGTGGTCTGATTCGCCAGCACCAATTCGACAAAGTAGAAATGGTGCGCATTGAGAACCCGGAAAACTCCTATGCGGCACTGGATGAAATGACCCAGCACGCGGAAAATATTCTGCAAAAGCTGGGGCTTCCTTACCGGGTTATCGTTCTGTGTACTGGTGATATGGGCTTTGGCTCTACCCGCACGCACGACATTGAAGTGTGGTTGCCTGCCCAAAATACTTACCGTGAAATTTCGTCTTGTTCGAACTGTGAAAGCTTCCAGGCGCGTCGCATGAAAGCCCGCTTTAAAAACGAGGCAGGTAAAACCGAGTTTGTGCATACTTTAAATGGTTCAGGCTTGGCGGTTGGGCGTACCTTGGTGGCGGTGCTTGAGAATTATCAACAAGCCGACGGCTCGGTAAAGGTGCCTGAAGTTCTTCAGCCCTACATGGGCGGAAAAGCTGTACTTCAGCCATAAAATTGCCCAACTTTTGGCTTTCAAGCCTGTTGTGTCGGCAGAAGCAGGGGACACAGCGCGCCGGCCAGTGCAGACAGCACGCTAAAGGTCCACAACATGGCGTGTGTGCTTTGCCCTGCCAGCAGGCTGACCACCGCCCCCATAATCAAAATTAGAAACCCGATCGCCGTGTTGCTGACAGCCACATAAGCAGAGCGGGTTTCTGCAGTGGCCATGTCCACAAGCAGGGTTTTTCTACCCAAACGCACACCCGCCAGGCACACCGAAGTCAGGAAATAAGCGCCGGGAAACAGCACCAAGGCGCTGAATTCAATTTCAAATTTCAAAACCAGCAGTACAGCAATGCATACCGCGGCGTTGATTGCACTGGCGATTGCCATCAAGGTGCGGCTTGAATAATCGGCCAAACGTCCCCACAAATAGCCCGACGCGGTATTGGCCAGACCAGAAACGATCAAAAACAGGCCGATCAACGCGGCGTTGCTCAGGGCGTCCTGGGCAAGAATAATCAGCATGGGGGCGCCCAGTGACACGCTCAATAACAGGGTGCGAACAATCACGAAATTGCGAAAAGATTTGTCTTCTTTCAATAAACGAAGCGATTTCAAAGCCTCAATGCCCGCATTGCCGCCGCCTGTGGTTGCGCCTGGCTCTTCCCGGATCGCCCAAATCGCGAAAGAAGCGACAATCCAGCACAGCCCAGCAATGCCAAAAAGACTGGCGAGGATCAATTCATTGTTTTTGATTTGATTGTAGAAACCCAGATTGAGCCCCAAGAGCAAGGTAAACAGCCCCGAAACGCTCGTGGCCAGGCCCATAAGCGTGCCGCGCCGCGATTTCGAGACGGTTTTTCCCAGTACGTCTTTGGCTGCAACTGAACATATACCCCGTGCAAAACTGAACACCAACAGGGCGGCAAACACCAGCCAACTCGCATTTTCTGCCTTCAAATCAAGGAATAACGCAAACCCGCATGCCCATAGGGCAAAGCCGCTGAGCAAGCCGCCGAACAACCAAACATACTTTCTCAGTGCTACGGCCCTTATTTTTGCGGCTATAAACAGCTGTGGAAGCAGCACACCCGACTCGCGAATGGGCACGGCCAAAGACACTAGCAGCATGGGCGCTCCCAACAGGCCAAGAACCCATGGAAACACCAAGCGTGCACTGGCTATTTCGTCAGCCAATTTGGTGAAAAAGTTGCCAAGTAAGTGCAGAAAAAAATTGAAGGGTTGGTGTTTGCAGGATTCATCAGGAATGTCTTTGCAAACGCGTGCGTCTTCGTCGCCTGTGATAAGGTCGTACAGGGCTGTAGTGGCAGGTTTGGCTTTTTGCATCTGGATACTTTATCAACTAAAAAGGCACCCGAAGGTGCCTTTCCGATCAAACACTGGCTGTTGATTGCCAAGCGAGCAGTTTACTGCGCGCCAACCGTGGCCTTGATGGCTGCGATGAACTTCTCGCTTTGCGCTATGTTGCTAACTGTCGCTTCAAGACCGTGGCGGGCAGAAGCCAGGCGGATAAAGCGCTCCATGCGGCGGGTTTCGTGTTTGTTCCAGCGAACGGTAAATGACACAACACGGTTGTCATCAATCCAGACATTGCTGGGTTTCAGGAACATGAAATCGCCCAAAGCTACTTTGGGCAAGCCAACTTGGCCGCTCGCATCCACGCCGGTGAACTGAACCAGCAATGGAGTACCGTTTTGAAGCCAGCTGTTGTTTTCAATAGCATCACAGAAGATGGAGCAGGTTGACCAGGTAAGTCCACTGTAGCGAACCATAAATGCCAGTCTGGATTCTTCGAAATTATCCGTTACATCTGAACCAACTGCAGCTAAATCTTCAGGTTTTACCTTAAGCGCCAGGAGTTCCTGCTCAAGTGTACTGTAAGCAATGCTAGAACGAATTTGATCCGGAATAGGCTTAACCTGTAACCAGTGGAACAGGCAATAAGACCGAGTCAAACGCTCTGCAATCGAACTCATGATGAACTCCTGAAAAACATGCTGCAATGTTATTGGTACTGGGCTCGGAGTTATTCAGATTCATACCGAGGCTCTAACCAAATTCCCTTGACTTCACAAACAATCAGCAACCGAAAACCATACTGATTTGTGTGCAGTTACAAGAGAAGGTTCAATTATTGTTAACGCTGAACCCGGAATTTGGAATACCAATTTCACAAATAATTTGCTTACGCTGCTTTTTCCTGGTTCTTCGCAGGTTCTCCCATTCTTTTAGCTGAATATTCATTCAAAAATTGGGGCAGCAAATTGTCCCAATCGGGGTTTAAGGACTCAATCAACAACAGGCGCATGTCGCGTGGCCAGTTCCGCACTCGGCGAAGTCGGGCCACGAATTTGTCATGGTCAGTCCAGACTTCGAAGTAAACAAGGCGATCAAGTCGATGGTAGTGTGCATAATCACGACGAAGCCCCTGCAGGTGTTCATCCATCCGCGTGGCAAGACAGTTGGTATCCCCCAGGTAAAGTGGGCCATTGGGTTTGTTGTTCGACAAAATATAAAGCCAGTATTTGTCTTGTTTTCTGGCGGTGTCGCTCAAGCTACTGTCCGTGTTCTTGCTCAATTCTTCCTCCGCACCATTGGGCTTTAGGGCAATAAGTGGTTGTAAGTACAATACTTATTGATTGTATGTGTATTGCTTATTTTGTAGTGCAAGTTTCTCCCTCTTAATGGGTGCTGCCATCGCTATTTTTGACGGATATTCGGTGGTACTATAGCTTTGGATGATTATTTCCTAATGCCAAAATGAAATTGGCTTTTTAATTATTTATATATTTATCAAAGGCTTATATGCTTACAGCTATCCTGGTGGATGGTCCGTTCTTTATACGCAGAATTCGCCAAATATTCCCAAGTTCAGTCCACCATGATGCAAAAGTCATGGCAGACCTAGTGTGGCGTTTATCAGCCGCTCATTTGTTTGAACGCAATCAGCCTAAGCGCCACTTGTTCCGCATTTTTTTCTACGACACGCCCGTGTTCACGCAACGTGTAACATTGCCGGTTTCCAGGCAACAAATTGATTTGTCAAAATCCAAAGAAGGGCAATTCCGGGTGGCGTTTCAGCGTCAATTGCAAAGAAAACGGAAATTGGCGGTGAAGCTGGGTGAAGCGCGCGAAGCAGATACCTGGAAACTGAATGAGGATGCCCTAGCAGATTTGCTTGGCAAACGCATTACCGTAGACGACCTGGCCGATGAGGACTTCACCCCTGATTCCCACCCCAAGGGGATTGAATTGAGAATGGGTGTAGACCTGGCGACTCTGGCCTACAAACGACAGGTTCAACAGGTGGTCTTGCTGACCGGAGATGGTGCTTTTTCAAGTGCAGCCGAACTGTTGCGCCACGAGGGCGTTGATGTAGTGCTCGATCCGATGTGGCAAAACATTTCTGAAGATTTGTTTTCCTACATTGATGGGCTGCGCTCGACCTGCCCCCCACCAGAAAGGGCAGCAGATTTCCTGGCCCGAATTGGATCAGATACTTACGATCACGACGATCTGCCTGCAGAATAAAAAAAACCCACGTCAAAGTGGGCTTTTTTCAGCACCCGGGTGAGGTGCATCATCTCAATCAATCCCCCATGCCTTCTGCGTAAAGGTCGTTGATTCGATCCTTGAACGCCTCAATCACCTTCAGGCGTTTTACCTTGAGGGTTGGCGTTAAAAGACCATTGTCGACGGTCCAGGGTTCTTTGGTGGTGATAATGCGGCGCACACGGATGTAGCGCGGCAAATGCTGCAAACGCTCATTGGCTCGTTTGATCAGTTCTTTTTCATTGGAGTTGGCAGTGACCGCAATCATGCCAATGAAAGGTCGACCTTCGCCGATCAATACAATTTGCTCGAACACATCGTCACCAATAATGGCCATTTCGGCATCCTGCGGGGAAAACTTTTCGCCGTTGGACAACACCATGATGTCTTTGATTCGACCCCGAATATAAATTCGTTTGTCCTTGATTTCAGCCACATCTCCCGTGTGCAGCCAACCGTCTGAATCGATCGCTGTTTTTGTGGCCTCATCGTTTTGCCAATACCCCAACATGATGTTGGGACCACGTGCCAGCAATTCGTCATTTTCGCCCAGCATGACCTCCACATTGGGCAGAGCGGGGCCCACTGATTCGGGCACATTGCCTTCGGGACGGTTGACCGAGATGACCGGGCAAGCCTCAGTCATGCCGTAGCCGTGAAGAATGGGAAGCCCCATGGCGATAAAGGCTTTGGCAATTGTGCTATCTAGTGCCGCACCACCCACCACAGCCAAACGCAAGCGACCGCCCAGCCTTTCCAGAATAGGTTGAGCCACTTTGGCGCGCAGAAGAGGGAGCTGAAAGTGATCGACAATGCCACCTTTGCCCTGTTCCATCCGCCAGCCCACATCCACCAGCTTTTCGAATGCCTTTCGCTTGAAGCGAGAGTCTTTGACAGAGGCTTGAATGCGGCCGTAAAACTTTTCAAAAATGCGCGGTACGGCAAACAGAACCGTGGGTGCCTGGGTTGCCAGGTCTTCTGGCAATTGGTTTATACCACGCGCGTAAATCACTTTTGCACCCACACGCAGGGGCAGGTAGTAACCACCTGTGCGCTCGAACATGTGCGACATGGGCAAAAATGACAAAAATACGTCTTCCGGCTTTGCAATGTCCAACTGGAAGCAGCTGTCTACGTTGGCGATCACGTTTTTGTGCGACAACATCACTCCCTTAGGGCGACCCGATGTGCCCGAGGTGTAGCAAATTGTGGCCAGCGTGTTTTGCTCAAGATCGAGCAGTTCGAAAGGCTCCAGCTTTTTATCCAGACTTTTCAGCACATGGGCCGCATTTTCCACGCCATCGGCTTCTTTTTCGATGTCTGATTTGATCGACAACACGCGAACGTCTTTCAGGTTCTCTTTCAACAAGTTGCGGGCAATGCGGTCATTTTCAACAACCACTGCGCGCGATCCGGAATCCTGAATGCAATAGGCAATGTTGCTGGCGTTGTCATCCACATACAGCGGCACTGAAACAAGGCCCATGGCCACTGCACCCTGGTCAAACGCCACCCAGTGAACACTGTTCTTCAGGCAAATGGCAACCCTGTCGCCGGGCTGTAAGCCCATGGATCGAAAAAAAGCCTGCCAGGAACGTGCAAGATCAATCATTTCCCGGGCTTTAAAATCAACCCACTCGTTGTCGATGAACTGACGGTACAACACGCGATTGGGGGTGTCGTCATGTTGAAACAAGAAAGTGGCGATGTTCGCCATAAGGAGGTCTCCCAAATTTCTGTTTTTATAAAATTGACCGTAGTGTACTGAACAGTTTAAGGATTGATAAGAACAGTCATTCTAGATTTACATTCAAGGCCTTGATAACAGCAGGTCGGGCACTTAGTTCTTCATACCATTTGTGCACTGCGGGATAAGCGCTTAGTTCTATTCCCTGGCGCTGCCAGCGATAAACCCAAGGATACAAAGCCATATCGGCAATGGAATAGTTTTCCCCTGCGATGTAAGGAAATTCGTTGAGCTGCTTGTTGATAACCTCATAGAGCCTTTTGGCCTCATTGGTGTATCGATTGATAGCATATTCAATCGGTTCAGGCGCGTAAATCCGAAAATGATGTGCCTGCCCCAGCATCGGACCAACGCCACCCATTTGAAACATTAACCATTGAATGATCGATAGGCGTTCTCGGTGACTGTTACCGAAAAACTTGCCGGTTTTCTCGGCCAAGTAAATCAGAATGGCACCGCTTTCAAACAATTCGAGTGGTTTTCCGTCAGGGCCATGCGGGTCAATAATCGCCGGTATTTTGTTGTTGGGGCTGAATTTTAAAAACTCGGGCTTGAATTGATCGCCCTTGCCAATATCAACTGGAATAGGTTTCCATTGAAGACCCATTTCCTCGCAGGCAATGTGGATTTTGTAGCCATTGGGAGTTGTCCAAGTGTAAACCTGAATCGGTTCATTTTGCGCAGTATTCAATCAACGCTCTCCAGTGATGCAAATGGGCTAACACGTTCGTGCTAGGTCATTTCAAGGATACCTCACTGAATGTGGTCATGCGTATGCTTACGCTAACAGGAACAATTGAACCGAGAGTAGAGATGCCGATTTTCTGGACACAAGCCGCTCGAATAATTCACCTTTCGGTGTTTTCGATTCTCTGTGCTTTATTGACGCTGTTTCCCCTGCCGGGGCACAGCCTTGAAATTTCCACACCAGTGGGAATTCAGCAAATTGGTCAAATCCTGAATCTGAAAAGTACGCTCAGCAACATGCCAGAAGGAGCTGAATCGCAATTGCGATCCACATGCCTGAAGGCTCGAATATATGCTTCGGGAAATAATCCGGGCAGTTATGAAAGTACCCTTTCGCGAGAGGTACTGGTGAATTTTGACCCAACGATTCGCCGAGGAGGCTTGCTTGAATTCAAGTCGGTAGCACCTGTTGAGGACGCAGTGGTTGAAATGGAGTTGGTGTCGGAGTGCCCATTGATCGTGTTCAGTACAAAATGGACATTGCTGTTGAAACAGGGTGGGGTTGAACAGAGCAATGCGATTAACGTAAACACTGCTGGCAAAGAATCTGCTTTTGACCCTGAAGGTTCTTCGTTGTTGGCCAATTCCAGAAAAGCACCAGTACCACAGTTTGACAGCAAGCCAGCATGGATGACCCAAGACAAGCGACATGAAATAAAGCCTCAGCAAGCATTGGGCGAAACTCCCGAGGTTGTTTTAACGACACCAGAAAATGACGAGGCGGCAAGTAACAATGAAGTTGTGAAGGTGGCATCGCTTAATACTGATTTGTTTGGCGCCGGGCTCATTGAAAGCCGAAGGGAAACCACCGATATATCTGGCGGGCTTGGTTTGAATGAATACACTGGGGAAACAGTTGCGAACCGTAACCTGCAAGATTGGCTGCTGCCGGTATCGTTGGGTGCAGCGGTTCTGTTGATGATTACTTTGTTACTTTATCGACGGTATTCAGCTCAAAAAGCAAACATTCCGTTTGGGGTTGATGAGCACGGACACGATGATCGTCGTGCCAACAATTCTCAGCCGATGGATGTAGCGAGCATCAGCCGGGAACACGTCTTGGCGTTTTCAGGAGAGCTCGCATCAGCGTCAGTGGGTAGCCATCGGGTATTGGAGTCATTGATTGGAAATGATGAACAAGACTTTGACGCCGACCTGAATTCGTCTGCCCATAACATGAACACCGGTTTGATCGACCCTGTGTATCGATCGTCTCTAAAAATCAGTCTTGAGTTGATCAATCGGGCCGACATTCCCAGCTGGAAATTGCCTGCATCTTATCTGGGTTTGGTCGAGTCGCGGAACAAATCACTGGAGTTGCACCGAACGATCGATGCTTTGTTGTTGCGAAGTCAAATTGGCTTGATTGAATTGGCCTTTCAGGATGCCAAACAGGGCCAGTTGACCCCGGCGCAGTCTTCACTGGAACTGCTGGAGCAGGTACTTGGCAATGAGTTACATGACCTGGAGTTTAGAGCAACGCTTTGCGTGCCCGATGTGGTCAAAAGTCATGTGCGCGCAAAAATGTGCGAGATCGCGGGCGCCGATAAGCGCCAGTTACTTCGTGAAAACCTGGTGAACTTGAACAGCCAGGTGCTTAGCCCCGCACTTTGCTTTAATTCAAATGCATGGCGCGAATTCTTAAGTGAGGAAGGTATTCTGGATTAGCAATCACATTGCTGTTCACGACACGCTTAGGGACTCTTCCAGTTGCTCAATCTCAAGCATCAGTTCAAGCAACTCAGTTTCCACGTTCTCTAGGCGAGCGGCGATCAAGTTGCGCTCATGGTGCAGTTCCGTGGCTTTTTTCGAATCGTCGGGTTTGCTGTAGTCGCATTTGGCCAAAGCTTGATCAAGTTTGGCCATTTTGGGTTGATCAGTCTCAATTAGCTTTTCAAGTTTTTTAACCTGATTGCCCAATTGTTTGATTCGTTGGTTCACAGCTTGCCTGTCTATGGGTGCTGCCACAACTGCAACAGGTTTGTTGTTCGAATTGCCTTGTTTTGCATTGCGATTTTCCGCACTGGTTTCTTTGCGCAGCAGATCCGCATAGTCATCCAGATCGCCGTCAAATTCGGTCACGGCACCTTGGTGAACGCGCCAAAAGCGATCAGTAATAGATTCCAGCAAATGCCGGTCATGAGAAACCATCACCAGGGCTCCTTCAAATTCCAGAAGGCTGCTGGCCAAGGCTTGGCGAGTCGCAATGTCCAGGTGGTTTGTGGGCTCATCCAGCAATAGCAGGTTGGGGCGTTTGTAGGCTAAAAGGGCCAAAGCCAAACGCGACTTTTCACCGCCCGAAAAACTGCCAACCAATTGACGAACTTTGTCGTCTCTAAAGTGATAGCGTGCCAAGAATTCACGCGCTTTTTGCTCGGAAATTTGTCGCTCAAGACGTGACATGTGCTGCAAGGGGGTGGCGTTCATGTCAAGCGATTCAATTTGGTCTTGCGCGAAGTACCCGTAAACGAGGCCTTTGCCCTCAACCCGCTCACCACCCAACATGTTGAGCTCGCCCACCAATGTTTTAACCAAGGTGGTTTTGCCATTTCCGTTGGCACCCAACAGACCGATACGGTCGCCAGGGCGAAGTTCAAGACTGATACTTTTTAGAATGGGCGTTGCACCTTCATAGCCACAATCGCTTCGATTCAGCACCACCAAAGGGTCTGGACTTTTGTGGGGTTCCATAAACGGAATTGCCACATGGGGTTCTACTTGCAAAGTTTCAATCAACTTGATCTTTTCAAGTCGCTTTACCCGGCTTTGTGCTTGTTTGGCCTTGCTGGCTTTCGCCTTGAAACGATCCACAAATTTTTGCAGCTTTTCCATTTCACCAGCAGCCTTTTTGTTGGCCTGGCTAACCTGGTCTGCACGCTCGGCAAAAGCACGCTCAAACGCCGAATAGCCACCCGTGTACTTGGTCAGTTTTTCGCTGTTCAGGTGCACGGTGTGGGTACACACCTCGTCTAGAAAATCACGGTCATGTGAAACCAGAATAACCGTACTGTTGACTTGCTTGATCCACTGCTCCAGCCACACCACCGCTTCGATATCCAGGTGGTTGGTGGGTTCGTCCAGCAAAATAAGGTCGGCCCTTGAGCCAAGCACTTTGGCAAGGTTCAAGCGCATTTTCCAGCCGCCAGAAAATTCGCCAACTTTGCGTTGAAGGTCTTCTGTTTTAAACCCCAAGCCGTGAAGAATGGTGGCCACACGCGCTTCAGCAGTGTAGCCATCCAGGTTCTCAAGTTCTTCATACAAGTGGCCAAGTTGCTCCATGTCGCCGCTTTCTTCAACGGCATGAATTTTTTGGCGCACTTCGTGCAAGGCCCGGTCACCTTCCAGGGCGAAATCAATCACGCTGAGGTGGTTTGCTGTTACTTCCTGATCAATCCAGGAAAGTCGCCACACCTTGGGCAGGTCGATACTGCCTTGATCAATGTGAAGCTCGCCAAGAAGGGCACTTAGAAAACTGGATTTACCAGCGCCATTGTGACCAATAAGCCCCACTTTTTCACCGGGAAACAGAGTGAGTTCAGCATTGGTTAAAATAGGCTTGCTGCCCCGTGCAATGCTGAGGTTGTTGATTTGAATCATTGAATGGGTTTAGACCAAGTCTTCTTTGTTGAGCAAAAACACCTGTTCGTCACCTGCCGAGGTTTCAAGCCAAATGGGATTTAAATGCGGAAAAGCGGCTTCGAAATGCAGTTTTTCATTGCCAAGCTCAACCACCAGAAAACCGCCGTCTTTCAGGTGTTTGGGGGCTTGTTTAAGAATATCCTGAATCAGATCCATACCGCTGTCGCCACCGGCCAAAGCCATGCGCGGCTCATGCAGATACTCTGGGGGCAGCTTTTTCATGGAGGCCTCATTGACATAAGGCGGATTGGTCAAGATGAAATCGTATTGCTTGCCATTCAGGTTTGAAAACAAATCAGATTCAATGGCATGAACACGCCGCTTCATCTCATGCAGCTGTATGTTCTCGCGCGCGACACTCAAGGCTTCAGTTGACAAATCGACGGCATCAACCTGCGCATTTTCAAACACGTATGCAGCCAGAATCGCAAGGCAACCTGATCCTGTGCACATGTCAAGAATCTCGAATGGCATTTCAGGGGCATTCACCCAGGGCGTTAATTGGTCGGCCAGCAGTTCAGCGATGAAAGAACGCGGGATGATGACCCGTTCGTCGACCTTGAAGGCGTGCCCTTGCAACCAGGCCTCGCCAGTGATGTAACTGGCTGGCTTGCGATCAGCTACACGTTGCGTAATAAAACGTGTCAGTCGATTGGCTTCTTGAATGGTGACACGTGCGTCCCAAAACGGCCCTACGTCACCAATTGGCAGACTGAGCGCCGACTGCACCATATAAATGGCTTCATCAAATGCGTTGCTGGAGCCATGGCCAAAAAACACCTGGCCACGGCGCATTTCGCTGACATAAAACCGCACCCAGTCGCGAACGGTGAGTAGTTCTTTGGGGTCGACTGCAATGTGTGCGGTGTAATCCTGATTCATGAATTGCCTTGGCTGAAATCGGTTTGCCCAATGGTGAGTACGCCGTTTAATTCGACGACCGGGCGTTTAATAATGCTGGGGTATTCCAACAGAAGGGCTTTGGCACCCTCGGGTGACTGGGCTTTGCCTTGCAGGCTTTCGTCCAGACCACGCCAAGTGGTGCCTTTGCGATTGATGACTTTATCCAACCCGAAGGTACTGATCCATTCGTCGAGCAGCAACGCGGGTACACCATGTTTTTTGAAATCATGGAAAACAATTTCCACATCATTCGATTTCAGGGATGCAATCGCTTTTTTTACGCTGTCGCAGTTCGGGATTCCATATACCTTGGCTGTCATTCTGTCGGGTGCTCCTTTACTCTGCGTTGCGCAGCAATTCATTGATGCCGGTTTTCGCGCGTGTTTTTGCATCAACACGCTTGACGATCACCGCGCAGTACAAGCTGTACTTGCCACAAGCGCTTGGCAGTGAACCGCTGACTACAACCGAGCCGGCTGGAATTCGGCCGTAAGTCACTTCACCTGTTTCGCGGTTGTAAATTTTTGTACTCTGGCCAATGTAAACGCCCATGGAAATCACGGAGTTTTCTTCAACGATTACGCCTTCTACAACTTCAGAACGTGCGCCAATAAAACAGTTGTCTTCGATGATTGTGGGGTTCGCCTGTAGAGGTTCCAACACGCCACCAATGCCTACGCCACCGCTCAAGTGGACGTTTTTACCGATTTGTGCGCATGAACCCACAGTGGCCCAAGTGTCCACCATGGTGCCTTCGTCGACATACGCACCAATGTTCACGTAGCTGGGCATCAGCACGACATTTTTGGCAATGAAACTGCCACGGCGGGCCACGGCAGGCGGTACTACACGGAATCCACCTTTCTTGAAGTCTTCTTCAGTGTAATCGACAAACTTCGTGGGCACCTTGTCATAAAACTGTGTGAAGCCACCGGCAGCCATGGGCTTGTTGTCTTCCAGGCGGAAAGAAAGCAGCACGGCTTTTTTGATCCACTGGTGGGTAACCCACTCACCACTTTCTTTGGAGCAAACACGCAGTTCACCTGTATTCAGTTTTTCCAGTACGTCGCCAACAGCAGCACGAACATCGGCTGGCGCTGAGGATGGAGAAATGTCTGCACGGTTTTCCCAAGCGGCTTCGATAATGGATTGATGGTTTGTTGTCATGGTGATTTCCTGTGTCAGAGATTGTTTTTAAATTTGTTGTGCGATTCGATTGGCGGCTTCATTGCATTCGGCCAGGCTGGCCACCAGCGCAATTCTCACATGGTTGCTACCAGGGTTAAAACCATTCACCTCACGACCCAAAAAGCTTCCGGGCAACAGGGTAACATGGGCTTGCGCAAATAGCCTCTTGGCGAATTCGGTGTCGCTTTGCCCCACATCAGCCCAAAAGTAAAAGCCGGCAGGTGGAATGTGTAGATCAAGCTTGCCCTCAAGAATAGCGCTGAACGCTTTGAACTTGTCGGTATACAGGCGACGATTCTCGGCGACGTGTTCTTCATCGTTCCAGGCCGCCACGCTGGCCATTTGAATGGTGGTCGACATGGCCGAGCCGTGGTAGGTGCGGTAACGAAGAAATGCCTTGATCAGGTCCGCATCGCCTGCCACATAGCCCGAACGTAACCCCGGTGCGTTTGAGCGCTTGGAGAGGCTGGAGAACACAATCAAGTTGTTGTAATCCGATCGGCCAAGCCGGCTTGCTGCTTCAAGCCC
>JAHJCM010000154.1 GCA_018812945.1 Gammaproteobacteria bacterium | reverse complement strand
TGTGCACAGTTTGTGCTTAATTTTTTCATTCAAGGAGCAAAAATGAAAAGGAATCTCCTCGCAGCAGCGTTGGCCGTGGCCAGTGTAGCCGCTGTTCAGCCCGCAGTTGCCCAAGATCTCACGGGTACTTTGAAAAAGATTTCCGAGACCAAAACCATCGTGGTGGGTCACCGTGAGTCCTCCGTTCCATTTTCATACCTGGACAACAACCAGAAGCCTATTGGTTACCACATGGACATGTGTAACAAGGTTGTTGAGGCGGTCAAGGCCAAGTTGAAAATGCCAAACCTCAATGTGCAATTGCAACCAGTTACTTCTGCAAACCGCATCCCGTTGCTGCAAAACGGCACCATCGACATGGAATGTGGTTCTACCACCAACTCTGTGGCCCGTCAGGAACAGGTTTCTTTCGCAAACAGCACCTTCATCACCAGCGTGAAAGTCGTCGTGAAGAAAAGCAGTGGCATCAAGTCACTGGCCGATCTGGATGGTCAGCCCATCGCGACAACTTCAGGCACCACTTCAGTTCAGTTGATCAAGCAGAACGAAAAGGGTGCAAACATCAACTTCAAGGAAATTTACGGCAAAGACCATGCTGAAAGCTTCTTGTTGGTGGCCAATGACCGTGCCAAGGCTTTCGTGATGGACGATATTCTGATTGCCGGTTTGGTTGCTCAAAGCAAAAACCCCGATGAGTTCATGTTCTTGCCAGAAATTCTGCGAACAGAACCCTACGGCATCATGTTGCGCAAGGATGATCCTCAGTTCAAGGCATTGGTCGACGAGACTGTAAATAGCATGATCAAGTCTGGTGAAGCTGAAAAGCTTTACACCAAGTGGTTCATGAGCAAGATCCCTCCCAAGGATGTCAATCTGAACTTCCCGATGTCTCCGCTGTTGAAGGAAGCATTCGCGAATCCAAACGACAAAGGCGTTAAATAAACTGCCCTAGTTAGTCACGGGCCGGCTGTGCGTTTCAAACGTGAGCCGGCCTTTTACTTGTATTGGCCGAGAATATTGACTCGGGAGTATCCAAAATGAATAGCGACCTGAATTGGCTGTTGTTTTTTCAGCCGATTGTGGAAGGCGAAACCCTGGTGTGGTGGGAAATGTTGTTTTCCGGCCTGCTGTGGACCCTTGCCACATCCGCAGTTGCGGGCGTCATTGCCTTCACTGTGGGTTCCTTGATGGGTGTTTTGCGCACAGCCTCCAGCAAACCTTTGGCTTTTCTGGGCAATGCGTACGTGGAAATTTTCCGCAACATCCCCCTGATTGTCCAATTTTTCCTCTGGTATTTTGTGGTGCCAGAATTCATCCCGGCCTTGAAAGATTGGTCGATTGAACAAGACCCCACCTTTGTGCAGTTTCTGGCCTCAGTAGTCTGTTTGGGCTTGTTTACAGCGTCCAGGGTGGCCGAGCAGGTCAAGTCGGGTATTTTGTCACTGTCTCGCGGGCAACGTGCCGCGGGTTACGCTTTGGGCTTGACCGAAGGGCAAACCTATCGCTTCGTGTTGTTGCCCATGGCCTACCGAATCATTGTTCCTCCCATGACCTCCGAGGCAATGAACCTGATTAAAAACTCCTCGGTGGCATTAACGATTGGCCTGACTGAACTCACCTTCAGAACCCGTGAAATGGGCGAAGTCACCTTTGCGTTTTTTGAAGCTTACATTGCCGCCACTGTGTTGTACGTGATTGTGGCAATGACGGTGAACCGTGTCATGGCTTTGGTCGAACGCCGAACCGCTGTGCCCGGCTACATCACTGGAGGTAAATAATGAACAATTTTGACTTCAGTGCAATCACTACTTCATTGCCGTACCTCATGCAGGGTCTGGGTTATACGGTGCAGCTCACCGTGGTGGCCTGTTTGGGCGGTATTTTCTTTGGCACATTGTTGGCTTTGGCCCGTTTGTCTGGCATCAAGCCACTGGCCATGATCGCAGCGGGTTACGTCAACCTCATGCGTTCCATTCCCCTGATTCTGGTGATCTTCTGGTTCTATTTTCTGGTGCCGGTGGTCTTGCAGTCCGTGATGGGTTATGAACGCCCGCCACAAATTGGCCCAGACAGGTCCGCTTACATCACCTTCATCATGTTTGAAGCCGCATTTTTCTGCGAAATCATGCGGGCGGGTATTCAAAGTATTCCGAAAGGGCAGGTGGCAGCAGCACAGGCACTGGGTTTGAACTACCGTTTGACCATGGCGAAAATTGTATTGCCACAGGCTTTCCGCAACATGCTTCCGGTGTTGTTGACTCAAACCATTATTTTGTTCCAAGACACATCGCTGGTGTATGTGTTGTCTGTAACCGATTTCCTGGGTGCTGCATCGAAAATTGCGCAGCGCGACAGCGCGTTGGTTGAGATGTACACCTTTGTGGCCTTGGTTTATCTGGCGATCTGTTTCAGCTTGTCCATGCTGGTCAAAGCGCTCCAGAGAAAAACTCAAATCATTCGATAACAGGAGAGCACTGTGATTGAAATCAATAAAGTAAGTAAGTGGTACGGCAGTTTCAAGGTGCTCACCAATTGCACAACTTCTGTCAAGAAAGGGGAAGTGGTGGTGGTGTGTGGTCCTTCCGGTTCGGGTAAATCAACCCTGATTAAAACTGTGAATATGCTGGAGCCTTTTCAGGAAGGCACCATCACCGTAGATGGCGTTTCGGTGGGTGCCAAAGGCACCGATCTGCCCAAGTTGCGTTCACGTGTGGGCATGGTGTTTCAGAACTTTGAACTGTTCCCGCACCTGACCATCACCGAGAACCTGACCTTGGCGCAAATCAAGGTGTTGGGGCGCTCTAAAGAAGAGGCTGTTGCAAAAGGTTTGGGTTTATTGGACCGTGTAGGTTTGAAAGCACAGGCGGAAAAGTTTCCCGGACAATTGTCGGGTGGTCAGCAACAGCGGGTCGCGATTGCACGCGCTTTGTCGATGGATCCAATTTGTATGCTGTTCGACGAGCCCACCTCGGCGCTTGACCCTGAAATGGTGAACGAGGTGCTGGATGTGATGGTGGAATTGGCTCAGGAAGGCATGACCATGATGTGCGTAACCCACGAAATGGGTTTTGCTCGCAAGGTTGCTGACCGGGTTATTTTCATGGATCAGGGCAATATTGTCGAAGACTGTACCA